>CANRXB010000042.1 GCA_947643715.1 uncultured bacterium
AAAAACTACAAAATTTCTTCGGCGTTTTCTTACAATTTCATATTGGCGTTGACACACTATCATCAGCGTACAAGTTGGAGAGGGATGTGTTGAAATCATCGTGAAACACGCCGCCGCTCCTGGTGTATTTGTCGGTGCCGCTGTCTTTTTTCTCGTAGATGGTGTTGTACCAGACCTTCTTTGTGAGATTGCACATCGTTTCTGCAATCGAGCCGCCACGGATTGCCTGTGTTCGGAGTTCATTCAAGCTGGCGATATACGCCGCCCTGTTGCTGGACCGCTTCTGCTGGAAGCCGACAAAAATGCCAATCACGGCAACCAGCGCAAGGACACAAGCGGCTATGATAACGGGACGTTTGCTTTTGCGGGGGACCGGGGGTGCATCCTGGGACTGCGGCTCCTGGATAGGGTGGCCGCAATGCGGGCAAGCCTGCGCCGCGTCAGAAATTTCTTTGCCACATTCGGGACATGATACGAGGGCCATATTGTTTGCATCTCCTTTTTGTCTCGGTTATGTTTTGTGTTGTATTACCACAAGTGGGATATTGCCACAATGATACACCGTGGATGTGGTAATGTCAAACAAAATTCTTTAATACACCACACGTTTTGGAGGTGGAATGGTGAAAGCGTTTAACTACAACGGCCAGCGGAACGTATCGGGCGAGAAAATCCGGCGGGAGAGGACGCGCCAAAGATGTACGCAATCGGACCTGGCGGCGCGGGTGCAGGTCAGCGGCGTTATCCTGGAGCGGGATTGCATCAGCCGGATTGAAAACGGCCTGCGGATGGTGCAGGACTTTGAACTGCGGGCGATTGCCGAGGCGCTGGGCGTGACGACGGACTGGCTGCTGGAAGCCGAGGAAAAATAATTTTGCCGTAGGCTAAACAGCCTACGGCAACTGCGTTTTTAGAACGCTTGAACTATTGATTTTCTGGTTTATTCTGTGTTAATATCCCACAAAAACGCCGAAGGGGGTATTTCACAATGAGCAGCGAAAAGGGACGCACATTCACGCACCTGCAATGGAAGGACCGGCTTAGAATCGAAAAAATGTTGAAGGAGAAGAAAAGCAAGTCGGAGATAGCGCGTACTCTCCGGGTGGACTATACAACGATAATGCGGGAAATCAAGCGGGGCCTGACCATCCAGCGGGATACAAACCTGGTTGACAGGGAAGTATACTGCGCGGAGACGGCGGAGCGGAAGTATCAGGAGAATTTGCGGGCCAAGGGGCCGGACATCAAACTGGGGAACGACCACGAGCTGGCAAACTACATCGAGGGGAAAATCGCGGATGATGGATACTCCCCGGAAGCGGCCTTGCACAAAATCAAAGAGGACGGGCTTACGTTCTCTGTCACCCTCTCCAAGTGGACCGTGTATAAGTACATCAACGACGGGGTATTTATGCGAGTGACCAATAAAAGCCTGCCAATGGGCGGGAAAAGAAAGACGGAGTATAAGAAAGTGCAGGCGGCAAGAGCGCCGAAGGGGGACAGCATCGAGGAAAGGCCGGAAGTGGTGGAGAAGCGGGAAGAGCCGTTTCACTGGGAAATGGATTCTGTGCTGTCGGCCAAGGAGGGCGGGAGCAAGAAGCGGTTCCTGACCATGACGGAACGAATGACGCGGGCGGACCTTATCTTCCTTATGCCAGACGGGACAATGGCGAGCGTGGTGGCCGTCCTGGATATGCTGGAAAAGAAGCTGGGGGCCGTAAACTTCCGCCGGATATTCCAGACAATCACCGTGGACAATGGCAGCGAGTTCCAGGACTGGGAGGGTATGACGCGGGCCGCGACCGGCGGAGAGGACAGGACGCATATATACTACTGCCATCCATACAGCGCATACGAACGCGGGAGCAACGAGAACGGGAACAGGATGATTCGGCGGCAGGTCCCGAAAGGGACAGACTTCACCAGGATAACAGAGGACGACGCCCTGCGGGTCCAGCGATGGGTAAATGAATACCCGCGCGGCATCCTTGGGGGAAGGTGTGCCGGGCGGGTGCTGCTGGAGCTTGCCCAGGGGGCAGGCATTGAAGGGGTAGAACTGCTTTTGTAAATAATGCACAAAAAAGTGTTTTAGATTTTTCTGCATTTAACCCTTGACATTTTCCAAATCCCGCCAAAGATCTGCGTCCTCCGGTATGGAAAGGAGGACGCAGATCTGGACTCATGACCGCTTCCACGCGCTGCCGCTGAACAGGACCAGGATGGGATACATCTCCAGGCGGCCCAAGATCATCATGAACGACAGTACTAGCTTGCTCAGCACAGAGAACTGCGAAAAATTCCCTGCCGGACCGACCATCTCCAGGCCGGGGCCTACATTGCTGATGCAGGTGATGACGGCGGTGAGGGTCGTCCCAAACGAGAAATTGTCCAGCCCGACCACGATCGCGGCTGCGAACACCAGGAACAGGCTGATGATGAAGTAACACTGTGCCGTGCCGATGACGTTCTCAGCCACCGGTGCGCCGTCCAGCCGGACTACGGACACCGCCCGGGGATGGATGATGGAGCGGACCTCGCGGCGGGCGGAACGGATCAGGATCAGGATGCGCCCGCATTTGATGCCGCCTCCGGTGGACCCGGCGCAGGCCCCGATGAAGGTGAGCACCACCAACAGCATCCGTGAGAACTCGGGCCAGAGATCGTAGTTGGCGGAGGCGAAGCCGGTGGTGGATACGATGGATGCCACCTGGAACGCGGCGTACCGCACGCATTCGCCCACCCCGTCATATATGCTGCGGAGGTTCCACGCGATCGCGGCGACGGACAGCGCCACCATGATCACGAAGAACCGCAGTTCGTCGCTTTTGAGGGCTTGCCGGAGCTTGCCGGTGAGGATCAGGAAGTAGACGGAAAAGTTGACGGAGAACAACAGCATGAACACCGTGATGATGATTTCGATGGCCGGGCTCCCAAAGGAGCCTACAGAGGAGTTTCGGCCGGAAAAGCCGCCGGTGCCCGCGGTGGACATGGCATGGGTGACGGCGTCGTACCAGTCCATCCCCGCTACGCGCAGCAGCAGGACCTCCAGCACCGTGAGGGACAGGTAGATCGCGTATAGGATCTTGGACGACTGGGACGCCCGGGGGACCAGCTTGCTCTTCACCGGGCCGGGGCTCTCCGCCCGGATGAGGAAATTAGAGCTGATGCCCAGGAAGGGCAGCAGGGCGGCGGTGAGGATCAGCACCCCCATGCCCCCCAGCCAGTGGGTGAAGGAGCGCCAGAAGAGCAGGCCCATGGGCAGGCCCTCGATGGCGGTGAGGATGGTGGCGCCGGTGGTGGTGAACCCCGATATGGTCTCGAAGAGACAGTCGATGTACGGCCCGAACTGGCCGGAGAACCAGAAGGGCAGCGCGCCGAACACACCGAACAGCACCCAGATGAGTCCTACGGTGAAAAAGCCTTCCCGGGCGAAAAAATCCGTTTTGGGCCTGAACAGGAACACCGGCACGGACGCCGCCGCCAGGACGAGCAGGATGGAGCACAGGAAGGGGATGGGGCTTTCCCCGTAGATCAGGGCCACCGCCATGGGGACGAGCATGGCCCCGGCCTCTATGAACAGGCTCAGGCCGGTGATGCGCAGCACCAATTTGAAGTTCATGCCGTCAGCCTCCCACGCCCAGACCGCCGTCGGCGTAAATGTCGTTCAGATCCAGGATGCCGCTGTCCCGGGCGATGACGATCACGTCGTCCCCTTGCTCCAGGCAAGTGGATCCCTCGGGGATGATGACCCGTTTCCCCCGGACGATGACGGCGATGAGCACCCCTTTCCGGAGCTTGAGGTCCTTGAGCGGGACGTTCAGGTTGCGGGTAGCGGCGGAGACCAGGAACTCCATGGCCTCTGCCTTGCCCCCAGCGATGCGGTACAGAGCATCCATCACCGTGCCCTTGGAGTTTTGCAGCCCCCGGATGAAGCGCAGGATCAGCCCCGCCGTGGCGAGCTTCGGAGACACCACGGATTCCACACCGGCGGACCGGGCGATCGCGGTATAGTTCTGCCGGCTGGACTTGGCCACCACCTTGGACACCCCTGCCTGATGGGCGTAGAGGGAGATGATGAGGTTGTCCTCGTCCCGGTCGGTGAGGGCGACGAAAGCATCGCTGGAGGCCATGCGCTCTTCCGTGAGCAGCTCCGGATCGGTGCCGTCCCCATGGAGGATGAGGCTGTGGGGGAATTCCTCCGCCAGCTCCCTGCACCGGTCGGCATCCTTCTCTATCACTTTGCAATCCATCCCCAACCGCTCCAGTTGGCGCAGCAGATAGAACGCGATGCGCCCGCCGCCGATGATGGACACGTTGCGGATGCGGTGCGTCTGACGGCCCAGCAGCTTGAAGAACTGGTGGATGCCGTTGGGCGTGCCCGCCACGGACACCCGGTCCCCTACGGCCAGCAAAGACGCGCCGTTGGGGATGGATACGCTGTCCCCTCGTTCCACCGCGCACAGCAGCATGGGCAGGCCCTGGAGCTTGGAAGAGAGGGAGGCCAGCGTCCTGCCCGCCAGGAAGTCGCCCTCCTGGACGGTGAAGGACGCCAACTCCACCTGGCCCCGGGCGAAGGAATCGATGTTGGCGGCGCTGGGGAAGCGCAGCAGCCGGGAGATCTCGACGGCCGCAGTGAGCTCCGGGTTGATGAGCATGGTGATGCCCAGATCGTTCTTCAGGGTATCCAGCTCGTTCACGTATTCCGCGCCCCGGACGCGGGCCACGGTATAGGGCACGCCGATGCGGTGGGCGCAATGGCAGCACAGCAGGTTGATCTCATCGGAACCTGTGGCGGCGATGACCACATGGGTCTCCTTCGCCCCGGCTTCCAGCAGCACGTCCCGGGACACACAGTTGCCCTTGAGGCACATCACGTCCAACTGGTTGGACAGGCGGTCCAGGATGGCGTCGGACTCGTCCACGATGGTGACGCTGTGGCCCTCGTCCGCCAGGTGCTCGGCCAGGGTGGCGCCCACCTTTCCGGCGCCTGCGATGATAATGGTCAAGATCGGATCATCTCGTTTCCTTGATGGTTGAGGATGCTGAGTGTGCGCTCCCCTTTGGCCCGAACAGGCCCGAGGGGGTGAGGACGCGAAACACTGCCATTATAGCACCCTTTTCCCCACGGCGCAACGGTAGGATGGAAAAGTCCCTTTTCCGAAAAGCGCCGTTAGGCCATAGCTTCGGCAGTTTCCCCATCCAGGAGTTCGACGGCAGGGTGATGCAGGGATCGCTCCGGACGTTTTTCGAAAGAAAGATCCTCGTCAGAAGGTACGTCCCCTGACGAGGATGGGCTTGGAGGAGCTGACTTTCCAGGCAGTTCCTCTGCATTGCCTGGCCCCAGGAGGACATTCGTCAGGGGGAGCTCACCAAAAGGCGAGCTCCCCCTGATAGACTGGAGATCCGTGTGTCTTTTCATAGCAGGAACGAAGGATCGCTTCCGATCCCCGCCGCTTGACCTCATACCGTTGGCATTGTCCTCCGTAGTGAGCGAGGGGCGGATGATCTGCTCTCTGCCCCGATATCCCATAGTGTAGGGCTTGGACGCATCGGGATCGGAGGCCGGCACATGCCCGTGCCGGTCCTAGTGGGAGAAGGTGGAGAACAGTGTGTCGAGCCGGCCCGCCAGCGGTATGTAGACGATCGGCAGGAAGATGGCCGGGAGCATGTTCCCCACCTTGATCTTCTCCCGGCCCAGCCTCAGCATGTCTATGGCGATGGCCACGATGAGCGCGCCGCCCACCGCAGTCATCTCCGTGATGACGGCCGGGGGGAGATATGGCCCCACCCAGCCCGCCAGCAGTGTGATCCCGCCCTGGTAAATCAGCAGGGGGATCGTCGAGAACAGCACGCCGATCCCCATCGTGGCGGCGAAGGAGACGGCGGTCACCCCGTCGATGACCCCTTTCGAGATGATGACCTCATAGTCATGGTGCAGCCCCGCCTCGATGGATCCGGTGATGGCCATCGCCCCTACGCAGAACAGCAGGGAGGCGTTCACGAAGCCCTCAGTGAAGCGGCTGCCGCTCTCTTCCTTGACGAGCTTCGCCCGGAGGAGGTCCCCCGCGTGTTCCAAACGTGACTCGATGTCGATGGCGTTCCCGACCGCCGTCCCGGCGACCATGCACACGATGACGCACAGCATGTCCTGCGTGCCCAGCATACTGCCGATCCCGATGCCCAACACACACAGGCCCAGCGCATGGGTGAGGACGGCCAGGAGGCGGCTGCTTATGAGGTTCCGGAACAGCATCCCCGCCGCCCCTCCGGCCAGTATCAGGAGCATATTGATGAATGTCGCCAGCATGGGCGCTCACCTCAGCGTTTTCTTGAAATAGTCCCGGGTCTGCCGGGCGTTCTCCAGGATGGCATCGCGCAGGGCCTGCACGCCTGAGAACTTCCGCTCCGGCCGGAGCTGGGTGTAGAACTCCACCCGGACGTCCTGGCCGTACAGGTCCCCGCTGTAGTCCAGGATCCAGGGCTCCACCGTGACGGCGGTGCGGTCTGCGTTCACCGTGGGGCGCACCCCCACGTTGGTCACAGCCAGATGCACCCCGTCAGGGAGGTGGACCCGGGTGGCGTACACCCCAAAGCCGGGGGAGAGCACGCCCTCGGGCACCAGCAGGTTGGCGGTGGGGGTGCCTATGGTCCGGCCCAGCTCATGGCCGTGGACCACCGGGCCGGACAGGACATGGGGATGGCCCAGGAACCACCGGGCCCGCTCCATCTTGCCCGCTCCCACCAGGGTACGGATATAGGTGGAGGACACCGTGACCCCGTCCACCTCCACCTTGGGGATGATGTCGCAGCCCATGCCCGATCCGGCGCACTTCTCCTCCAGCCGCCGGGGATCGCCTTCCCCCCGATAGCCGAAATGGAAATCGTGCCCCGCCACCACGTGGACCGCCCCCAGCTCCTGTTGGAGATACTGGACCACGAAGTCCTGCCAGTCCATCTGCCGCATCCTGTCGAATGGGGCCACGATCACCTCGCGGATGCCGTACAGCTCCTTCATCAGCCGGGTCCGGTCCTCCACGCTGGTGAGCAGCGGCACCGCCCGCCCGGTGACGGCGGCGGCAGGGCTGTGGTCGAAGGTGAATGCGCAGGGGAGCGCGTCCAGCGCCTTGGCCCGCTCCGCCACAGTGCGCAGCAGCGCCCCGTGGCCCATATGCACCCCGTCGAAAAAACCCAGGGCGATCACTCTGCGTTGTTTTTCCATCAATCATCACACCTCGAAAAAGCTTTTGACGGTGGTGAGCCTGCCGTCCGCCACCCGGCAAAGGGCCAGGAAGGTGCGGTCCATGCCGTATACCCGGTACTCTCCGTCGGGAAGGTCGTGGGCGCTGAGGGAAGCGCCGTTGCGCAGCTTCTTTTCCGGACCGGCGCCCCGGAGGAGCAAGAGGGGCCTGTCCGGGAAACAGAGATCCACCGGTAGCAGCAGGGACTCTCCCTCCCCCCGGTCCACCGCCGCTTGGACGGCCTCTAATGTAACACGATCGGCCAATGTGAAGCCGGCTGCCTTCACGCGCCTCAGGGAGCTCATGCACCCCCCGCAGCCCAGGGCCTGGCCGATATCGTGGCATAGGGTGCGCACATAGGTGCCCTTGGAGCACGCCACCCGCAGCAGGTAGTCCGTCCCCGGCGGGACCTCGTCCTCCAGCAGCTCCAGGGCGTGGATGGTGACGGGCCGGGGTTTGCGCTCCACCTCCTTGCCCTTCCGGGCCAGCTCGTAGAGCTTTTTGCCGTTGATCTTGATGGCGGAGTACATGGGGGGGACCTGTTCGATGTCCCCGGTGAATCGGGCCAGCGCCGCCGCCACGTCCTCACGGCTGACGTTGACGGGGCGCGTTTCCAAGGTCTCTCCGGTGGTGTCCTGGGTGTTCGTAGAAACTCCGAGTTTCAATCCGGCGATATATTCCTTATCGGAATCGGAGGCGAACTCCACCGCCCGGGTGGCCCGGCCGAGGAACACCGGGAGCACCCCGGTGGCCATGGGGTCCAGCGTCCCGGCGTGGCCTACCCGTTTTTCATGGAACATCCCCCGCAGCTTGGCGCATACGTCCATGGAGGTCCAGCCCTGGGGCTTGTCGATGATGAGAATGCCATTGGCCATCGCGGCGGCCTCCTGTCAATGTCGGTCCTGGGCGGACTGGGCCAACTGCTCATCGATCGCGGCGAGGATCGCCCGTTCGGCTTCCTCCACCGTGCCCTTCACGCTGCACCCGGAGGCCGCCTTATGCCCGCCGCCGCCCAGCCGTGCGCACACCTGGGTGGCGTTGAGCAGCTCGGCCCGGGTGCGCAGGGAGATGCGGCACTCGCCGCCCTCGTGCTCCCGGATGGTGGCGGTGTGGAGCACGCCCTCGATCTGGCCCAGGAACGCGGCCAGGTCGTCGGTGTCCTCCGAGGTGGCTCCCGCCTGGGCCATCATGTCCAGGGAGACGGGGGCCACCGCCACCGTCCCGCCGTGGTATAGCCGCATGTTCTGCAAGATCAGGCCCTCCAGCTTCATGCGGCGCATGGACTTGGTGCGGAAATGCCGCTTGTTCAGGTCCTGGAACGGGATGCCTTGCTCCATCAGCGCCGCCGCCACCCGGTGGGTATGGGGCGTGGTGTTGGCATACACGAAGCAGCCGCAGTCGGTGGACACCGCCACATACAGCGGCGCCGCGATCTCGGCGTCCATGGTCCCCAGCTCGACGCAGATCTTCCAAACGATCTCGCCGCAGGCGGCCTTGTCCGCCTCCAGGCAGGTCTCCCGGGCGAAGAACTCCTGGGAAGGGTGGTGGTCGATGGCCAGATCGATGCGGTCCCGATAGGGCTGGGCAGCGTTCGGCAGCAGGCCCAGCGCGGCCATGTCCACGCTCACCACCGTGCTGGGGACATATCCCTCCGGGGCGGTGAGTCCGTCCAGGTAGCCCGCCAGCAGGGTGGTGGCGTCCGGGTCCGGGAGCACACAGGCGGTCTTGCCCAGCTTGCGCAGGGCGCGGCACAGCCCGGCCGCGCAGCCGATGGTATCGCCGTCGGGCCGCTTGTGGGTCAGGATCAGGTACTCGTCATGGGTGCGCAAAAACTCCGCCGCTTCTCGGATGTCCATGGTTCATTCCTCCTCGTCCAGCACGATGTGGGCATTGGCGGGGTTAGCGGGCTTGACCACGTTGGGGTCCCGGAGCATGTCCAGGATGTGGGCGCCTTTGTCGATGGAATCGTCCCGCACGAAGGACAACTCCGGGGTGTTGCGCAGGTCCAGGGTACGGCCCAGCTCCCGGCGCAGATAGCCCGCGGCGGACTTCAGCCCCTTCAGCGCCTGCGCGCTGGCGGACTTGTCCAGCACGCTGATATAGATCTTGGCATATTTCAGATCCGGTGTGGTCTCCACGGCGGTGACGGAGATCATGCCTGCCCCGGCCACCCGGGGGTCCTTCACCGTGGGGATGAGGGAGGCCATCTCCCGTTGGATCTCCTCATTGATGCGTCCGATGCGATTGCTTGGCATATCGTTTTCCTCCTTTGTAGAGGTGTTCACTGGTCGGTCAGTCCCAGCAGATGATCGATGGAAACGTCCAGCTCGCGGGCCAAATGGACGAGCCGGTCATAAGGTGGTTCCCGTTTCCCTTCTTCATAGTATTGGTAGGCGCGGGGCGTGATGTGCAAGATCTCGGCAAGTTCTTTTTGGGAAAATCCGCGTTTTTTCTGGCTTCTTGTAATCGGGTCGGAAAAGTGGACACGATCGATCACCGTCCGATCTCCCGCACATCGGTGCGGCCCGCCAGATAGTCCATGGAAACGTCGAAAAAGTCGGCAAGGTGCAGGAAGTTTGCGTAATTGGGCGTGCTGCCTTCCCGTTCCAGCCGCTGATAAGCGCTCAGGGAAACAGACAGCTCCCTTGCCACCTGCTCCTGCGACAGCCCCTTTTCCTGCCGCAACGCCTTCAGCCGTTCATTCAGGCTCATGAGATCATCTCCCGTTGGATCTCCTCATTGATGCGTCCGATGCGATTGCTTGGCATAAGGCTCCTCCCTTACTTTGGGTCATCTTTTAGTCCCAGTAGATAATCAATAGAAACATCTAACTCTTGGGCTATGGCAATCAGCCTGTCATAAGGGGCCTCCCGTTTGCCTTGTTCATAGTATTGGTAGGCGCGTGATGTGACATTCAAAATATCTGCCATTGCCTGGCAGGAAAGGCCGCGTGCCTTGCGCGTGGATAGTAAGCGTTCCGGAAATTTTGACATAATAAATCGCCTCTTGACAAGAACATAATGTTCTGATACAATGAATCTGAACATTATGTTCAGATTTGGAGGAGTGTAATTATGGAAGAACTAATGCGCGTCCTTTGGGAATACGCCAGTGAATACAGTTTGGACGGCTTCTACGACCGTGACGCCCAGCGCGGACGGGACGGATGCGCCTGCGCGGCGAAAAAGAACCGGATCGCGCTGGAGGCAGCCTGCCCGCCCGACCTGCTGCGCCGGGTGTCCGCCCTCTGTGACAGCTTGGAAGAGATCCGATCGTACGATATGGAGGCGGCGTTCGCCTGCGGCTTCCATCTGGGGACGTCTCTACGGTGAAACAGGGGCGGGCGAAACCGCCCGCCCCTGTGCGATCAGACCTCGATCTGCTCCATCACGAAGGCTTCGATGATGTCTCCCTCTTTGATGTCGCTGTACTTTTCGATGCCGATGCCGCATTCGTAGCCCCGGGCGACCTCTTTCACGCTGTCCTTGAAGCGCTGGAGAGAGTTCATCACGCCCTCGTGGATGACGATGCCGTCCCGCACCAGGCGGATCTGGGCGTTCCGGGCCACCTTGCCCTCGGTGACGTAGCACCCGGCCACGAAGCCCACGCCGGTGATCTTGTACACCTGGCGCACCTCGGCCTCGCCCAAGGCGACCTCTCGGAACTTGGGGGCCAACATGCCCTTCATGGCCGCTTCGATCTCGTTGATGCAGTCGTAGATCACCCGGTACATCCGCATATCCACCTTGTTCCGGGCGGCGGACTCGGCGGCGTTCTTGTCCGGGCGGACGTTGAAGCCCACGATGATGGCGTTGGAGGTGGCGGCCAGCATCACGTCGGACTCGTTCACCGCGCCCACGGCGCAGTGGATGACCCGCACCCGCACCTCGTCATTGGAGATTTTCTCCAGGCTGGCCTTCACCGCCTCGGCGCTGCCCTGCACGTCCGCCTTGACGATGACGTTCAGGTCCTTCATCTCGCCGGCCTGGATCTGGCTGAACAGCTCCTCCAGGGACACCTTCTGTTTGGTGGTGCCGGTGGTGGCGTTCTTCATCTCGCTCTTGCGCTGCTCCACCAGCTCCCGGGCCATGCGCTCGTCGGCCACGGCGTGGAAGTCGTCGCCCGCGCCGGGCACCTCGCCCATGCCGATGATCTCCACGGGGACGGAGGGGCCTGCCGAGGCGACCTTGTTGCCCTTATGGTCGGTCATGGCCCGCACGCGGCCCACCGCCATGCCGGCGATGATCACGTCGCCCTGCTTGAGCGTGCCGTTCTGCACCAGCAGCGTGGCCACAGGGCCGCGGCCCTTGTCCAGCCGGGCCTCGATGACCGCGCCGTGGGCGGTGCGGTTGGGGTTGGCCTTCAGCTCCCGCATCTCGGCGGTGAGGGTGACCATCTCCAGCAGGCTGTCGATGCCCATGCCCGTCTTGGCGGAGATGGGGCAGATGATGGTCTCGCCGCCCCACTCCTCGGGCACCAGCTCGTACTCGGTGAGCTGCTGCTTGATCCGCTCGGGGTTGGCCTCGGGCTTATCCATCTTGTTGATGGCCACGATGATGGGGATGCCGGCCGCCTTGGCGTGGTTGATGGACTCCACGGTCTGGGGCATGATGCCGTCGTCCGCAGCCACCACCAGGATGGCGATGTCCGTGACCATGGCGCCCCGGGCGCGCATGGCGGTGAAAGCCTCATGGCCCGGCGTGTCCAGGAAGGTGATAGGCTTGCCATGCACCTCTACCTGATAGGCGCCGATGTGCTGGGTGATGCCGCCTGCCTCGCCGGACACCACGTTGGCGTGACGGATATAGTCCAGCAGGGAGGTCTTGCCGTGGTCCACGTGGCCCATGACCACCACCACGGGGGCGCGGGGGACCAGATCCTCCTCCTTGTCCTCGGACACGTCGATGAGCTGCTCCTCGATGGTGACGATGATCTCCTTCTCCACCTTGCAGCCCAGCTCCATGGCCACCAGGGCGGCGGTGTCGTAGTCGATGATGTCGGACAGGGAGGCCATCACGCCGTTGCGGATGAGGCACTTGACCACCTCCGCGCCGGTCTTCTTCATCCGGGAGGCCAGTTCGCCCACGCCGATCTCGTCGGGGATCTTCACCGAGAGGGGGGTCTTTTTGGCGATCTCCAGTTGGAGGCGGCGCATCTTCTCCGCTTCCTCCTGCTTGCGCTTGCTGCCGAAGCTCTGGCCCCGGCTCTTGTTGTTCCGGTTCTGGAACTTCTGCTTGCCGGTCTGCATCCGGTCGGCCTTTTCGGGGGCCAGATCCTCCAGGCGCTGATCGTATTTCTCCAGGTTCACGCCGCCGCCCTTGCGGGTGTCCACCACCTTCTTCTCCGGGGTGCGGCTGGCGGGCCTGGCGGGCGCGGCCTTGGACTGCTCCTTCTGGGGCGCGGGGGCGGGCCGGCCCTGGCTCTGGCTCTGGGGTTGGGCGGGCGCGGCCTTGCCGTCCTTGCCGGGGGCGGGACGCTTGGCGGGCGCGGCCTTGGGCGCGGAGGCCGCCTCCTGCTTGGCCTCCGGCTCGTGGTACACGTCGGCGTAGATGGATTCGATGGACTCCACCTGGTTGTGCTGGGTCAGATGCTCGAAGATGATGGACAGCTCCCGGTCGGTCAAGATCTTGGTGGGAGATACGTTCTCTTTGGTGTGCTCGGACAGAATGGCTGTGATGGCTTTGGCTTGCATCCCAAAGTCCTTGGCCACGTCCCGGGCGTTCAATCTCGCAAGGCTCAAACAGGCCACCTCCTAAGTTTCCGGTACGGCGGGCTTACGGGCCCGCGTGTTCTTTTTCTTCGCCGGCCGGGGCCGGACGGGCTTCTTTTGGGCGAGCCGCTGCGCCAGCGGCCGGTATCCGGGGTCCGTTTCGGCAAGCCTTCGGGCCAGGGCCGCGGCCAGGCCGCCGTCGGTCACGGCCGCCATGGCGCAAACGCTCCGGCCCAGCGCTCCGCCCAGCGTCTCCTTGTCCCAAGGCGCCTGCATCCACGGGACGTCTCCGTCCTGCGCCCAGCGGGCGGCCCGGGCGGCGCTGTTCTCCGCCGCGTCGCGGGCGGTGAGCACCAGCTTGGCCCGGCGTGTCTTGCAGGCTTCCTCCACCGGTTCCTCCCCCACGGCGAGATTGCTCCCCCGCAGGGCCAGACCCAGCAGAGATAGGGCGTTATCCGTCACCGCCGTCACCCGCCTTCATCTGCGCGTCCAGCGCCTCCCAGACCTCCGGCCCCACCTGGACGGACAGGGCCCGCTCGATGGCGCGGCTCTTCTTCGCCCGGGCGAGGCAGGCCGCATCGGGGCAGAGGTAGGCCCCGCGGCCCGGTCTTTTCCCACGGAAATCCAGGGACAGCTCTCCCTCAGGGGAGCGCACCACCCGGATCAGCTCGGGCTTGGGCTTCATCTCCCGGCAGCCGAGGCATTGGCGCATGGGTATCTTTTTTGGCATCGTGCGTTCCCCCTTCCGGTGTCATGAGCAGCGGACGTTCACTCCTCGATCTCGATATCTTCCTCCGTCTCCTCCATGGGCTCCTCCGCGGGCTCCTGCTCGGGGGGCTCGGGGGCGCTGGCGGGACGGATGTCGATCTTATAGCCCGTGAGCCGGGCGGCAAGGCGGGCGTTCTGGCCCTCCTTGCCGATGGCCAGGGAGAGCTGGTCGTCGGGCACCACCACCCGGCAGCTCTTGCCCTGCTCCAGCTCGGTGACGCTGATCACGTCGGCGGGGGCCAGGGCCGCGGCCACGTACTGGCTGGGATCGTCGGACCACTTGATGATGTCCACCTTCTCCCCCCGCAGCTCCTCCACCACGGCGTTCACCCGCTGGCCCCTGGGGCCGACGCAGGCGCCGATGGGATCGACGTTCTCGTCCTCGCTCCACACGGCCAGCTTGGTGCGGCTGCCCGCCTCCCGGGCGATGGACATGACCTCCACCGTGCCGTCGTAGATCTCCGGCACCTCCAGCTCGAACAGCCTTTTGACCAATCCCGGGTGGGTGCGGGAGATGAGCACCTGGGGCCCCCGGGTGGACCGGCGGACCTCCACCACATACACCCGGACCCGGTCGCCCTCGTGGATGACCTCTCCCTTGACCTGTTCGCCGGTGGACAGGAACGCGTCGGTGAACTCGGAGCCGGAGGTGAGCCGGATGGCCACCGAACCGTTGCGCTCGTCCACCCGGGTGACGGTGCCGGTCAGGATCTCGTGCTCCTTGGAGGAGAACTCGTCGAAGATCATGCCGCGCTCGGCCTCCCTCATGCCCTGGATGATGACCTGCCGGGCGGTCTGGGCGGCGATGCGGCCGAAGTTCTTGGGCTTGATCTCGATGCGCAGCACGTCCCCGAGCTGGGCCCTGGGCAGGGCCTTCCGGGCGTCCTCCAGGGCGATCTCGGTGTGCGGGTTGTCCACCATCTCCACGACGTCCTTCTTGACGAACATGCGCACGTCCCCGCGCTCCTCGTTGGCGTCCACCACCACGTTGTCGGTGATGCCCTCGTGGTCCCGCTTGTAGGCGGCCACCAGGGCCTGGGTGATCTTTTCCAGCATGTAGGCTTTGGGGATGCCTTTGTCCTTTTCGATATCGGAGATGGCGGCGAAAAATTCCTTGGCGTCCAGCTCCGTGCTCTTTGCGGCGATCTTTTTCTTAGCCATGTCGTTCTACTCCTTCAAAACTCGACGTGCAGCCGCACCTGGGCCACGTCTTTCTTGTCGAACCGGACGCCGTCCACGGACACGGCCCCGTCCTCATAGCCGGTGAGCGCGCCGGTGATCTCCTTGCGCCCTTCGACGGGACGGTACAGGCGCAGATCCACCTTCTGCCCCATGCACTGGGCGAAATGGCCGGGCCTCTTCAGCGCCCGGTCCAGCCCGGCGGAGGACACCTCGAAGGTGTAGCTGCTCTGGATCGGATCGGCCTGGTCCAGCGCGTCGGACAGCGGGCGGGAGACCGCCTCGCAGCAGTCGATGTCCACGCCTCCCTCCCGGTCGATGAACACCCGGAGGAACCATTCCCCGGCCTCTTTGACGTATTCCACGTCCCACAGGGAGCAGCCTGCCTGTTCCACGATCGGGCGGGCCAGCTCGGCCACCATGTCTGTCACTTTTGCCATCTGGCGTCAGCTCCTTACTTGCCGCAGCGCCGCGCCGTGGAGCCCGCTCCGCCGGATCGTATGGCCCTGCATCCTCAAAAGAAAGAGTGAGGCGCGCGCCTCACTCCTTCCTTTATCATACATATAGAAATATTTTACCATGCTCCGGCACAGATTGCAACCCCTGGGAGAAATTTTTTCATCGGGGCCGCGCCGCTCACATCTTGCTGGGGGCGGACACGCCCAGCAGCCCCAGCCCGTTGGCCAGCACCAGCCGCACGCTGTCGGCCAGCTTCAGCCGGGCGCTTTGGAGATCGGCCTGCTCGCCCTTGATGCGGCAGGAGTTGTAGAAACGGTGGAAATCCCCCGCCAGGGTGGTGAGATACCGGTCGATGCGGCTGGGATCGTAGTCCCGCGCCGCCAGCCGGATCTCCTCCGGGTACTGGGCCAGGGTCTTGATCAGCGCGCGTTCCTCCTCGGCCGTCAGCAGCGCGGGGTCCACGTCGGCGCACCGGGGCGCCTGCACGCCGTCTTGGGACAGGTTGGCCAGCAGGGAACAGATGCGGGCATGGGCGTATTGCACGTAATATACGGGGTTGTCGCTGTCCTGGCGCACGGCCAGGTCCAGGTCGAAGTCCAGGGGGCTGGTAGCGGCGCGGTTGTTGAAATAATAGCGGGCCGCGTCCACGCTGATCTCGTCCAGCAGGTCGTGCAGCGCGATGGCCTTGCCGGTGCGTTTGGACATGCGCACCGGCTTGCCGTCCTGGAGGAGGTTGACGAGCTGCATCAGCACGATGACCAGCCGGTGGGAGCCGTCCAGCCCCAGCCCGTCCAGCGCCGCCTGGAGCCTGGCCACATGGCCGTGGTGGTCCGCGCCCCACACGTTGATCACCAGGTCGAACCCGCGCTGCTCGAACTTGTTGCGGTGGTAGGCGATATCGGCGGCGAAATAGGTATAGAAGCCGTTGGCCCGGCGCAGCACGTCGTCCTTCAGGTCCAGCTTGTCCGCCTGCTCCCGGGTCTTGCCCTCCCGGACGTACTTCTCCTTCAGCAGCTTCGTGGTGTCCAGCCACAAAGCGCCTTCCTTCTCGTAGGTCCAGCCCTTCTGGGTCAGCAGGTCCACCGTCTGGGCCACATAGCCGGAGCTGTGGAGCTCCGACTCGAAGAACCACTGGTCATACTCGATGCCGTACCTGCGCAGGTCCTCCTTCATCTTGGGGATGTTGCGCTCCAGGCCGAAGCGGCTCATGTCCTCCAGCCACTGCTCCTCGGGGGCGTCCTTGTACGCGTCGCCGTGGAGCTCGTAGAAGCCCTGCGCCAGCTCTCGGATATCGTCCCCGTGGTAGCCGTCCTCGGGGAAGGGGCAGGCGTCCTCTCCCAAGATGAGCTGCATGTAACGGGCGTGGATGGACATGGCGAACTTGTGGATCTGGTTGCCGGCGTCGTTGACGTAGAACTCCTTCCAGGCGTCCCAGCCCGCCCGGGCGAGCACGTTGGCCAGGGTGTCCCCCAGCACGCCGCCCCGGGCGTTGCCCATGTGCATGGGGCCGGTGGGGTTGGCGGAGACGAACTCCACCATCACTTTTCGGCCCTTGCCCTCTTCGCAGGCGCCGTACCGTTCCGGCTCGGCCTCTATGGCGGACAGCACCCCGCCGTACCACCGCGGCGCGTAAAAGAAGTTCAAGAAGCCCGGCCCGGCGATCTCCGCCCGCTGGAACAAGGAGCCCTCCAGCTCCAGATGCTCCAAAACGATCTGGGCGATGGCCCGGGGGGCCATATGCAGGGCCTTGGCCCCGGCCATGGCGAAAGAGGACGCCAGGTCCCCGTTCCTGCTGTCTTTGGGCACCTCCACGGTGCCCTGGACCGTCTGCCCTGCCGGGAGCAGCCCCTTCGCGGCGGCCGCCTCATAGGCGGCCTGTGTGAGCTGGGCCACCTGTTCCCGGGCGGCCTGGATCGGATTCGTCATTAGATGGGACCTCCTTATGTCCGGCCTGCCGTCATTGCCGCAGCGCCGGGTTCTTCTTCACGTTCATGCGGAACAGGTTCTGGCCCGCTACCAGGTTGTCGATCTCGATGGCATAGTCGATCTCCAGATCGCCCCCCGCCTCGTCCACCGTGGAGCGCATCCGCTTGGTGCTCACCCCGATGGACAGCGCGCCATAGGGCGTCTCGTACATGGAGAGGTGCCGGATGCCCTCCTCGAACACGAGCTGGGAGTTGATGTTCCCTTCCCGCAGGAGGGTCACGCGGGGCCCTTCGATGTGCAGCTTGGTGGTGGTGCCCTCCAGCCCGGTGAGCTCGCTCTCCTGATAGGAGACGGTGTAGCCTCCGCCGCTCTCGCGCTGCAAAGTGCCGGAGGTGACCAGTTCCATCTCGTCGGGGCTGCTCTCCGCGTATAGCTGCTTACCTTTTATAGATATGATCACGTTCTCTGTCATGGCTTCCCTCGCTAATAGGCTGTGATATCGATCTGCTCTACTCCGCCGGCCACGTCTTCCCCCAGGAAAACGGAGGCCAGGGCGGAAAAATCCTCCGTGCTGTCGCTGACGAAGTAGCGATGCACGCCGGTATGTCCGGGACGGTTGCGCAGGCCGTCCCGTTCCAGCCGCTCCTTGGCCCAGCGGGCGCACTGTTCCCCCACGTCCACCAGTGCGGCCTGCGGCCCCATGTACGCGCTGATGATGCGGCGCATCAGGGGATAGTGGGTACAGCCCAGGATCAGCGCGTCCACCCCGGCCGCCTTGACGGGGGCCAGGTACTCCGCCACCACGGTCTCCGCCACCGGATCGCCGGGACTGGAGCGGCCGTCCTCCACCAAGGGGACCAGCAGCGGGCAGGCCCGGGCGGTGACCTGCGTCCCGGGGCGCAGCCGGGCCAGCACCCGTTCGTAGGCCCCGGAGCGGATGGACGCCTTGGTGCCGATCAGCCCCACCCGCCCGTTCCGGGTCAGCCGGGCGGCGGCATGGGCCGCGGGCTCCACCACGCCGAACACGGGCACATCGTTCTCCGCCTGGAGCACGTCCAGAGCGGTGGTGGACACGGTGCCGCAGGCGATGACGATGGCCTTGGGCCGGAAGGTGCGCAGGAAAGCCACGTCCTGCCGGGCATACCGCACCAGGATGTCCCGGGACCGCCCTCCATAGGGCACCCGTCCGGTGTCGCCGAAGTATACCAGGTCCTCCTCCGGCATGAGCCTGGCCAGCTCACGCACTGCGGTGAGCCCTCCCAGACCGGAGTCGAACACGCCGATGGGCCGTGGGTCCATAGCTCTCCCCTCCTTCCAAGAAGCTTGAAACTATGATATTATATGCGATTCCTTCCGCAAAAACAAGAGGCAAGTTCTATATCTTGCCGCGCTGCGGCTTTGGGGGCCGCCTCGAAAATTTGGGGCGGATCTGTACTTTTCTCATTCCCTTTTTTTGCGCCATGTGATATAATGCAGGATGAATCATCATGCAGGAGGGGACCGCCATGCAAAACCGTGTCGTCGTCACCGTTGGTGGGCTGAAATATACGCTGCTGGCCGTGGAGGACGAGAACTACGTCCACCGGGTGGCCGCCTATGTCAATGAGAAGCTGAAAGAGAACAGCAAGCCCGGCGGTGTGTCCCAGATGGACTGCGCCATCCTGACCGCCATCAACATCGCCGATGAACGCTTCAAGGAGCAGGAGGCGTCGGAGAACCTGCGCCGGCAGATCAAGGATCTGCTGGAGGAGTCCGCCCAGCTCAAGCAGGAGCTGAGCGAGGCCAAGCGCGAGGTATTCAAGCTCAAGCAGAAACGCTGAGATCCAGAGAAAAAACACCACGGAGGACCCTATGGAGATACTATCCCCCGCCGGCAGCCCGGAGGCGCTGCGTGCGGCGGTGTGCGCCGGGGCGGACGCGGTCTACCTCGGCTTCGGCCGGTTCAACGCCCGCCGGGGCGCCCGTAATTTCAACAAGGACGAATTCGCCTCGGCGGTGTCCTACTGCCACCTTCGAGGGGCGAAGGTGTACCTCACCCTGAACACCCTGTGCTCCGACCGGGAGATGGCCGAAGCGGTGGAATGCGCCGTCCAGGCGTCCAAGCTGGGCGCGGACGCCGTCCTGGTCCAGGACATGGGCCTGGTCCGCGCTCTGCGCCAGGCCGCGCCGGACCTGCCCCTCCACGCCTCCACGCAGCTCACCCTCCACAGCCTGGACGGGGTGAAGCAGGCCGCGGACCTGGGGATCGTCCGGGCGGTGCTGGCCCGGGAGCTGTCCCGCCACGACATCGCTTACATCTGCGAACGATCCCCCATCGAGATCGAGGTGTTCGTCCACGGGGCGCTGTGCATGTGCTATTCAGGGCAGTGCTTCATGTCCAGCGTCATTGGGGGGCGCAGCGGCAACCGGGGCATGTGCGCCCAGCCCTGCCGCCTGCCCTACGGCTGGGGGGACTGGGCGGACGGACACCCGCTGTCCCTCAAGGACATGTCCCTGGCCGGCCATCTCCGAGAGCTGCGGGACATGGGGGTGGCCAGCGCCAAGATCGAGGGCCGGATGAAACGCCCGGAATACGTCTGGGTGGTCACGAAGGTATACGCCGACGCGCTCCGGGAGGACCGCGAGCCCACGGCGGAGGAGCTGAGCCGTCTGGAGCAGGCGTTCTCCCGCCAGGGCTTCACCGACGGCTATTTCACCCAGCAGAAGGGCCCCGGCATGTTCGGCGTGCGGGAGGAGGCCAAAGATACCCGGGCGCTGTTCGCCCAGGCCAGAGCGGCCTACGAGAAGGGCGAGGGGCCCGGGGTGCCGGTGAAGTTCTATGCTATGATCCGAGCGGGAGAGCCCATCCAGGTGGGGGTGAAGGACCAGGAGGGCCGGGTGGTCACCGCAGCCGGGCGCGTCCCGGAGGCCGCGCGCCGCCGCTCCACCTCCCAGGCGGAGGTGGAAGGGCAGCTCGCCAAGACCGGCGGCACCCCCTACCGCGCCACCGAGGTGCGCTGCTTGGTGGAGGACGGGCTGGCGGTCCCCTTGTCCGCCCTGAACGCCCTGCGCCGGCAGGTGCTGGACGGGCTGTCCCAAAAGCGCACCGCCATCCCCCAGCGCCGCCACGGCGAGTACAAGGTCGGGGCGCGGTACGACGACCACCGGGGAGAGCCGGACATCTACGTCTCCCTGCGCCGGGCGCAGCAGATGACCTTCGAGCTGGTGAAGCAGCGCCCGGCCCTGATCGCCCTGCCCCTGGAGGAGATCGCCGACCACCCGGACGAGGTGCGGGCCACCATCGACAGGAACGTCCCCGTGGCCGTGGTGCTGCCCCGCATCTGCTTCGACCGGGAGATGGACGGCCTGCGCTCCCGGCTGGAGACTTGCCTGGAGGCAGGCGTGACGGATGCCTATGTGGGGAACCTGGGTATGATAGCCGTATGCAGGGAGTTCGGGCTGCACATGCGGGGGGACATCGGCCTCAACGTGTTCAACAGCCAGGGCGTGAAGGAATACAAACGCCTGGGCTTCCAGTCCCTCACCGCCTCCTTCGAGGCGAAGCTGGCCCAGATCCGGGACATCGCCAAGGCGGTGGATCTGGAGATCGTGGCTTATGGCCGTCTGCCGCTGATGATCACCGAGAACTGCGCCATCAAGGACCAGTCGGGGAAGTGCGTGTGCTCCAATGTGAACTTGCTCACCGACCGGAAAGGGGTCCGCTTCCCGGTGGAACGGGCCTATGGCTGCCGCAACGAGATCCTGAACGCCAACAAGGTGTTCCTGGCGGACAAGCGGGCCGATTGGACGAAGGCCGGGCTGCGGGCCATCCGGCTGCTGTTCACCACGGAGAACGGCGTGGAGTGCTCCCAGGTGCTGGAGGCGTACCGGGGGAAGGGGAACTACGTCCCCAACGACTATACCCGGGGGCTCTACTACAGGGACGTGGAGTGAGCGCCCGTCCCGCTCAGCCTCCGGCGGTCGGGCCGGGCGATCTGCGCGCCCAGCCGCATGGCCGACCGGAACAGGAGCAGATCGTGGATGTCCTCCAGCGCCAGCTCTGCGGCGGACAGCGTCTCCAACAGCTCCCAGGCGTCCGGGCCGAGCCGCCGGGCGATCTCGTTTTGCAGCGTCCGCCTCTGTTCCAGCAGCTCCGCGGCCTGGGGGTCCGTTCCACACCGTTCGCCCACCCGTTCCTCCACGGCGTAGTATAGGTTTTCGATCAGTTCAGTCATTTTTTATATCACCACCGATTTTTCGATAGTTTTATTATACTGCCGATATTCGAATAGTCAAGGGGTTTTTATGGAGATTTTGGCAGAGCGCATGAAACGATTGCGCCTTGACAATAAAATGAAGCAAACGGACGTCGCTAAGATCCTGGGTGTCGCCATCAGCACCTATTGCAGCTATGAGTATGGGCAGCGGGAGCCCAATGCCGGCATCGTCGCGGCGCTGGCGCAGCTCTACCGGGTGCCCGCCGACCATCTGCTGGGCCTGGACGGGCCGGTGCCCGAGGGACGCATGGGGATCGTGCTGGCCTCCGCCTCCCCCCGGCGCAAGGAGCTGCTGGAGCAGATGGGGATCGCGCAGTTCCGGGTGGTGTCCCCCGACGTGGACGAGTCGGTGGAGGCGGGGCTGGGCCCTGCCGAGATCGTGGAGCGGCTGTCTCTGCGCAAGGCGCAGGCAGCGGCGGGGAAGGTCCGGGCCGGCGATCTGGTCATCGCCGCCGACACGGTGGTGGCCCTGGACGGCGCGGTGCTGGGCAAGCCCCGGGACGAGGCGGCGGCGTTCGCCATGCTGAGCTCCCTGTCCGGGCGGGAGCACCAGGTATACACCGGGGTCACGGTGGCGCTGGGGGACAGGGTGGTCACCCAGCACGAGCAGACCGCCGTGGCCTTCCGGGAGCTCCAGCCGGACGAGATCCTGGGCTACATCGCCACCGGCGAGCCCATGGACAAGGCCGGGGCCTACGGCATCCAGGGGCTGGGGGCGCTGCTGGTGTCCGGCATCCGAGGGGACTATCACAACGTGGTGGGCCTGCCGGTGTTCCGGCTGGGCCGCGTCCTGGCGGGGTTCGGGGTGGATCTGCTGCGCCCCGCCGGGCGCTGAGGGAGGCATGGCATGAGGCGGTTTTTCCGAAGCAACGGCGGTCTGCTGCTCATCGCCGCGGTGTTGTTTGCGGCGGTCCTGGCCCTGGGATCCTATATCTTGGGCTTCGACCCCCTTTCCGGCGTGCTGGAGGTGCTGGCCACGCCCTTTCGGACGGCGTCCAGCGCGGTGGCCGGCTGGACCCAGGAGCAGTATGACCGGGCGTTCCATTATGAAGAGCTGGCGGCGGAGAACGAGGCCCTGCGCCAGCGGGTGGCGGAGCTGGAGAAGGACGCCATCGCCGGGCAGGACGCGGTCCGGGAGAACGAGCGGCTCAAGGACCTGCTGGGCTTGGCCGAGGAGCGTCCCGAGCTGCAATATCTGGACGCGGCGGTGGTCCGCCGCGCCTCGTCCAACTGGACGTCCGACCTCACCATCGACCGGGGCACGTCCAGCGGCGTGGAGGTGAACGACTGCGTCATCGACCAGTACGGCCACCTGATCGGCGTGGTCACCGAGGCGGGGCTGAACTCCTGTGTGGTCACGACGATCTTGGATCCCACCCTGGAGTTGGGGGGCCGCGTGGCCCGCACCGACGAGGATGCCATCCTGGAGGGGGACTTCACCCTCATGCTGGACGGGATGCTCCGGCTCTCCTTTTTGTCCGAGGAGGCCCGGCTGGTCACCGGCGACCAGGTGACCACCTCGGGACTGGGCGGGGTGTTCCCGCCCGGACTGGTGGTGGGCGCGGTGCGCACCCTTTACGTGGAGGAGGACGGCGTGAGCCGTTATGCCCAGGTGGAGCCGGCGGCGGACATCGCCGGGGCGCAGTACGTGTATGTGATCGTGGATTACGGCGAATGACCGGCGGGGGGGGGGGGGGGGGGGGGGGGGGGGGGGCGGGGCGAGCGGGGGGGGGGGGGG
>CANRXB010000043.1 GCA_947643715.1 uncultured bacterium
TCAAAATGTACGAAAAACTACCTCTTTCAGCAGTTTTGAGCAAAAAGTAGGGACGGAAATCTTGATACTCGTTGTATCAAAATCTCCGTCCCTACATGGTGCAGTTAAGCAATCCAAATCCGAACCAGTCTTTTCCGCCGCAGGAGAGGCTTTGAGGTCATCAAATGTAATCGTGTCCGTCCCTTCCTTGTAGTTGAAGGTAATCACCATCTTGTCATCATACAGGAAGATAGCATTGATGAACGTATCAATCAGCATCTTCCTGTGAGCTTTCTGCCGCACGTCCAGTTTGCGGAAGCGGTGGAGCCAGAAGGTCATAAACTCGACGCTTACCTTGGGTTTCGCCAACTTCTCACAGGCGATACGGGTTTCCAGTTCCTCCTTCGTGGCTTCCAATTCTTCCAGCCGTCCCTTTGTGGACTTGGTAAGAATACCCTGCTGGATGGCGTTCAAGAGGTTTTGAATGGCTATGTCGGCTTCCCTCAACTGCTGTTCATAAAGCGGAAGATTCACATTTTCCTTGTCCTGCAACTCCATCAGCATGGACACGATGGCCTCTATCGCCTTATCGTCCATCACCATTTTCATGGTTTCGCTCACCACTAAATCCTCTATCCATTCCTTGCGGACGGACTTCTTTTGGCACTCCTGCCGCTTCTTCTTGACGGACACGCACTTGTAATAGCGGTGGGTGTTCCCGGTGTGGCTGGTGCCGCTCTCGCCGCAGAGATAGGCCCCGCAGTACCCGCAAAACAGTTTGGTGGTCAGCAAGTAATCCTCCTCGGCCTTATGGCGGGCCGGGGCTTTCTTGTTTTTCGCCAGCCGTTCCTGCACCCGGTCAAAAAGGTCTTGGGGGACGATGGCGGGGATACCCTCCGGCACCACGATATCCCGGTAGGTATACTCCCCGATGTAGCGGCGGTTGTTCAAAAGGTGCTGAATGCTGTTGTAGGTCAAGGGCTGTCCCCGTGTGTTCTTCACGCCCTGCCCGTTCAGATAGTCACGGATTTCCTTCATGGTGGCCCCCTCGGCATACTGCTTGAATGCTTCCAGCACAAAGGGGGCGGTCAGCGGGTCGAGCTGGAAATACTGCTGACTGTCAATCCTGTACCCGATGGGCATGGTGCCGCCGTTATACTTGGATTTGAGAGCGTTCTCCGTCATGCCCCGGACTACTTTCTCGGACAGGTCGGCGGAGTAGTATTCGGCGTACCCCTCCAACACGCTCTCCAAAATGATGCCCTCGGCCCCGTCGGAAATGACCTCGGTGGCGGACACCACCTTCACCCCGTTCTTTTTCAGCGTGGCCTTGTACCGGGCGCTGTCGTAGCGGTTCCGGGCGAACCTGTCCAGCTTCCAGACGATCACCATGTCAAAGAGCCGTCTGCCGCTGTCCTTCACCATGTTCTGGAACTCCGGGCGGTTGTCCGTCTTGGCGGAAAAGGCCCGGTCGATGTAGTGCCGCAGGACGGTAACGCCGTTCTTCTCAGCAAAGGCGGTACACTCCCGGATTTGGCCCTCGATGCTTTCCTCCCGCTGGTTGTCGGAGGAATAGCGGGCGTATATCACGGCCTTCATTCCTTCACCCCCTCCAGCATTTCAATGATGGCCTTTTTCAGACGGTCATTCATGGGAGATTTGGGGTCAAAGCACATCTCCACAAACTGCTTCATGTCCTTATCTTCCTCAAGGATTCTTGGCTTGAACTCATACAGCTTGCCCTGGGGCTTTTCGGTGCGGCAGCAGAGGTAGTCCATGGACACGTCAAAGTAATCCGCATACCAAATCAGCACCTTAATGGGTGCGGAGGAATACCCCGTTTCATATCGGTTGATGGTGGCCTGGGGAATCCCCGCAATCTTTCCGAACTTGGCTTGGGAGAGGCCGATCCCCTCCCGGAGCGTCCGCAGTCTGGCGCCTATCTCGCTCATGGCTCTCGCCTCCTTCATGCTCCTATTGTATCACAATTTGTCGCTCGTGTCAATCCATATATTGAATTATATGGTGGATTGATAGATGGATTGATGTGGGTGGGGGTTTCCAAAGGGGGGAGTTTTCCCCCCTTTGGCACACGACCTTGCTTGCAAGGTGTAGTGTGTTATACCTGCTGGCGCGGCTGACGGGGGAAGCGGGGTGCGTCGCTTTCGCGCCCCGCTTGCACTGGCAGGAAAACGGGCAGGGTTTTTGTGAGCGGGAGCGAACAAAAAGCCTGTCCGTTTTCGTGGAGCGGCGGCAGGTATACAAGCCCCCGTCCCTCGTCCCCCGTGTCGAAACGTACATCGAAATGAGGTACGTTTCCGCCAACCTCCCCGGTGGGAGGAACACCGCCCCCGACACCCAAAATCAAAGGAGGCGGGCAAGCACCCTTGGGGCTTGCCCGCCTTACCCACCGCAAAGCGAACCCGGGCGGGGCGGTCAAGGTTGGCGCTGAAAGCGCCATGCACTTCAACCTTGACGGCCCCGCCTGGGTTTGCTATTTCTTCAATGTTTTGTTTATAGAGGGATAATGCCACAAGCGAAACCAAACAGTTCTAAATGTTCAAAAGCTAACTTTTGAAGTGACGTTGCGTTAATGGGTAACTTCTTGCTCCTACTTGTTCCAGACCCAAAAAGAGTTTCTGTTGCCTGTTCTGGATCATCGCAAAATCCGATGATGGAAAAATTGGTAGAAAACTGCTTTATGTTTGATTCCTCGGGAAGGTGCTTCAGCATAGGAGGATAAAGCAACCAGCTATAACAAAGGAACGCTCTATATTGGACTGCTGGGAACTGCGCTATAAAAAAGGACTTTGCATTTTGAAAAGATTCTGCAACTGATTGGGGGTTTAAATCTGCGCCGTGTTGGATGTGGCAGTTTAAAACAGGAGTGCCTTTCGGCAATGCTTCTTTTTCTTCTTCGGCAAAAACCATATATGGTTCGCCTATAGTTTCTTCATCCAAGTATAGCATTTCAAATGGTTGGAACTGCAATGTACCAATTTTAAATATGTTGACATTCATAATATGGCGAAACCATATAACATCGTCTTTTGAGATACCGGCTTTTCCAGTCTTATCGCAGTAAAGAGATGCTCGCACAGAAACATCTCTAAACGTATCAAAGATAATGCAATCAGATGTACCTTTAGATTTATATTCATCATATTTATGTAATAGAAGATATGTTATAACGGCTAAACGGGTTAATGGCATACGTTTGCACAAAGTGTAATGAAAATCTTGCCCATGGTATGCGGTTTCTGCAATTTCTTTTATTAATTTTTCATCTTTATTAATTTTCCGTCGCACCGCTTGTTCGATATTACTTCTGTACTGCAATTCTGATAACATTTTTTCTAAAGTCATTTAAACACTCCTATCAGTACAATTTTCGCTTTTATTTTAGCATAGATACTCTTGATTTTGCAATACCGAGTATTGCTTTTTGCTGGCTTGCTCCATCGCACTAACAACACCCAAAAATCTTTTGAAAAATAGGAGCAAAAAGTATATACTTATGTCGTTAATGATTAGATAGAGAAACCATCACAGTCAGAAAGGAGGTTTTCTCGTGTCCGTTACCTACAAATTGCCCTACGACACCCCTCTCCGCTATCTGCCCCTGGTCTACATTCTTCCCTATGATTTGCTGATGCGCTGTCCCACCCTCCGCAAGCTGCCCCGCCGCATGGGGGCGTTCAATGACCCGGAATGGCAGGAAGTTCTGGGGAGCCCGCAGTTCCGAAACGAAATCATGGACGCTATGGCGGCGCTGGTGTTCCCCCTCTTCGGCTTCGGCGGCTGGAAGGAGCATTACACCGGGTATTTCCCGGCGTGGTACTTGTCCTACGCCCTGTCCCTGTGGGCCAAGGGGATAGAGCGGGAGCGGGGCTGGGGCCCGCAAGCCCTGTTCGACCTGTCCCCCGACTTCGAGATACCCTTTTTCGACCCGGAGGACGTGAAAGCGTCCATCGGGTCGATGGTGCGCCGCACCATCGAGGAGCAGGGCTGGGGGCCGATGCTGGACGTGGTGCGGGAAATGCCCTGCGCCGAGGACTTTGAACCATGGGACACCAATGTGCGGAAGGACTTTCTCCGCAAATGGTATCACACCCGCTCCAAAAAGGTCAAGACCGTTTCGCTGGAGGAGTGCATGGAGGACGAGGACAGCGGCATACACGCTGTCGCAGACCCGGCGGCGGGGGACTTCACCGAGCAGGTGGCGGGGGAGGACTTCTGCCAGCGGTTCAAGGCCACCCTGTCCCCAAAGGATATGGCGATTCTGAAACTGCGGGTGGAGGGATACGGCTATCAGGAGATAGCGGACAAGCTGGGGTACAAGACCCACAGCGCAGTTGTCAAGCGGATGGAGGCCATCAAACGGCGGTTCATCCAGTACGAGGAAAAAGCAGGGCGGTAAGGCCACGCAAGCCGGACAGCGGCGGGCGTGGCTTTTCTGCGCCCAAAAATGAACAGTAAGGAGGTAGAATGGCACAGCACGCAATTTTGAGATTTGAAAAACGCAAGGCGGGGCCAGCCGGGGCGCTGGAAGCCCACCACGAGCGCACCAAGGGGCAGTACGCCAGCAACCCGGACATTGACACCGACAGGAGCCGGGAGAATTTTCACATCATCCGGCCCACGCAGAAGTACCGCCGGGAAATCGACAGCCGGATCAGGGCGGCGGGGTGCCGCACCCGGAAGGACAGCACCGTGTTCGTGGATACGCTTATCACCGCCAGCCCGGACTTTTTCACGGGCAGGAGCAGACGGGAGGTGCAAGCCTACTTCACCGAGGCGGCGGCGTTCATGGAGCGGAAGGTGGGCCGGGGCAATATCTTCTCCGCCGTGGTTCACATGGACGAGAAAACGCCCCACCTGCACCTGTGCTTCACGCCCATCACCAAGGACGGGCGGTTGTCCGCCAAGGAGATTTTGGGCAACCGGGCGCAGCTTTCCAAGTGGCAGGACGAGTTTCACGCCCACATGAACCGGGCGTTCCCCGGCCTCCAAAGGGGCGAGAGCGCCCTTGTCACCAAGCGGAAGCATATCCCCACCTGGCTGTTCAAGCAGTCTATCGACCTCACCCGCCAGCAAAGGGCCATAGAAAAGGCTATTTCTGAAATCGGGGTGCTGAACGCCGGGAAGAAGCGGGACGAGGTTTTGGAACTGGTGGGGCCGTACTTCTCCCGGTTGGAACAGCACCTGGGGCAGATGCAGAAGTACCAGGCCACCATCGACTATCTGACCCAGGAGAACGCCGGGCTGAAAGAGAAGGTCAGGGACGAAAAGAGCATACAGAAGCAGATGGAGGTTTTGACGCTCAAAAAGGAAAACGAGCGGCTTCGGCGGTTTGTGAACAGCATACCGCCGGAGATACGACAAGCACTCAAAGAACAGCAACAGGGCCAGCGGCGGCCCAAAGACTGCCAGCGGTAAATCGCATTTGCACCTTGAAAATTGAATATGGAAGAAATGGAGGCAACACTTGAGCAGACGGAAGAAGCTAATCAATCGCACCGACATTCCCCAGTATCAGATTGAGGCTATCGCCCGCTGTATCATGCCTGATATTCTCGCTTTCTACGAAAGCGAGGAAGGCCAGCGGGAATTTGCTAAATGGAAGGAACAGCGGGAAGGGTCAAAGCGGGAGGCAGAAACGGAATAAGGATGAAAAGGGCGGGCGCACCGTGATAACGGCTGCGCCCGCCCTTTTTGCGTTTATGGGGTCTGCTTCTTCTTCCGGGGGCCTCTCGGTTTCGAGGTGGGCTTCCGCTCCACTCCGTTTCGGAAGTGGGTGCTTTCGTATCGGTCAAAGAAAACCAATAATCCGAACCCATCTCCTATTGGAAAAAGGTTCGGATTATAGGGGTTTGGTGCGGATGACGGGACTCGAACCCGTACGGCCGTGGGCCACTAGCACCTCAAGCTAGCCAGTCTACCAGTTCCAGCACATCCGCAGGATATAAAATGTTGGGTCGAATGACCTAACAGATTTCGTGCTTTATTATACCTTGTGGAACCTGGTTTGTCAAGAGCGATATCGGCTGTATGGCGCAGATCAGGTAATGGGCACAAGGATAGGATGGATGACCGGCGCAGTTGTGTCGAATTTCCCAGGCAATAGGAACTGGGATCGGTGATGGGCCTTCGATCGAAAACGCATCATAGCTCGTTCCGAGCGAAATGGATCCCTGTATTGGATGCCGGTTTGCCTCCAGGACAGATCCGAGGATCTTACAGGACTGCATAAGAAAAAGCGGCTTTACTGACACCCGGTATTTTCCCGGGATGAGATCCAGGGAACGCCGTCCGCAAGAGGCCCACGGAGTACCCGGCTGCCCCGTAAAGCGGTTTGTTGATGGCCTCTGTATCCTTCTCGCCCAGCTCGTGTAACGCTTCGCTCAGCTCCGCCGGCACCCGGTACGCCTCCGGAAGATCGGTTGGCTGGATGGAGCGGCAGCCGCTGTCGATGCTCTGCACCGTTCCCCTGGGGTGAGAGGGGGCGGCGCGCATATGGTCCCGGATCCCCCAAGAAAGGATCCAGCTATGAACATCGATCATCAGAGCCCTCCTTCTCTGCGGCGGGAGCTCCATGCCAGCCATGGAACTTGAAATTATAGATCGGCTTCATCACGTCCAAAACGTCCACGGTCTCCCTGACCGTCTCGAGGATCTCTTTCAGGGATCGATACGCCATAGGCGCTTCGTCCAAGGTGTGCTCGTTCACAGAAGTGGTGTAGATCCCCTCCATGGACCGGCGGTACTCGTCCATGGACAAGGTGCGCTTGGCCTCCGTTCTGGATAGGATCCGGCCCGCCCCGTGGGGCGCGGAATCGTTCCACTCCGGATTTCCCCGCCCCACAGCCAGGATGCTCCCGTCCCGCATGTTGACCGGGATCAGCAGCGGTTCGCCCCTCTTGGCCGACACGGCCCCTTTCCGCAAGATCCGCTCCTCCACGTCGATGTGGTTGTGCACCGTATGGAAGGCATCTCCACCCTTCAGCCCTGCCCGGTCCATCAGGATCTCAGCGATCAGCTCCCGATTCTTTTTGGCAAATTGCTGGCATATCTCCACATCTGCCAGATAGTCCTCAAAATAACTGCCATACACATAGCAGAGCTCTTCTGGGACCGTGGGTCTTTTTCTGGTCCAACGCAGTTCTTTGATGACGTTCTGTAATTCATCTCTTCGGCCCGCCGCTTTGTATTCGGCGATCAAGGCCGCTCTCTTTTGGAAATACTCGTCTTTTCCGCTATGCAGGTCTACCGCCAGCTTTTGATAATGCTCCGCCACCTGTTTCCCTAGGTTCCGGCTTCCTGAGTGGATGATCAGGTAGCAGGTCCCGTCTCCTGCCCGGTCCACCTCGATGAAGTGGTTGCCTCCGCCCAGTGTGCCCAGGCTGCGCACCATTTTCCGGCTGTCCTGGATGGAACGGTAGCACCGCAGGGGCTGGAGGTCGAAGTGGGTCTGACGTCCCGCCCATACCTCCCGGCCGGAGGGGATGGAGTGAGCCGCCTCATCCAACCGTTCCATGTCGATCTCCCGATCCTCCAGACGGACCGTATACATGCCGCATCCGATGTCCACGCCCACTACATTGGGGACCGCCTTGTCCGTCACCGTCATGGTGGTGCCGATGGTACAGCCCTTTCCCCAGTGCGCGTCCGGCATCATACGGATGCGGCTCCCACGGGTGAACTCCTGATCGCAAAGCGTCCGGATCTGTTCCACAGCGTCCTCGTCGATCGTCTGGGCGTAGCATAAGGCCGTGCTGACCTTCCCCTTTATTTCCAACATAGGCTCCTCCACTATTCGTCCTTCTTTTTTCTGCCGTCGAGCATGGCAAGGATGATGAACGCCACCAGTCCCACGAAGAGCTGCCATACTGTCATCATGATCCCCTGAAAGGTGCTGCCGGACTTGGCCCTGTTGCTGAAAAACAGCGTCAGAGTGACGATCGATGCAATGGCTCCGGCCATCGCCGTCTCCCAAGACAGCGGGCGTCCCAAGGTCAGCATCCAGCAAAATGTCCCCACGATGCCGCCGGTCACGCCCCAGAAGGTGCAGGCGGTGCAGCCGTGCCGCTCCTTCAGCCGCATATCGAAGGTGATGCCCCACCACATGACGGCGGCAGCCAAAAGCAGTCCCAGAGGGCCGGCCAACAGATCGAGCATCATCCCACCTCCCAACGCTGGCCGTCGTTCAGCATCATACAGTTGCTGTGCAGGGACAAAAACGCTTCCCGGTCCTCCGCCTCGCAATGGATGGGCAGAAGAGCGGTGGGGCACAGGCCGTCGATCAGCGCTTTCACGGTGTCCCGGCCGGCGTGGCCGCTGGTGTGGAGGTCCTCCACGATGATGCCCCGCTTTTCGCAAAAGTCCAAAAGCTGTTTCACCGCCGCCGTCTGCCGGTAGCCCTGCCACATGGAATATAGGAGCAGAGGGCTTTTTTCCTCCTCCGGCGGACGGGCGTCCATATATCTCGCCATGAAAGGAAGCATAGAGGTGCGAACGAAGATGACCTTCTTCTCCGGGAGCTTTGCCAGCGTCTCCGCGCCGACCAGGGCCCTTTGTTGGTACAGCTCCTCGAAATAAGGCCAAGCGCGGCTGTCCTTTTTGACGCCGCTGGCTACGAACCACTGGGCGTTCCCGTCCACACGGTTCCGGACCGCCGATTGGAACAGGTCCTCGCAGACCGTTCGCCCGGCCCACGCAGCCGCTGCGGAGATGGCCTGGATCCGGTCCTCGTTGGCGGAGGAGCAGAGAACGAACACCGTCCCCTGATACCGCCGCATCCGTCCGGCGGCCCGGCGCTTGACCCACTCTTCCCCCTGGAACTCCCCGGCCCGCTCCTTTTTGCCGGAGCGGATGTTGGTCCCCTCGGTGATCAGCAGGTCCAGCTCCTGCCCCTCTCCCAGCAGCTCCCGAACGGTGGAGATCGCCTTTCCCGAGGTCCGGAAGTCGCCTGTGTACAGCACGTTTTTCCCGTCCGCTTGAATCAGGAACATGTAGGCGTCCTTGGCGGAGTGCTCCACGCCGATGGGGGTCACTCGGACATCGTCCAGTTGGATGGACTGTCCGTCCCGGAACCCGAAGCCGATCTCAGGCCGGGGCTGGCCGGTGAAATCAGCGATGACATCCAAGATCCGTTTCGTTTCCTTTCCGGCGAAAACGGGGATGCCCGGCAGCAGCTTCCTCAGCAGGCCGCAGTGGTCGTTATGATGGTGGCTGAGGAACACCCAGTCGAAAGCGGGTCTGCCATAAGTCAGCCCCTCCAGCTCGAAGGGATTCTCCGTCTTTGGACCATCCAAAGGCGGCAGACTGGCCCCTGCGTCGAAGAGCAGACGGGTCTGGTCCGTGCCGATCTCGATCAGATTGCCGCCGATCTGATGGGTCCCTCTATGTACCGTTACATACACGCTTTTGCCTCCTCTGCTTTTTTCAGGATCTCCCGCTGCGCCGCCTCCACATCATACACGCGGACATTGGTCGTCAGATTTAACCCCTTTTCAAGCTGCTCCCGATCTTCCACGCCCTCCTTTAAATATTCATTGACCTGCGTCCCTCCGGCTTGCATCGCAAGGCAGAGGATTCGGGTGGACGTATTTCGGACCAGCCAGTCCCGCTGGGGAGGAGTCAGTTCCATCAGCCCATCGAACTCCCGAAGGAGGGAAGCGTGATTCTGTCTCGGTTCAGGAGACCAAATGACGGGATCGTGCCCCTGTTTTGGTTCCGCATCCCGCCGGGTCTTTTCCTCCCGCTTGATGACTGCCATCACCTTTTCCCGGTACTCCACGCCGAACCAGCCCCGCAGAGTCTCGCACAGCAGCTCGCCCCAGGTTTTATTCCAGTGTTTTTCGCGAAACGCCTCATCCTCTCTGCCCTCATACCGGGCAATCAGCGCCACTCCTCGGGAAAGCAGTACCGCGTTCAAAAACGCGCCGCCCCGGTAGTCCCCGGCCATCAGGTACTGGGTGGACCGGCGCTCCAGCTCCTCCGGGTCCGGGAAGACCTCCACCAGGTCCAGCAGACAGGCCCGAAAAAAGGGGTCCCGCTCTCTCTCCGCTAGATCCTCTGCCAGCAGTATCCCCTCCCGGCGGATCTGATAGCGTAGATGGTACAGCTTCGCCACCGTCTCCAGGCAGGCGTCTTTTTCTTCATCGCTGCATTGCAGGCGCTGGGTGTAGTACTCCATGTTTTCCATTCCGATTTTCTCCTCAAAATGTGATGTCGTAGGCCCCAGTGGGAAAGGCACAGTGCCAGCCTGGCTCATAGTTGGGGTCCCAGTCCCGGTCCGGGTCGTGGAGCGGATGGTAGCCGATCCGGTAGCCGATCTTGCCCAACTCCTGAAAATCCCGCTGCCGGGTCCGGTCCGACAGACCGGGGTAATGCCCCCGATACCAGGCGATCGGGTCCTCCGCCTCCTCCAGCCGGACCATCAAGGTACACAGCCGCCGGATCTTTTCCAGATATCGTTTTCTCGTCTGATTTTCCGGCCACGCCGGTTCGGTGAACTCCAGGCTGATGGGGACGAACGCCTCCTGACGTTTGGAGTAGCGGATCTGCAAGACCCCCGCTCGTTTCAGCGTCTGGATGTCCCGATAGGCGGTCTTTTGGCTCACCGGGAGCATGTCGGCGATCTCCTTGAAGGACACCTCCCGGCAGTGCTGGAACAGGTGGAACACCACCAGCAGGCGGGAGGTCTTGCTGATGGATCCGGTGCGTTTGCTCATGGGCGGTCCCCCTCCTCCTTCTCCCGCTCCGCGCGGAATCTCGCATAACCTTCCTCTCCCAGGAAGCGCCGGGCAAGATCCTCCATCTCCTGGCGGTATTCGTCCTCCATCTGTTTGATAGTCTCCGCGTCCCAGGGCTCCCAGTCCTCCGGCTGAACCGAGCTGAACGTCGACCTCCACCGGACCTCTTGCAGCACGAGCCCGCCCTCTACGGTCCTGTCGGGAAGGACCCAGGCAGTCACTTCCTCGCCGCTCCTCCGGATCTCTTTGCCGTGTTCATAACGGACCAGGATCGTCAGCTCATCTGCGGTCATGAATCGTCCGGGCAGAGGCCGTTTCCGCTTTCTGCGCCAATACAAAGGGCTGCCCTCTTCGATGCCTTCGTTGATATACGTCTCCATGCGCAGGGGGCGGAGCACCACCTGCGTTTTGCCCCGCAGAGCCACCACCTGGTAATAGTCGAAGTCAGGCTGGCCGCCACAAGGGCCGTTCCAGCATTCAAAAATGTCACCGACACGCAGGCCGTCGTTGCTTCCCCACTTTCCTCCCATTTCGGTTCTCCTTTCACAGTTTCGTTTCTTCTGATGGCAGTATAGCACACTCCACGGGCAGAAAAAGACATACGTTATGTCGCATTCCTGGATGCGCAAGGCTGGCGTAAAACGCCAGCCCGATTCGATGTGCACGCTCAGGTCAGATCCGCCGCTCCGTATATCCCGTTCAGGATGGCTGCCAGCGGCGTGTCCGTCTGCTCCGTCTCAAAATAGGGTACGAACGCAGATAGAAGGATATCTTTGCCGAAGGAGCTGCGATCTTTCGGGAGCCGCGGGAGCAGGTAGATCGGCTTCACCTGCCGTCCCCAGAGGCCCGCTCCGCCGTATTCGCCGTGAAGATGGTCCAGTATCTGCCCCAAGGTGTACACATACTTGCGGGAGCGCAGATCGCTCCGCCAGGCCCAACCCTTCGCTTTGATGAGATCCATCGCCATCTTCCCATAGGAGGCGCTCTCTTTCGGATCCTTGCCTTTTGGGTCATATCGGCTGCGCTTGTCCCAGATCTTCTCCCAGGCCTCCTCCAACGTGGCGTCTCCCCATCCCTCCGGGTCTCCGAGCCTGATATGGAAGCTCTTCGCCAAAATGGCGAGCAGGCGCTTTCCCAGTACATCACCGAAATCCCGGGTCTGCTCCGCAAGCGAGGCATAGAGGGCGAGCTGTCCGGCATCGATGCTGCTGTCCGTGGTCTTCAGCTCCACCAGATAGACGCAGTTTTGCGTTTTGTCCGCCAGTACATAGTCCACCTTTGGCCCCAGATCGTTCTCCGGCTCTCCGTCCTTCTGCGCCTCGATCATCGACATCTCTTTTGCCAGGAGCACTGCGTCGATGTCATCGTATCGGCTTTTGAGGATCCTTGGTATATAAGGCGTCAGCAGCGTGTCCAGGATGACTTCCGCCTTGATGTTGGGGGTGAAATAGTCGTTGACCGCCCATCGTTCGATCTGCTCCATAAAGTGGCCGGCTTGCTCGTGCATAGTATGGGCTCCTCTCTGTTCAGCGTATCAAAACTATACCAAACAAGCGGACGGATGGCAAGCGGGCATCCACTGCATGGCGATCGTTTTCGCTGGATCGGTATGCCGCTGACGCTGAAAGCCGGATGGCGGTCCGTCTGGCTTTTGTCTTGCCATCCGGAAACGGCGATGCTATAATAACTGCGCGAAAACGAAAACTATATGGAAAGAGACCTGGTACATCATGCCTTCGATGATCGATCTTTTCGTCGGATATTTGGATAGCCTGACAGGACACCTGGCACTAGCGGCCTACCTGCTGGCGGTGACCGGGGAACGTGCGGTGTGGAGGCGGCTGAAAAAATTGCCGCTCCTGTTCCTATCGCCGCTCGTTTATATCCTGCTCTCGGTCGGACTGTATGCTGTCCCAGAACTGAGGACGTTCCAATACTACATCAGCTCTCTCAGCATCCTGGTCATGTGCGCCTTGTGGGTGCGGTGGACATGGGGATGGGGGTCCTGGCAGTCCTTTGCCGCCACATGTATGGCGGGGATCTTCCAGGTGGCGGATGCTACGCTGACCATGATGATCCCGATCCCGTTCGCCGCAGCGAGCGGGATGCACCTGGCCATCAGCATCGCAGTCTGCCTGCTGCTCTACAAGCTGCGGTTCGGGACATGGTTCCGCCTGCTGCTGGATAACGGATCCTCACCGTGGCGCACGGCCCTCCTTCTGTTCACGCTGGAAGCTGTCATGGAGGTCCTGCTCCGATTGGTGAACGGCGTCCAGCCCCGGTTCCTGACGTTCTATTACCTGCTGGTGGTGGCGATGGTCGTCCTGATGGCTGTGCTGATCGTCTATCTGGCCCAGCGGCTGGACGCCGCCCGGAAAATGCAGGCCCAGCAGGATGTCATCGTCCAACAGCGGCTCTACGAACAAGACCTGGAGACGATCCGCCGTGAGGTGCGCGCGTTCCGCCACGACTACAAGAATCTTCTGGCGGGACTGTCCCAACAGGCGGGAGAAGGGGAGCTGGAGGGACTGCGGCACACCCTGTCCGAGCTGGACGCCGGTTTTGACTTGCGGCTTGGGAGGAAGATCCAGGCGTCCACCCAGATCGGGAACCTGCAGATCCCCGAGGTGAGGAGCCTCCTTTTGAGCAAGCTCGCCGTCATGCGGGAGAAGGGGGTGGAGTGCCGTCTGGAAGCGCTTTATCCAGTGGCGGACGTGGATATGGACGTGTGGGATCTCGTCCGCTGCCTGGGGATCTTGATCGACAACGCTGTGGAGGCCGCGCTGGACACAGAACGGCCCTGGGTGGAGATCGTACTGCTGGCTCAGGATCGACGGGTGTTCCTTCGGGTGTCCAACCCCTATACGAACGACATCGAACCGAGAAATATGTGGAACGATGGCTGGTCCACCAAGGGCGCGGGCCGGGGGCTGGGCCTGCCCAGCTATCAGCGCATCCTGGAGGGCCATCCCAACGCCTCCCCCTGCACGAGCTGGGAGGACGGCGTATTCGTTCAGGAGTTGACCGTGGAGGGCAGACTATGATCGGGATCTATCTCTGCGACGACGAGGACGCTGTCCGCCACCAGATCCAGACTGCCTTGGAGTGGAAGATCTTCGTGTCGGATTATGATATGGAGGTCGTGTGCAGCGCCGCCAAAGCACAGGGATTGCTGGATGCGGTGGAAAACGGCGGACAGGGCATCTACTTTCTGGACGTGGATCTGAAGGATGAGGAATGGGACGGCTTCCGGCTGGGACAGGAGCTGCGGCGGCGGGACCCGCGCGGCACGCTGGTCTACATCACCAGCTATGAGGACTTGGCTTGGCGCACGTTCCGATATCATCTGGAGGCGTTCGACTACATCGTGAAGGGACCGGAGCCGGTGGGCCCGTCAGCGGCACAGTGCCTGGAGGAGATACACGCGCGTCTGCTGTCGGAGCGTCAGGCCCCGACGGAGACGTTCACCTTGCGGACGGGGGACATCGTGCGCCATGTCCCCTTGCGCGACATACTCTTTTTTGAGACCGCCCCCGCCCCCCACCACGTCTTTCTCCATACGTCCGGCAGCCGGATGGATTTTTTGGGCAGCCTCAATGAATTGGAGGTCCAGATGGGGGACCGATTCGTTCGCACCCACCGGGCCTATCTGGTCGCGGCAGATAAGATCGAAGCCGTGGATCTGAAACACAACAAGCTATGGGTCGGCGGCCAGGAGTGCCTGCTTTCCCGGGCCGGAAAAGCGGAGCTGCGCAAAAAGAGGGGAGGGGACCAGTGAGGTCCCCTCCCGTTCCATTTGGGAAATTTTGCTGTTCGTTCCGGAAATTTGGACCACGAAGCCTCGTCCGTGTGGTATGTTTGCTCTCGTGAACGGCGGAGCGAGGAAGGAGGTGAGCATATGGCGAAGGATCGTTTCGTAGAGGTCTACTCCCAGGGCGTGGTCAATGTGGCGAAGATCGTCGTCGATACGCAGACCGGTGTGAATTACCTGTTGGGTTCCCGCGGAAAGCAAGCGGGGACCGGACTGACCGTTTTGGTCGATCGGGACGGCAAGCCTGTCGTCACCACTGTCCAGCAAAGAAAACAATGAACGAGGGATGGATCATGAAATCAAAAGTGACTTTGAAAGAGCTCGTAGGGGCGAAGATCGTTTATGCAGTGCTCCTCGTCTGCTACTATTGGATGTGGGCAAGACAGGATTGGCAGGGGCATTATGACCTGATCCAAAATACGATCTTCCTGTTCACCATCGTGTTTTTTGCCGAGCAGGCGAGCCGCATCTATCGGCACCGCAAGGAAGAAAAGGACGAGCTGGCAATCCAGATCCTGCGCAGAGCAGACGCGATCGGCTTGAAGATCATGGTAGCTGCCGCGATCGTCATCGCCTTTGCGTCTGCCGTCGCGTCCATCGATGGAAGGATGGCGGGCTATGCGCTCGTTGGAACGATACTCGCGCTGACTGTCATACGCTTCATCCTGTTCTGCGTGATGAAGAACGAGAGATCGGATGCGTAAGCCCGACAAGCAAAGAGCCTTTCCTGCCGGTCCCACATTGCAGTTCTCAGCGCCCGAATGGTCTCGTACCGTTCGGGCGCTTTTCCAGGTCCTGGACACAGGCTGTGAGCGGACAGCAGGGGATATCGGCGCACCCGGACGGGAAGGCGGTCCCCGCACGAGAAAAAGAAGCTCCCCCGTCAGCCCATATCTGGCAAACGGGGGAGCTGGGACTCGATGTTCGTATGACCGGTCCGATCCCGACGCCCTTTCGGGGCGTTCTCACACTTCCATGATCACAGGGAGTATCATCGGGTTCCGTTTCGTCTTTTTGTAGAGATAGGCGGACAGGGCGCCCTTCATCTCGGACTTGATGGAGGCCCAGTCACGGATGTGCCGCTGCTCACAGGTGTCCAGTGCGTCCACCGCCACCTTGCGCAGCTCGTCCATCAGTTCCTCCGACTCCTTCACGTACACGAAGCCCCGGGTGATGATGTCCGGCCCGGAGATCACAGCGCCGTCCTCTCCGGACATGGAGACCACCACCACCACCATGCCGTCCTGAGCCAGATGCTGGCGGTCGCGAAGGACCACGGCCCCCACGTCGCCCACGCCGTAGCCGTCCACGAACACCTTGCCAGCGGGGACCACCCCGTTGAGCTTCACGCTGTTCTGGGAGAGCTCGATGACCCTGCCCACGTCGCTGATGACGATGTTCCGGGGATCCATCCCCATGTCGCGGGCCAGCTTCGCGTGGGTCTTGAGGTGGCGCTGCTCCCCGTGGACAGGGATGAAGAACTTGGGCCGCACCAGGGCGTGCATGATCTTGAGCTCCTCCTGGCAGGCGTGGCCGGATACGTGCAGGGGCAGCTCCCGCTCGTTGACCACCTCGGCCTCCCGGCGATAGAGCTCGTTGATGACGTTGCCCACCGAGTCCTCGTTGCCCGGGATGGCGGAGGCGGAGATGATCACCCGGTCGCCGGGCTGTATGTCCACCTGGCGGTGGGTGTTGAACGCCATCCGGGTGAGGGCCGACATGGTCTCGCCCTGACTGCCCGTGGTGATGATGCACACCTTGTTCGGCGGGAGGGTCTTGATCTGGGCGATGTCCACCACCGTCCCCGCGGGGATCTGCATATAGCCGAGCTCCGTGGAGACGCGCATGGCGTTCTCCATGCTCCGGCCGGTGACGGCCACCTTCCGGCCATACTTGGCCGCCACATCGATGATCTGCTGGATCCGGTCGATGTTGGAGGCGAAGGTGGTGACGATGATGCGGCTCTCACAGCCCCGGAACAGGGCGTCGAAGGACGCGCCCACGCTGCGCTCGCTCTTGGTGAAGCCGGGACGCTCCACGTTGGTGGAATCGCACAGCAGGGCCAGCACGCCCTCGTTGCCCAGCTCGCCCAACCGGGTGAGGTCGGCCATGCCGCCCTGGATTGGGGTCGGGTCGATCTTGAAATCGCCGGTGTGGACGCATACGCCGACGGGCGTGCGGATGGCGAAGGCCACGGCGTCGGCGATCGAGTGGTTGATGTGGATGAACTCCACGCTGAACCTGCCCGCCCGGACGGTCTCCCCGGCCTCGCAGGTGATGAGCTTCACCTTGTCGGACAGGCGGTGCTCGTCCAGCTTCAGCTTGATCAGGCCGGCGGACATGCGGGTGGCATAGATGGGGGCGTTCACGTCCCGCATGAGGTAGGGGATGGCGCCGATGTGGTCCTCGTGGCCGTGGGTGATGAAGATGGCCCGGATACGGTCCCGGTTCTGGATGAGATAGGTGAAATCGGGGATGACCACGTCGATGCCGTACATATCGTTGTCCGGGAAGCCCATGCCCACGTCCACCAGGATGATGTCACCGCCATACTCATAGACGGTGAGGTTCTTGCCGATCTCGTTGAGACCGCCAAGAGAGATGATCTTCAGTTTTTCTGCCATAAGTGCTCCTTCTGTCGTAGATTTTAGGTCTCGTGCGCAAGAAACGATAGGCCGGACCTTATGGCCCCGCCTTTTGTCCCTATGTAGACGGCAGAGGACGGAAAGCATGACGAGGGTATCGGCGCTGAGGTCCTGCCCGATCCGATCGTGGGGTGGGGCAGGACCGGCTCGTCCCACCCGGCCCTGTCTCGCCGGTGGGACACAGCCAGCCGGGCCGTCCCCGCGCATGATGCCGCTGTGCTCTGTCGATCGAAAGCGCCGCGTCCGGCGCCTTACGCCAAATCCAAATGGCTCAACTCTACCCAATCGGGGAGGAACCGTTTCACGCAGTATACCACATCCGGATGGAAAAGTACAGCCCTTTTTGTCGGCGGGGGCCCGGCGTTTTTGCAAGAGCGCCGAAAAGACGCCGGATCGTCCGCCGTGGGCGTGGGCAGGGAGGGCGTCATGTCCGCGCCTGCGGCCGCATATGTGTCAGTGAGGTGATGGGACGTGGTGGGGCAGTTGGTCTTGGTGCGGGAGAAGGGGAGGCTGCGGGTCGAGCGGTCCCTTCTGGGGCCGCTCCCGGTGCTGCGCGCGGCGGTGCACGAGCCCCAGGGATTGGCCCCCTGGCGGCTGGCCCGGCGCATCCGGCGGGCGGAACGGGCATTGGTCCGGGCGGGGGCGGGCCGGGTGGTCCTGGGGGCGGACTTCCCCTATGGGGACCGCCTGGCCCTGCTGCGGACGATAGATCCCGTCCCCGTGTGGCGGGCGGCGGCGGACGTGCTGGCGCTGGGGGCGCTGGCGGCGCAGGGGGTGACCCCGGCGCAGGGCCGGGTGGCCCTGTCCGCGCCCCGGCTGTGCCCGGAACTGGAGCGCACGGCAGAACGACTGTGTCCCAAGGTGCGGGGGCTGGTGATCGACGTTCCCGGCGGGACGGACTACGCCCGGTATCTCCAGGCGCGGTTCGGTCTGCCGGTGAGCCCTGTGGCGGCCGGAGCCGATGCGACGGCGGCCTTTGGCCCGGGCGGAGGCCGCTGGGGCCGAAGCGTGGAGCTGTATGCCGGAGGTTCGCTGGGAGGGCTTTCCCTGGGCGCGGAGGGCGTGGAGCTCCCGCCGGACTGCGCGATCCAGGTGCTGGCCCTGCTGTGGGAGCAGGGGGAGATAAAGCGGGAAAAACTGTGCAGCCGGCTCATTGACGATCCGGGAGAAGTGGAGTAGGATAAATCCCGAGACAGACGGGAGATCCATCCCGGCTGTGAGAGAACGAAGGAGGGATCCCCATGAAGGATCGAAGAGTACGTATCTTGAGCTCGTTCCTGGCGGCAGCGCTGTGTGTGACCACGCTGCTGCTCCCGGCATCGGCTGCGGAGGACGGCGTGACCGTCTGGAACGACACCATCGGCGGGAACACCGCCCGGCTCGTGACCGTGGCCATGACGCCGGGCCGCACCGGCGAGGTCGCCCTCGCCAACGACAGCGTAGTGGAGTCCGCTAGCGCCAAGACCATCCTCGACACGAAGGATGCTCAGGCGGACACCCATGTGGTGGCGGCGATCAACGGCGGCTTTTTCAACTCCTATACCAAAGGCGAGCCTGTTTTTCCCGCGAGCTGTCCGATGATCCTGAACGCCGTGGTCAAGGACGGGCGGCTGATCCACAGCGGCAACACCACCGCCATCGGCTTCACCGCCGGCGGCAAGGCCCTGGTGGACTGGGTGACGCTGAGCTATCAGGTGCAGTTGGGCAACGGCTTCACTGTGGGCGGCGACTGGGGCATGAACGTGTACCTGACCGATCCATACGCCATCATGCTGTTCGACGAGCATCTGACCCTGCCTATCGACGTCCCCTCCAGCTCCACCATGTTCTACATCGAGGGCGGTACGATCACCAAGGCCATGCCCGGCAGCTCCATCACCGTGCCCGCCGGGACGCATGTGCTGGTCTACAATTCGGCGGTGGCCGAGATGGAGCGGGGACACGACCGTCTGCCCGAGGTGGGGATGACCGCCGATATCATGCTCACTGCCGCAGGGACGGACCGGGACACGGAATGGACCGGCGTGCGCGACGCGCTGGTGGGCGGACCGCTTCTGGTGAAGGACGGCGTGAACGTGGTGGACGACACCCGGAACCAGGGCTTTTATTCCGACCCGAAGCAGCGCCCCGACACGGTGCTCGGCCGCTCCTTCGTCGGCGTCCTGGGCAACGGGAGCCTGGTCCTGGGCACGGTGAGCGCCTCCTTCCGCCAGATCGCCGACTGGATGGTGGCCAACGGCGTGCAGGAAGGCGTGAGCATGGACGGCGGCGCGTCCTCCATGCTGTATGCCGACGGTTCCTTCGTCACCCCGGCGGGGCGGGCCCTGGCCAGTGTGCTGACCATCGTGGACAAGAGCGGCGGTGCACAGACCACGCAGCCCAGCGTCGATCCCGGCGCCCCTTCCGCCTGGGCGGCGGCTGAGATCCAGACGGCCATCTCCGCCGGTCTCGTGCCTGAGAGCATCCAAAAGAGTTATCCCGCCCCCATCACCCGCCAGGATTTCTGCCGGCTCATCTGGGAGCTGATCAAAAAGCAGCCTGACTATCTCCAGCTCCTGTGGGGCAAGGACCAGGTGGTGTTCCCCGACGCCACTGCGGACGAGGTGAACTGGTGCGCCCAGCTCGGCCTGGTGTCCGGCACGGGGGACGGGCGCTTCGAGCCCTTCCGGCAGCTCAAGCGGTCGGAGGCGGCCAAGATCCTGGCCCTCACCACCCAACTCCTGGGGGTCGCGGACACCGGGGCCCGATCCGCCTCCTTCACGGACCGCGCCAGCTTCGGCTGGGCGGAGCCCTTCATCGACTACTGCGGCGTGAACGGCATCATGAACGGCGGGGACGGCGTGTTCGATCCGGACGGCACGTTCAGCCGGGAACAGGCGATCGCCACCATCCTGCGCATCTATCAGAGATATGGGAGCTGAGGGATGACGAAAACGCCTCCTCTCCGGAGGATCGCAGACCGCTTCCCACAAAGACGATACGAGGGGCGGACCTTTCGGTCCGCCCCTGTCCGCGCCGATCCCATCTGCGTCCGCCGCCCGTCCCAGAGCAGGACGAAGGGGCCCCGCAGCTCGCGGAGGTCCCGTTCCGGCGTCCGATGTCTTGCGGGCCGCGCCGCGGCCCCATGACGCTATGGATCGACGTTATAGGCTGTGCCCGCTCAGCCGTGCGACGATCGCTTCGCGGTACTGTGTATGATGGGGCATGCCTCCGCCCAGTCCGCCGAGCTTAGGGAGCATGAGCTTGAGGTAGCTTCCGTCCTTCATGGTGATGGAGCATTTGATAGAACCCATCCATCCCTTTTTCAGTTCACAGCTTTGGATATCTGCCAACGGGAAACACGTCCCGATATCGGCGAGATCGATCTCCGATGTGACCTCCCGTATGTACGCTCCCCTCGTGTCCGGCGCGTCCTCGAAGCGATAGAGATAGTCGTTCTCCTCGCACTCGGCGATCACCATGCAGGATCGCGTGATGCCCAGGTAGACGTCGTATGTCGAGTATTTCGTTTTGCTCAGTGCGACCGTGCTGCCGTTCGCGTCCGGGAGCAGCTTGCTCTGGGTGCGGACGCATTTCCCGAAAACGCCTCTCGCTTCCGTCTCCTTCGCCACCGCGTGTATGCCCGCCAGCAAGGTCTCCCCGTCGGGGATGTGTCCCGCCAAGGCGTTCCTCATGTTCGTCTCGTCGAAGATCTCAGACATATCGGATCCTCCTCCACCACGTGTACGTTTTTTGTGAGCGATCGAAGCGGGCAGCAGATATCCGAACGCCAGCACGAGGAAAAAGATCCCTGTCATGACGGCGATCTTGGAGATGGTGACGATCCGCTCGTCCACAGGTCCCGCGCCCCGCTTCGTGACCGCCAGGTAAGCGAAGGCCCCGAAGCACGCCAGAGCGATACACAGGCAGGCGAGGAACAGGATGGCCGTGAGCCTTTTCGTTTTTCGCTGCTCTTCATCCATCTGGAACACCCCCTGTTCACTGGCTGAGGACCTGCCCCGGCAGATCTCTCGTTCCTTTCGATTATAACATGCCCCACCCGCTTTGTCCACCTCCGTGTGCTGTTGGACATGAGGAACGGGCAAGGGCCGGACCCTTGCCCGTTGCGCCATCATCCCTCATCGTCGTCCAGGCCCAGCCGCTGCGCGATCTCCTCCGGCTTCATCCCGGCCTTCTCCGCCCGTTTCAAAAGGGCCTGGATCTTCTGCTTTTTGGTGACCCGAGGCTTCTTGGTTTTGGGCCTTGGGGCCAGGACGGATGCCCGCCTCTCCTCCAGACTGGAGATCCGCCGCTTCACCAGCTCGGTCTTTGCATCGAAGTCCGCGATGGCCGCGGCTTTCTTCGCCTGGAGGTCCTCGATGGACTGATCGAGCTGCCGGATCTTGACATCGATATCGTCCGCGATCTGCTGGGGCGTGCGGCGGGTGCGCCTTGTTTGAGGGTCTTTCATCGTGTTCGGCTCCTTTTGAAGAATCGTGTGTCCCATCGATGGGCGTATAACGATTATAGCGCAAAAACAGACCGTTGATACATCTCTGCCCATCATATCGAGCTGAAAAGATCCGTTTGGGTCGTCTGGATCGGTGAACCATGGCGGGGCGTCGGAGCGGAAGCCTTCGGCTGGCGCTGTATCGGGTGAGATGGGCCCCGTTCGCAGAGGCTTTGTGGTGGCTGAGCGGCGGCGATACCGGAGACCGATCCGATGATACAGGCGCTTCGGATCAGAAAATTTTTTCCAATTCGACACATAAGGGATCCTGGAAAAAACGATCCTATCTTGTCGTTGCGTTCTCTTTGTGATAAAATCTATCAAGTGATATCAAGATGGCACATCACCAGAGATGACGTGCGCCGGCCGATGATGCCAGTATGACGCCCCAATCACGAAGATCGATGTAGGAGGTACGAGAATGTCAAAAAAGAACAACGGTAAGCCCGGAAGCAAGAGAAAGACGCCGCCAAGAGCGGCTGCAGCGGAACGCAAAACGGCTGCTGCTGAAAAGAGCAAGGCAAAAGAGACGATCGAGGCTGCCGAGGCCGAGGTGACCAAAGTAGTCGCCGTAGAAGCGGTCGCGGAAGAGACTCCGAAAGCGGAGGCTGTAGAAGCGGTCGTGGAAGCGGCTCCGAAAGCGGAGGCCGTGGAAGTGGTCAAGGAAGAGGCTGCGAAAGCGGAGGCCGTAGAAGCGGTCGTGGAAAAGGCCCCGAAAGCGGAGGCTGT
>CANRXB010000044.1 GCA_947643715.1 uncultured bacterium
CAAGTCGGGGCAAGCCATGTATCGCTTGCCCCGACTTTTTTGAATCCCAATTTTCCCTTGTGTTGGTTTGAAATAGTGCTGAGTAAATATTTAAACGATATAAAACTTCCTTAACTGTTGGCCAAAAGAGGGATCATACATGAAATATACATTGAAGTGTGACATGTTGGATGGATTGGTTTTCATAGATGAAAGCTATCTGTCAGAATTGAATGATGACGATTTGTTATATGCAATGGACATTTTACTTGATCCATCTGGAACATCCGAATTGATCTTTGATTTTCCCAATGAGGACTGGAACATCGTAAGGCAACGGGAAACAGAACAAATCCGGGAATTTTGTGGACAGGGAAAAATGATCGTCTGGCTTTTGGATTGTGTTGTTAAGGAATGTGAGCTTACAAAAAGCACCGAAATTACAGCCCCATGCAAGTGGTTGCATCTTCCTGCGGGCAAATTGTTAGCGGTTACAGCGAGCGAGTTGATTCAATGTCTGGCCTATCCGGAAATGGAGATGGAAAAGGTTTTTGAGCTGTCGCTTGAGCCCGGGTGGTATGCGATTCAAAACGAAGGGGTCGATAACATCATGTATTGCAAGAAGCAGCCGCCTCAGTCTATCCCCTCAAACATCCAAGAAGTATGTTAGTGTTTCGTATCGCGGGGGAAGCATCGTTCAAGTACACAATGGAGCAATCGAATTCAATAAGCTGAATGAGTATACACCCCGGATTTTGGAAATAAGCATCATAAACACAAATGGGAATTGGGACTTTTTCAAAAGTCAGGGCGCGCTTACTGTGCTGCTCCTCCTTTCCCCACGCGCCCCGCTTGGCTGAGCTCGCGCGGGGGCCCGGTTTGGCGGGCCAGGAAAAACGATTTTCCACATTGCACCAAATCAAAGATCCCCGCCAGAGCACAGTTCCCGGCGTCGCCGAAAACTGTGCTCTGGCAGGGATCTTTTTGCTCCGGCTTTTTGCCGGTACGAGGCAAAATGTGCAGATACGGACGCTTTTTGTGGTGAGGGACGTATGTGTGATGACAAAGGACAGGGCCGAGGCCATGAGACCTCGGCCCTGTCCTTCTTTACGACGATGGATGTCGCCGCTTTTTGAGACGTGCGGCTCGGCTCGCCTCTTTCCTGCGGGGCGGGAGGTCCGCAGGTCAGAACACGACTTGGACCAAGACCATGTACAGGATGGTCCCGCCCACGATGGACAGCATATCGTTCTTCTTCCAAAGGTGGAGGGACACCACCGCCGCGCCGGCGATGAAGGCGGGGGCCCAGCCGCTCACCGCTGTGAAGCTCACGCTGCGGTAGCAGTATACGATGAGCATGGCGATGACTGCGGGAGGGAGGAATCGGCCCAGATACAGCACGACCTTGGGCGGCTTCCCGCCCCGTCCGAAGAGCAGGAAGGGCAGCGCCCGGGTGGAGAACGTGACGACGGCCATGACCGCGATCAGGGCCGCTATCTGTGTGATGGTCATGGGATCTCACCGCCTTCCGGGGATGTCTCGAGGCGTTCCAGGCGCGGGCGCATGAGCAGCAGGCCCGCCACCAGGATGGCCAGAGCGGGGATGAGGAACCGCCCATTGTCCGGCCCGAACGCAAGGAGGCAGGCCAGCGTGCCCGCCGCGCCCAGGAGCACCGGGGCATGGCAGGTGTTGGCGCGCCATTGCTCCACCGCGATGACCAGGAACAGCGCCGTCATGGCGAAGTCGATCCCCTCCGTGTCGATGGCGATCATGGAGCCTGCTGCTGCGCCCAGGATGGAGCCTGCGATCCAATAAAGGTGGTCCAGTACGGCGATGGCGAGGTAGAACCTCTTCTCGTCCACCCCGTCGGGGGCCTGGACCCCGGAAAGCAGGGCGTAGGTCTCGTCGGTGAGGGAGAAGATCATGTATGCCCTGCGCCAGCCCATGCCTTGGAACTTCTCCAACATGGACAGGCCATATACCAGGTGCCGGAAATTGATGATCAGGGTGAGGAAGGCCGCGTCCGCCAGGGGGGCGGCGCTGGACAGCAGCTCCACGCCCAGATATTGGCCGCTGCCTGCATAGATGGACACCGACATGACAGCGGACCAGACTGGAGCGAAGCCGGCGGCCGACATCATCCAGCCGAACACCACACCGATGGACAGATAGCCCATGAGCACTGGGATCGTATGTGGGAAAGCGGCGGTCAAGGTCTTTCGGTCCATTGCCTCACATCCTCCGGTAAAAGCGTATCGCTCGACGATGAGTGCGACGGTATCATTATATCGTCGGCTTTTTGCCCTGGCAAGGGCCGGGTTTTACAGATTGTTCATTGTATTCCAGGAAGGATCTGGGTATAATAGCCCCAAAGCGGTCGGGGGTCCCGCCCGGGACCTGTACGCCGCACTGAGCGATGGAGTGACAGGAATGAAAAAGCTTTTGTACATCTATAACCCTGCTGCCGGGCGGAAAACGGCGAAGATCAATCTGTCCGGTGTGCTGGAGGTGTTCTCCCGGCAGGGCTACGAGATCACCGTCCACCCCACCAAGGAGCGGGGGGACGCCACGGCCGCGGCCCGCGATCAGGGCCCGAACTATGACCGGGTGGTGTGCTGCGGCGGAGACGGCACCTTGAACGAGACCGTGCGTGGCCTGCTGGCCCTGCCCCGGGAGATGCGGCCCGTCCTGGGCTATATCCCTGCGGGGACCACCAATGACTTCTCCCGCACCCTGGAGCTGCCCAAGACCCCGGCGGAGCTGGCGGAGGTGGCGGGGGAGGGCGTGCCCCGGCTCATCGACGTCGGGGAGGCGTGCGGCAATCCCTTCACCTATGTGGCGGCGTTCGGGCTGTTCACCGACGTGTCCTATTCCACGCCGCAGGTGAGCAAGAACCTGCTGGGGCACTTCGCCTATGTGCTGGAGGGAGCGGGCAAGCTGGGCAATATCCCCAGCTACCACATGAAGGTGACCACTCTGGACGGACAGGAGGTGGAGGACGACTTCATCTATGGCATGGTGGGCAATACCGTGTCCGTTGGCGGGCTGGTGAACCTGCCCAGGGACAAGGTGTGCCTGGACGACGGGCGGTTCGAGGTCATCCTCATCCGTCAGCCGCGCAGCGGGAAGGATTGGCAGTCGATCCTCAGCGCCCTCACGACCCTGGAGCTGGCGGAGGACGGTGCGGTGACCGGGTTCGCGGCGGGAGAGATCACCTTCACCTGCGACACGCCCGTGGCCTGGACGGTGGACGGCGAGTTCGGCGGGGAGCAGGAAGTGACTGTGATCCACAACCACACCCAGGCGCTGACCATGGCCTGCGGCGGGGCGAGGGAAGCGTGAGCGATCTTGCCTGTGCCGTGAGGTCTCGTGTCCGGCGGCCTGATGTGTAAGGAAGGGTAAAAGACTGCCCGGCGGGGCGATCCGCCGGGCAGTCTTTCATCGTTCAGGGAACGGGATCTTGGCGTAATAGTCTTCCTGGAGGATGAGCTTGGAATAGTTCACTTTCGCGCTCACCAGACGGTGGACCCGCTTGACGTAGTCCTCCGCGACCTCGATCCCCTCGTTGGGGGTGAAGGTCTTGGTGGACGCCTCGTAGGTCCCGGCGGCGGTGATCCAGCTATTGCCCTGGCCTTTGTTGTTAGCGAACACCACCAGGGGCATACAGTTGGAGTACTGGTCCGCCTCGTAGTTGGCAGCGAAAACGTCCCGCCCGGAGTAGAGCCGGGAATCGTACTCCAGGCCGAACAGGTTGCATAGGGTGGGCACGATGTCGATGGCGGAGCAGGGAGTGTCCACCTGGATGGGCTCCTTGATGGAGCCGGACCACATGAGCAGGGTGTTGCGGTAGCGGGAGGTGTCCCCTTCCTTGTCCTGGAAGCCGCGCAGCTCGTCATAGTGGTCGGTCTCGTCCTCTGTGATCAGCATATAGGGATAGTGGTCGCCGGTCATGACGATGAGGGTGTCGTCGGCGATGCCCGCCTGCTCCAGCTTGTCCACCAGCCGCTCCAGCGCCAGGTCCAGCTCCATGTTGCAGGCCAGGTATGCCTGGGCGGGCTCGGACAGGTCCGGATATTTGGCCTGGACCGCAGCCTGATGCTTCTTGGCCATGTTGTGGCCGCTGAAATTGTACGGGCCGTGGCCGCTGATGGTCATATAGTAGGCATGGAAGGGCGTGCCGTCGTCCACGTAGTCCTGGATATAGCTGTCCGCCGTGACCTCGATCATCTCCAGGTCGGAGCGGGGCCAATCATCGTGGGGCAGCTCCAGCCCGCCGCCCTCGCAGCCGGCGTAATCGTAGCCGAAGTTGGTGAGATACTGGTCGCGCTTGTAGTAGTCGTACTGGCCGTTGTGCCAGGCGGGGACGTTGTAGCCCAGCGCAGAGAACTGGCGGGCGAGAGTGACGGGCATCTGCTTTTCGATGCTGACTTGAGCAGCCAGGCCCGGGGCCCAGTTGGGGATGATCCCGGTGGTGACGGCGAACTCGCCGCCGCAGGTGGACTGGGTCCAGTCGGGCTGATAGAACTCGTCGAACACGAAGCCCTCGTGGGTGAGCTTGTACAAGGTCGGGGTGAGCTCCTCGTCGATGGCGTAGGTACAGAACGCCTCGGCGGTGAGCAGGATCAGGTTCTTGCCCTTGAACATCCCGGTGTACTGGTTCTTCTGGGAGGGGATGACGTTGGCGAAATATTGGTGCATGTTCTTCAGTGTCTCATCGCTCTCGCTGTCGGCCAGGGCCTGGAAATCGATGTCCAGTTGGTTGGCGCCATAGCCCCCGGAGGGCACGGAGGCCCCGGCTGAGGGCCGTGCGGAGGGGTCGATGCTCTCCGCCGGGCTGGGGGTGGGGATGGGATCGTCGATGAGGTCGCCCAGCGGCGGGGTGGGGACCCCGGTCAGGGCGTACTCCAGCTCCAGCCGCAGGGAGGTGGCCAGGCCGAAGTGAGGGACGGAGCTGTTGGTGGTGAAGCCGTAGGTATAGAGATCGTTCACAGGGCCCAGGGTGGACAGGAGGTAGGCGGTGAGCTGGCAGGCCACCAGGACGGCGGCTATGATGATGCGGACAGGGTTCTCCTGCCCCTGGTCGGGGACCACGGTCCGGCGCAGGAGGATGTAAGCCACCAGCGGGATGAAGGAGAGCAGGATGAAGGGGACGAGCCCCAGCACCACTTGGGCGACGGTAGAGGCGAAGCCGCCCATCACGTCGCCGCCCATGCCGCCCATGAAGCCTACGCCGTAGTAGATGCCGAAGGTGGCGCGGCACCCCCGCTCCACGCACAGCAGGACGGTCCACAGCCCGATGAGCACGCCGCCGGTGATACGCATGGCCTTGCGCCAGGGGAGAAGGTCCAGGACGAGGGCGGCGGCCAGTCCCGCCGCGATGGAGAACAGCAGGATGCGCAGCAGCGCCAGGTCGAAGAAGGTGCAGTCCCGGTCGAAGCCGCGCAGGAGCAGCTCGTGATAGAGCAGAGCGGCGGGGAAGAAAAGGGCGGACAGCAGCGGTCCACCGACGTTCCGCCGTCCGGTGTACCCGACCCTGCCGGGGTAGAGACGATTCATCAACGGTCACTTCCTATGGTGATGTCTTGCTGGACGGACCGAGCGGCGGTTCGGCCGCAGGCAGCGGGCCTGGGGTCCCGGCGATGGCCGTTCGAGGCTGTTTTGTCGCGATCCAGCCATTCGAGATGGGACATATCATACCATAGGGTGGGTAAAAATGCAATGTCTGCGCGGAAAATTAAAAGATCCTTCAAAGAGTGGGCGGGCTCACGCGCCGGTCTGGAGCTGGGCGCCGGTGTAGTAGTGGGCGAGGATGTCTTTCCAGCCGCTGCCCGCCTTGGCCATGGCGTTGGCGCCGTATTGGCTCATGCCCACCCCGTGGCCATAGCCGGTGACGGAGAAGGTGAACACCCCGTCCTGCTCGGTCACGTCGAAACAGGCGGAGCGCAGGGCGAACAGGCTGCGGGCCGCGCCGCCCGACAGGGACACGCCCCCCAGCTCCACGCTGGCCACCCGGCCGGAGGCGGTGCGGGCGAGCCCCTGGAACCACCCGGACGGCTCCCCGGACAGGTCCGCGCCCAGCCCCGCGTCGAGGACCAGCTTCTTCACCTGGTCGGCGGTGAGGGTGACGGTGGAACGGTAATTGGGCACCTCGTCCCCCTCGGGGCTGTCCACCGAGACCAGGTAGGGCAGGGCCCTGCCCCACACCGCCTCCGCGTCCTCGGTGGCCCCGGAGGCGGAGGAGAAGAACACCGCCTGGATGGGCGTGCCGCCGTAGGTGAGCACCTGCCCGTCGGTGTCCGCCACCGCCCCGGCGATCTTGGCGCTGTAGACGGAGGCGCTCCCCTCCCCCCAGCGCTGAACGGCGTCCTCATGGGTGAGGTATGCCTGGCAGCAGGAGGAGTCGGCGCATACGTCCGCGCCGTCCTGTTCGTGGCTGGCGGCCCGCAGCTTCCACAGGCTGTAGGTCCGGGCGCACACCGCCTGGGCCCGAAGGGCCTCCGGTTCGAAGGAAGCGGGCATCTCTGCGGCCACCACCCCCCACAGATAGTCCGCCATGGACATCTCCGTGATCTGACTGTCCCGGCCCAAGACCCGCAGGGCCTGCCCGCTGTCCCACTCCCCAGGGGATGGGACGGGCTCCGCCGCAGGGGTGGGGTTGGCGGGGAGGGTGGGGACGGTGGGCTCCGGGCCGGCCGGCGCAGGGCCGTCCCCCAAGGCGGCCAGAGGGAGCAGCAGCAGGGCCAGCCCCAGAGCGAGTCCGGTGAGGAAGGGGGCGCGCATCGCCCGCCAGGCATCCAGGTTTCGCAAGTCAAGCACCTCGTTCATTCAAAATTTGGGAGGGTAGATGGATAGACCCGTTGATCTTCAAGGGGGCCCACGGAAAAATTGCATTGACGCATCCTGGAAATTGCGTTATAATGGTGTTTACAGCCATTGGAAACTAGGATATGCGGACACGTCGAAGGAGGCGGGACATCTTGGGTATGAACATTTACGACACCTTGATCGAAGCGCGGAGGAAGGCTGTGGAGCAGTACAACTCATCAGTGGACTTCATCCAAGGGATATGCGGGGAATTCGAGAGATATACCCAGATCTCTCCCCGCTATTATGAAAAATACGACGTGAAGCGGGGCCTGCGCAACCAGGATGGGACAGGCGTCATGGCCGGGGTCACGCTGATCGGCAATGTGCGGGGCTACGTGATGCAGGACGGAGAGAAGGTCCCCGCCCCGGGCCAGCTCTTTTACCGGGGGATCGATATCGAGGAGCTGATCCAGGGCTTCACCGACGCGGGCCGCTTCGGGTTCGAGGAGACCGCTTACCTGCTCATGTTCGGCGGCCTGCCCACAGCGGAGGAGCTGCGGCAGTTCCGGGACATCCTGGCCTTTTTCCGGGAGCTGCCCCCCAACTTCACCGAGGACATGATCCTCACCGCCCCCAGCCACGACGTGATGAACAAGCTGGCCCGGTCGGTGCTGGCGCTGTATTCCTACGATCCGGATCCGGACAACAACACCCTTCCCATCGAGATGCTCCAGGCCCTGCGCCTCATCGCCCGCTTCCCGGTGATCGTGGCCCATGCCTTTGCCGCCAAGCGGCACTATTTCGACCGGGAGTCCTTGTACTTACATCGGTCCCAGGCCGAGCTGTCGGTGGCGGAGAATTTCCTGTACTCCGTGCGCCACGACAACCGCTTCACCCAGGAGGAGGCGCGGCTGCTGGATCTGTGCCTGGTGCTCCACATGGAGCATGGCGGCGGCAACAACTCCGCCTTCGCCTGCCGGGTGCTGTCCTCCTCGGGGACGGACATCTATTCCGCCATCGCCGCGGCGGTGGGATCGCTGAAGGGCCCCAAGCATGGCGGCGCGAACATGCGGGTGATGAGCATGTTCGACGAGATCGAGGCCAACGTGAAGGATTGGAAGGACGACCAGGAGGTGTCCGCCTACCTCACGAAGATCTTGAAGAAGGAGGCCGGGGACGGATCGGGCCTGGTCTATGGCATGGGGCACGCCATCTATACGGTGTCCGACCCCAGGGCCGTCATCCTGAAGCGGTTCGCCAAAAAGATGGCGCAGGACAAGGGGATGCTGGATGAGTTCGAGCTGTTCGAGACGGTGGAGCGGCTCACCCCCGATCTGTTCCACTCCGTCACCGGCCAGGACAAGGCCATGTGCGCCAACGTGGACATGTATTCCGGGCTGGTGTACAAGATGATGGGCATCCCTCCCGAGCTGTTCACGCCGCTGTTCGCCATCGCCCGCATCGTGGGCTGGTGCGCCCACCGGGTGGAAGAAGTCTACAACCCCTATGGCCGGATCATCCGCCCCGCTTACAAAGCCGTGGCCCCCAAGCGCTCCTTCGTGCCGCTGGAGGAGCGAGGCTGAACGCGCCGATCGTAAAAGAGCCCGCCCTGTATGGGAGATCCATACGGGGCGGGCTTTCGCTGTGGGGGCGGGGAGACGCGGACGTCAAGGGAGGCCGTCCGGTAGGCTGGGGGCGGGGACATGCTGAGCGTTGAAGGGAGGCAGGTCGCAGTCTGTCCCGGCGAGATGGAACTCGTCGAAGCGCCAGCCGTCCTGCGTCCTCACCATGCGCATGGGGAAGTCGATGGTGTAGTCGTACCCTGCGGCCAGCCGGGCGTCCCGCTGCTCAGGGCTCTCGCCGTCCATGAGGTGTCCCTCGGAGTAATAGCCGGTCATGATGAAGGAGATACTGTCTTCTGTGCGCTCTACCAGCCGGAAGGTCTCGGGGAAGTTTTCATTGCAGCCTCCCGCGCCCCTGGCCCAGTCCAGGTAGTGCATCGTGCCCCCGATGTCGATGTAAAGTCCGTCCTCGCTGCCGTCTCCGCCGTTCTTCGCCTCCCAGAAGCGCTGGGTGAACACGGACAGCACCGCTTGATGAAAGTCCTGCCATCCCGCATACAAGCCGGTGGCAGGGAAGTACAGCCTGTCGTGGACGGCCACGGCGGGAGCGGAAGCGTAGCAGCTCTGGCCCGGCCAGGTGTCCGCCCACTCACTGCTGGAGCCGAACAGGTGGCTGTACATCACGTGGGCCTGCCGGTACAGGAGCTGTTGGTCCGCGTCCAGAAGATCGGGGACGGGCAGCGCCAGCGCGCTGCTGTCCAGAGGGATGGGGACGTCGATGGGGGCGGGGCGGAGCTGGCCGTCCTCAAAGACGTACCAGGCCGCGTCAGGCTTCTCTTCCTGGCGGCGGATGGCCAGATCGAACTCGTCCCAGGAGGCGGAGCGGCGCTCCACGAAGCAGAGGAGCTCTCCGGTGGGATCGTTGGCCTCGCAATAGGTGAGCCGGTCCACGGCGAAGCCGCCGTCCTCGAAACGAGCGGTCCCGGTCCCCCAGTAGGAGCTGCCGCCGCTCCATTGGAAGGTGCCGTCGCTCTTGAGGGAGTGGAAGGAACGGTAGGCGGGGGCATAGCTGTAGACGGTGTCCCCCAGGCGGCGGAGGATCAGGAAGCCCAGAGTGGACAGACGGTCCTCCGAGCTGTCTGCATCGATGGACGGCCAGAGGATCAGTTCGTCCACGCCGTCCCGATCCAGGTCCACCACCGCCACCTTGGCCATGCCCACGGTGGAGCCGCCGGGGTAGACGTTTCCCAGCGAGCCGATGTCCGCATGTCCACCGCTCTCCGTGATGAAGTCCCGCTGGCCGGACAGCACTTGTGCGGCCCACGGCTCCAAGCGCTGCTGCGTGAGGCTTTGAGAAGGAGAAGGGGAAGGGGAGGCGGGGACGTCCGCGCCCCTGGCGCCTGCTATGGGGCCGGTGAACAGGCACGCCACCGCCAGCGCAGCCATCACCACGCTCATGGCCGCGATCCAAAGATTGGGACGGACGCGGCGCGGCATGTCCCGGACGCGGCGCCGGGCGTTCCCGCCGCTGAAGGCGAGGAGACAGGGAGCAGGGATCCGTCTGCCCGCGAGCGCCAGAAGAGTGGCGGAATAGCCCGGCCCCGCCGAGCCGCCGAGCTGCCGCAGCACGGCTTCGTCACAGGCGGCCTCGATGTCATGGCTCATGAGGACGAAGGCCAGCCATGCGGCCGGATCGGACCAGCGGAGGGTCAGGGCCAGCCAGCACACCGATCTGACGATGTGGTCCAGCCGCCGCAGGTGGGTCCGCTCGTGGCACAGGACGAACCGGCGGGACTGGCCGCGCAGCCCGGCGGGGAGGTAGATCCGGGGCCGGATCGTCCCCAGGATGAAGGGGGAGCGCACCGCCGGATGTTCCCACGCTCCGTCCTCGGCCTGGATCGCGCCGGACAGGCGGAAGCGCAGCGATAGATAGGCCAGCGCGCTATAGGCGTTCATGACCAGCACGCCCGCCAGCCATGTTCCGGCGGGCAGGGCCTGCCAGGGGGACGGCGTCCGGAGAGCGGGGACGAGCAGCCGGGCGAACACCAGCAGCCACAGCAGGCATAGGGGTTGCCGGGGGACGCGGCCCTTCAGCGCCGTCCGCAGCAGGGCCACCGCGGCGGCGATGTGAGCGGCGGCAAGGTCCATCGCCCACACAGGCGTCACAGCGCGGGACAGGGTACTCAAGATGTCGGCCATGAGGAGCCCTCCTTTTTGGTCTATAGGAATCGACTAGCACGAGTCTACCACGATAGACTCACTCTGTCAACCCCTCCCTCAACAGCCGAAGGAAAGATCTTCCGCCTGGCCCGGCGGTTTTTTGGGCGATCTGTCCGCCGGAGGACGCCGTGTTCCGGTGAGGCATGGCGGGGCTTGGCCGGGACATCGAAAGATCGGCGGGAAAACTTGACGGGAAAGGAGATCCATAGTAAAATCATGGGCGTCGATATCGCCGGATCTCGTCCGGCTACCAAAGAAAGGCAGGTATCTTATCATGAGCTTCCATCTCGATCCGGCCATCGTGCCGGTGAGCTGCTTCGACAGCGATCTGGACCTGTTCGAAAGCCAATACGCTGTCCCCGACGGCGTGAGCTATAATTCCTACGTGATCTTGGACGAGAAGATCGCTGTGCTGGACACGGTGGACCCCCGCAAGACGCAGGAGTGGCTGGACGATCTGGATCGGGCCCTGGCGGGCCGGACGCCGGACTACCTGATCATCCACCACATGGAGCCCGACCATGCCGGGAGCGTCACCACACTGGCGGAGAAGTTCCCCGGCATGACGCTGGTGGGCAACGCCAAGACCTTCCCCATGCTGTCTGCCTTCACCGGGAAAGCGTTCGAAGGGCAGACCCTCACCGTGAAGGACGGGGACGCCCTGGAGCTGGGGGCCCACACCCTCGTGTTCTGCACGGCGCCCATGGTCCACTGGCCGGAGGTGATGGTGTCCTATGAGAAGGCCAGCAAGACCCTGTTCTCCGCAGACGGCTTCGGCAGGTTCGGCGGGATGGACCCGGAGCTGCCTTGGGTGGACGAGGCCCGGCGCTATTATATCAACATCGTGGGCAAGTACGGCGTGCAGGTGCAGGCCCTGCTGAAAAAGGCGGCGGCGCTGGACATCAAGGCCATCTGCCCCCTCCATGGCCCGGTGCTGGCGGGAGAGGCCGCCGCCCTGGCGTTGGAGAAGTACGACGTCTGGAGCCGCTACGTGCCCGAGGAGCGGGGCGTGCTGGTGGCCTATGCCTCCATCCACGGCCACACCGCCCAGGCGGCGCTGGAGCTGGCGGAGCTGCTCCGGGACGAGGGCGTGCAGGTGGAGACCATGGACCTGGCCCGGCGGGATCAGGCCGAGGCGGTGGCCGGGGCCTTCCGGTACAGCGGGCTGGTGCTGGCCGCTGCCAGCTATGACGCGGGGGTGTTCCCCCCTATGGCCCAGCTCCTGGCGCGGTTGAAGTCCAAAGGCTTCCGGGACCGCAAGGTGGGACTGATGGAGAACGGATCCTGGGGGCCCACCGCGCTGCGCACCATGCTGGCCGAGCTGGAGGGGATGAAGGGGCTGGACATCTTGGAGCCCAAGATCACCATCCGCTCCGCGGTCACGGAGCCGGACCGGGCCAAGATGAAGGAACTGGCCCACGCGATGGCACAGGCCGTTTGATATGGGACGATCGATCCAAGGGACCGGCATGGCGAGAGCTGTGCCGGTCCCGCGCATCCACGGCTGAGCACTCCCGCCTCTCTGCCCGCATACACTGGAGGGCATGGCAAAGACGCCCGCGGCTGCGGGCGTTTCCTTTTGAGCGAAGGGGGTATTTTTGTGGGTGCGATCGCAGGGATCGTCGATTTTGACGCACGGGACCTACATATCGACGAAGAGACGCTGTTGGACACCATGGCCCGGCGGGGCCCGGACCAGCGAGGGACCTATCGCCGCGGGCCGGCCAGGCTGTTCCACACCCGGCTGACGGTGGTGGATCCGGCGGGCGGGCGACAGCCTTTCCTCCTGTCCGCCCGGGGAGGGCTGGCGATGGTATACGACGGAGAGTTATATAATACAGAAGGATTACGAAAAGAACTCTCCGAGTTGGGTCACCGGTTCCAGGGATGGTCCGATACAGAGGTCGCAGCCCATGCCTACGCCGAGTGGGGCGAGGACTGTGTGAAGCGGCTGGATGGCATCTTCGCCTTCGCCGTGTGGGAAGAGGAGCGGCAGCGGCTGTTCCTGGCCCGGGATCGGATGGGCGTGGAGCCGCTGTTCGTTTCCCTGGTGGGCGATCGGTTGTGCTTCGCCTCCGAAATCAAGACCCTGCTGGCGTTCCCCGGCGTGTCCCGGCGGGTGGACCGGGAAGGGCTGCTGGAGGTCATGCTCATCGGGCCGGGGCGCACGCCGGGCTGCGGGGTGTTCCGGGACGTGCGGGAGCTGGAGAACGCCTGCTGTGCCTGCTGGTCCAAAACGGGCTGGCGGACCTGGCGGTATTGGGCGCCGGAGGACCTGGACACGGCGGAGAGCTTCGAGGACGCCGCCGCTCACGTCCGGGAGCTGACGATCGACGCGGTGGAACGGCAGCTCGTGGCCGACGTGCCGGTGTGCGCGTTCCTGTCCGGTGGCTTGAGTACCAGCATCATCTCCGCCGTCGCCGACCGGGCGTCCCATGCGCGGGGGAAGGAGCTGCACACCTTCTCCGTCGCCTACCGGGACGACGGAAGATGCCTCGGGCCGGGGGAGCCCCGGCCCGACAGCGACGGCGGCTATATCGATCTGATGGCGGCCCGCCTGCATGGGGAACACCACCGGGTGACGCTGGCCGGCGAGGACGTGGCGGCGGCGCTGTACGAGGCCGTACAGGCCCGGGACCTGCCGGGGATGGCGGACATGGACTCGTCCCTGCTGCTGTTCTGCCGGGAGGTGAAGGGACATGCCGCGGTGGCGTTGTCCGGAGAGTGTGCCGACGAGGTGTTCGGCGGCTGTCCCTGGTACACAGACGCCGGCCTGGGGGAACGGGAGGAGGCCCCGTGGGGGCGGTCCGCCGGATACCGGGCGGGGTTCCTCCGGCCCGAGGTGCTGGCGGGGACGGATCCACGTGAGTTCGTGGACAGCCGATATCGGAAAGTGTTGGAGGAGGCTCCGGTCCTGCCTGGGCGGACGGGGCCGGAGCGGCGGATGCGAGAGCTGGCATGGCTGGATCTGCGCTGGTCCATGCAGGCATCGTTGGAGCGAAAGGACCGGATGTCCACGTGGTCCGGGCTGGAGGTGCGGGTGCCGTTCTGCGACTGGCGGCTGGTGCAGTACCTGTACAACGTACCCTGGGCCTACAAGGACCGGCAGGGACGGGAGAAGGGCCTGCTCCGGGAGGCCATGCGGGGGCTACTGCCGGAGCGGATCCTGGGGAGGGAGAAGAGCCCGTATCCCAAGCCCTGCTGCCCTGCCTACCTGGAAGCGGTCCGTGGGATGCTCCGGGCGGCGCTGGACGCCCCAAACGCGCCCTTGCTGGACGTGGTGCGCCGGGAAGCGGTCGAGGAACTGCTGGAAGATCCGAGGCATGGGGCGGGCACGCCCTGGTACGGACGGCTCATGGCCTGGCCCCAGGCCATCGCCTATCTGGTGCAGGTGGCCCACTGGCTGGAGCACTACCATATCGAGCTGGTATGAGAGAGCGCCCCGTTCCCAATCGGGAACGGGGCGCTTCACGGACTGTGGAGGCTTCATCGGAACAGCGCGGCCAGGGACTGGGCGTAAGGCGGGCGGCAGATCCCCTTTTCCGTGACGATGCCGGCGATCAGCTCGTTGGCGGTGACGTCGAAGGCTGGGTTGTAGCACTCCACCCCGGCGGGGGCCATGGGCTGGACGTAGAACTTGGAGCGGATCTCCTCCGGGTCCCGCAGCTCGATCTCGATCTCGTCCCCGGTGGGACAACTCAGGTCGATGGTGGAGGTGGGGCCCAGGACGTAGAAGGGGATGCCGTAGTGCTTGGCCAGGATGGCCACGCCGCTGGTGCCGATCTTGTTGGCGGTGTCGCCGTTGGCGGCTACCCGGTCGCAGCCCACGAAGCAGGCGTCCACCCAGCCGTTCTTCATCACCATGGAGGCCATGCCGTCGCAGATGAGGGTGACGTCCACCCCCGCCTCATGGAGCTCATATGCGGTGAGCCGGGCCCCCTGGAGGAGCGGCCGGGTCTCGTCGGCGAACACGCGCAAGCTCATGCCGCGCTCATGCCCCAGCAGGAGGGGGCCCAGGGCGGTGCCGTAGCGGGAGGTGGCCAGAGGCCCGGCGTTGCAATGGGTGAGCACGCCGTCTCCGTTTTTGAGCAGGGTGAGGCCGTGCTCCGAGATGGCCCGGCATATGGCGATGTCCTCCTGGTGGATGGCCAGGGCCTCTTCCGCAAGGGCGTCCGCGATGGCGGGGGGATCCGCGTCGGGCATCCGCCCGGCACGTTCCAAAAGGCGGTCCAGCGCCCAGCTCAGGTTCACCGCCGTGGGGCGGGAGGAGCCGAGATACCGGGCCAGACGGGAGAGCTCCTGGCGGAACCGGGCCGGGGGCAGTCCCCTGCGCTGCTGTGCCAAGGCGGCCAGGCAGTATCCGGCGCAGATGCCGATGGCGGGCGCGCCCCGCACCCGCAGGGCCTGGATGGCCTCGAACATCTCCTCCGGCTCCCGCAGGGTGAGGTAGAGCGTCCGGTTGGGCAGGAGGGTCTGATCCAAGATGACCACGCTGGTCAGGTCGTCCCCCAGGTGGACGTGATCGCTGAGGTATCGTGACATGGGACCGTCTCCTTTCTCAAATAAGATCGAACGGGATCCAGCGGTCCAGCGCCCAGATCAGCTCGTCCAGCTCGTCCTCGTCATGCTCGATCTCCCGGCTGAAACGGCTCCACAGATGGACCTCCTCGCCGGGCTGGAACAGGCAGAGATGGTACAGTGCGGCACAGGCGGCGCACACGAAGGCGGCCCGGCCGTAGAGCGTATCGTCGTTCACCGCCTTGTGCCAATGGCGAAAGACGAGATAGCCGGCCAGATTGGCGAGCTGCCGCTCCCAGCGGGGGTCCGCCTGCTCATATCCCGCCCGGAGGGCGATATAGTCCGCCGGGGACAGGGCGGAGAGCTGTTTGGCCCGCTCCCTCAACAGTTCGGGCCAGTCCCGGCGCAGAGGGTCCGACCCGGCCAGCAGCTCCAGGAGCCGGACGGCCGGATACTGCCGCCGGGAAGGGTCGGGGCAGCGCGTGGGTGGGAGCGGGAGGGAGGCCATCCGGTCATATCTGCCCATGTCGATGCAGCCCTGGAGGTCCAGGGCATAGGCCAGCACGATACGCAGCTTCTCCCAAATGGTCCCCTTGGTCCCCTCCCCTGCGTCCAGCAGGGCCAGGATCTGAGCGCGGCTTTGCTCCAGACCGTGCAGGAGCTCCGGGTCCACGCCGTCGAAGGGAGGCTGGTCCTGGCCGTCGTCCGCTTCGATGAGGGCGAAGCGGGGCGCTTCCAGCAGCAGACGGGCCGCCTCCGGGCAGGAGATGGCCAAGGCGGTCTCGGAAAGACAGCCGTATTCCTCGGTGAAACGGGGATAGGCGGCGCAGTGGCCGCAGAGGTGGGCCTCTCCCCAATCCCGCTGGATGGTGCATAGCCCGTCCGGGGCGAGCAGGGCGCACAGCCCGTCATCGCCCAGGCGGAAGCAGACGTCGCCGTCCTCATCGGTGGCGAGGGCCTGGGCGATGCGCTCCCGAAGGGGGGAGGGGGCGCCGGCGTAGTCCGCCATGGCGTCCCCGTCGAGGACCACCGACCAGTCCCGGCAGCAGGTGTCCGGGCAGGAGCCGCCCAGGCAGTGGAAGTCCATGTAGTAGTCCGGACGGCGTACGATCATAGGGAGCGCTCCTTTACAGTTCGTCGTCTTTTTTCACCAGGATGGTGACGGCGGCGCATAGCAGGACGGCCACAGTGTAGATCACCGGGGCGGCCTGCTTCCACAGGTCCAGCCCATAGCCCAGGCCGACGTACAGCGCCGTGGCGGCCACCATGCCAACGCCCCAGATCCGGATCACCCGGCGCTGGGCCGGGGTCGTTTTCTCTTCGGGGAAGCCATACTTGGAATGCTGGATGCCCGCCCAGGTGAGGGCGGCGGCAGTGATGGTGGCGCACAGCAGGAACAAAGTCCCGCACAGGGCGTCCCATTGATCCTTGCTGAACTGGGCGGGGGCGAGGGGATCCAGAGGGATCATGGCCGTCAGTCCCAGCAGGAGGAAGGCGATCGGGATGGCGATGAGAGCGGGGAACCGGCGTTCGAAGCGATCCATCTCCTCCTTCGTGTAGCACGGGCCGATGCCGGGATGCTGGCGCAGGAAGGTGTCGTGTCCCATACCGGAGAGGATGAAGATGGTGACGGCGGCGGCGAGGAACAGGAAAAAGATCACCTCAGCCCATATTTCCAGGGCGAAGAACTCGCCCACGAACAGCATGACGGCGACGCCCAGCAGCACCAGGACCACCCCCGCCGTCATGGCGGCGGCAAAGCCGTCCATATGTTTGTCCCAAAGGGCGGCGTCCTCGCCGAAGCGGCGGGACACGTCCCCCCGTAAAAGGGTGTCCATATCGCATCGGAACAGGCCGCACAGGCGGAGGATGGCATCCATCTCCGGGTAGGAGGCGTTGGACTCCCATTTCGAGACGGACTGGCGGGAGACCTCCATCCGTTCCGCCAGATCCTCCTGGGTCATGTTGGCGCGCTTGCGCAGGAATTGCAGATTTTCACCGAATGTCATGGTGATGACCTCCTTTCAAGGTGCCCCTATTTTAGCGCGGGACAGCCCGTTCAGGCCACCGATCTGCTGTTGCATTTGGGTTGCGGGGCGTAAATTTGCGGTTGCGCGGGGCAGATCAGCCGCGAATGATGGCTTCCGCCACCTTGATGCCGTCCACAGCGGCGGAGGTGATGCCCCCGGCGTAGCCCGCTCCTTCCCCGCAGGGGTAGAGTCCCGAGAGGGAGGGGGATTGGTAGGAACCGTCCCGCAGGATGCGCACCGGGGAGGACGAGCGGGTCTCCACTCCGGTGAGCACCCCGTCCGGATGCGCGAAGCCGTGGAGCTTGCGGTCGAAAATGGGCAGGGCTTCCTTCAGCGTGTCCAGCACGTAGCCGGGGAGGAGGCCGTCCATGGTGTCCCAGGTGACGCCGGGACGGTAGGTGGGCAGGACCGAGCGCGGGCCAGTGGAGGGACGGCCCGCCAGGAAGTCCCCCACGAGCTGGGCGGGGGCGAAGAAGGGAGGGTGGACGGGGTCGAAGTCCGGCGGGGCGAACATGCGGCCCCGGTCCCAGGCGGCCCGCTCCCACTTCTCCTGGAAGCGCACGCCGGCCAGGGGATCGTTCCCGCCGAAGTCGGCCGGGCCTACCCCGACAAGGAAGCCGCCGTTGATGTTGGCACCGTCCCGGGCGCGCAGGGACATGCCGTTGGTGACCACCTGGCCGTATGCGCTGGCGGCGGCCACTACCTGCCCGCCGGGACACACGCAGAAGGTGAACGCCGACCGGCCGGAGGGCAGGTGGCAGGCCAGCTTGTAGTCGGCGGCGGGGAGCCTGTCCCAGAACTCGCCGAACTGGGCGCGGCTCACCGCCTCCTGGCCGTGCTCGATGCGCACGCCGATGGCGAAGCTCTTGCGCTCCATGGGCAGGCCGGACTCATATAACATTTGAAAGGTGTCCCGGGCGGAGTGGCCGGGGGCCAGCACCAGCGCGTCGCAGGGAAGATCGTAGGAGCCGGTCTCGGTCATCACGGTGACGCCGGACAGCCGCCCGCCCTCCCGGCCCAGGGCCCAGAGCTGGTGCTCGAAGCGGATGTCCGCCCCCAGGGACAAAAGCTCCTCCCGGATGGACTTCACCACCCCCCGCAGCACATCGGTGCCGATGTGGGGCTTATGGGACCATTTGATGTCCGCCGGGGCCCCATGGGACACGAAGATGTCGAACACGTGGGAGATCCGGGGGTCGTTCACCCCGGTGGTCAGCTTGCCGTCGGAAAACGTGCCCGCGCCCCCCTCACCGAACTGGACGTTGGAGGTGGTGGACAGGATGCCCGTCCGCCAGAAGTGTTCCACGTCCCCGGTGCGCTCGTCCACATCACGTCCCCGCTCCAGAACGATGGGCCGCAGGCCCACCCGGGCCAGGGTGAGGGCGGCGAACAGCCCCGCCGGGCCCATGCCCACCACCACAGGGGGCATAGAGGAGGAACGGCCCACCGCCGGGAGGACGTAAGGCGCTTCCTCCACGGCCGTCACGCCCTTGGGAGAGCGGCGCAGGACGGCGGCTTCGTCCCGGAGCACGGCCCGGACGGTGCAGACCAGGTGGACGTCGTTCTTCCTGCGCGCGTCGATGGACTGGCGGTGGAGGGACAGCTCCAGGACGTCCCCGGGGCGGACGCCGAATGCCTTCGCCGCCCGGCGCAGGAGCAGGTCCTCGTCCCCGCCCACGGGCAGGCTCAGACCGGATAGCTGGAGCATGGCTCAGCTCCGGTCTCCCAGGGAGATCTCCCTGGGATCGTAAGGGGTGGTCTGATAAACATAGTAGTTCAGCCAGTTGGTGTACAGGAGCTGGCCCGCGCTGCGCCAAAGGACGACGGGGCTGAGGCTGGGGTCGTCCCCAGGGAAGTAGTGGGCGGGCACGGGGACCGTCAGCCCGCGCTTGAGGTCCCGGAAATATTCCTCGGCCAAGGTGTCGTCGTCGTACTCCGGGTGGGCGAAGATGAAGAAGCGGCGGTTGTCGGTGCTCTTCACGCCGAACACGCCCGCTTCATAGGACAGGGCCAGGATCTCCAGATCCGGCTTGGTCAGGAGCTGCTCCATCGTGACCTCGGTATAGCGGGAGTGGGGCGCGAAGAAGCGGTCGTCGAACCCCCGGAACAAAGGGGAGCGCTTGCGGATGATGGTGTGCTCGTACACGCCGGACAGCTTTTTGGGCAGGGTGTGCTTCTCCACCCCGTAGTGGTGGTACAGCCCCGCCTGAGCGCCCCAGCAGATATGGAAGGTGGAGTGGACGTGGGTGCAGGTCCAGTCCATGATCTGGCACAGCTCGTCCCAGTAGTCCACCTCCTCGAACTCGAGGTTCTCTACCGGCGCGCCGGTGATGATCATGCCGTCGTACCGCTCGTCCTTCACCTGGTCGAAGGTGGTGTAGAAGGACTCCAGATGGGACAGGTCCGTGTTCAGTGGCGTGTGGCTCTTGGTCTGGAGCAGTTGGACGTTGACTTGCAGCGGAGTGTTGGACAGCTTTCGCAGAAGCTGGGTCTCGGTGACGATCTTGGTGGGCATCAGGTTCAGGATGAGCAGGTTCAAGGGCCGGATGTCCTGATGCAAGGCGCGTCGCTCCGTCATGACGAAGATGTTCTCCCCCTCCAGCACGCTGGTGGCCGGGAGGGAGTCGGGTATGCGGATCGGCATGGCAAGTCCTCCTTTTTCGATCCTGTCTATGTAGGCGATCGATGTCGATGAGGATAGCGTATCACAGCCCGGCCGCTTTCGCAAGTGGAAATGCCGCCGCGCGTCGGGGCAGTGGGCGAGCGGGCGAGTTTTCCTGGATCCATGCTCTTGACAATCCTCGGAGCGGGTGATAGACTGTCTCATATCAAAATGGCGATGACGGAGAAGAAACCGCGATGCGGCGCACAGAGAGGGGCACGTTCGGTGTGAGTGCCCTGCGCGATGCGGCGGCAGTACCGCTCCTGAGCTGCCCATGAGGAATGGGACGGGGCCTTCCCGTTATCGGAGGACACGAGCGACGGCGTGAGCCGTAAGCAGGGTGGGACCGTGGAGCGAGAGGAGCGCGTGGACGTCTCGTCGGCGGCCGGGCCGGAGGGCCTAGGGCGCACGATGGACGGACCACGGCGATATGACTGCTCCACCCCTGACGGAACAGGGGTGGAGCAGTTTTTGTTTTGCCCCGAGATATCTAACTAATAGGAGGGATCCTCAAATGGCGGAAACGAACGACCAGTATACCTTTGAGAACGAGCAGTACCGCCACACCTACTGGCATACCTGCTCCCATGTGTTGGCCCAGGCCATGAAACGGCTCCACCCGGAGGTGAAGCTGGCCATCGGCCCGTCGATCGACAACGGGTTCTATTACGATTTCGACACCCCCGAGCCCTTCTCCGAGAGCCAGTTGGCCGAGCTGGAGGGGGAGATGCGCAAGATCTGCAAGGAGAAGCTGAAGCTGGAGCGCTTCGAGCTGCCCCGGGCGGAGGCGGTGCGCCTCATGGAAGAGAAGGGCGAGCCGTATAAGGTGGAGCTCATCCACGATCTGCCCGAGGACGCGACCATCAGCTTCTATAAGCAGGGGGAGTTCACCGACCTGTGCGCCGGGCCCCATCTGGACTCCACCGGGCGCATCAAGGGCAACGCGATCAAGCTCACCGCCTGCAACGCCGCCTATTGGCGGGGGGACAGCAGCCGTCAGACCCTCCAGCGGATCTATGGCGTGGCCTTCCCCAAGAAGGACGAGCTGGACGAGTACCTGGCCAAGATCGAGGAGGCGAAGAAGCGGGACCACCGCAGGCTGGGCAAGGAGCTGGGCCTGTTCACCTTGCTGGAGGAGGGCCCCGGCTTCCCCTTCTTCCTGCCCAAAGGCATGGTGCTGCGCAACACCCTGCTGGACTACTGGCATGAGGTCCACAAGAAGTTCGGCTATGTGGAGATCTCCACCCCCATCATCCTGAACCAGCAGCTATGGCACCGCTCCGGCCACTGGGACCACTATAAAGACAATATGTACACCACCGTCATCGACGAGGAGGACTATGCCGTCAAGCCCATGAACTGCCCCGGCGGGATGCTGGTGTACAAGACGGAGCCCCATTCCTACCGGGACCTGCCCCTTCGCATGGCGGAGCTGGGCCTGGTCCACCGCCACGAGCTGTCCGGAGCGCTCCACGGCCTGTTCCGGGTGCGCTGCTTCACCCAGGACGACGCCCACATCTTCATGACGTGGGACCAGATGGAGCGGGAGATCCAGGACGTAGTGCGCCTGTTCGACGAGGTGTATTCGGTATTCGGTCTGAGCTATCAGATCGAGGTGTCCACCATGCCCGAGGACCACATCGGCGAGAAGGAGACCTGGGACATGGCCACCGACACGCTGGAGCGGGCCATCGAGAAGATGGGCAAGGACTATGTGATCAATGAAGGGGACGGCGCGTTCTATGGGCCCAAGCTGGATTTCCATCTGGCGGATTCCCTGGGACGCACCTGGCAGTGCGGCACCATCCAACTGGACATGCAGATGCCCGAGCGGTTCGAGCTGGAATACACCGGCGAGGATGGGCAGAAACACCGCCCGGTCATGATCCACCGTGTGGTGCTGGGCTCCATCGAGCGGTTCATCGGTGTGATCACCGAGCATTTCGCCGGAGCGTTCCCCGCGTGGCTGGCGCCGGTGCAGGTGAAGGTACTGCCCGTCACCGACCGGGCGGCGGAGTATGCCGTCGAGGTCGCGGCCAAGCTGGACGGGCTGGGCTTCCGCAGCGAGGTGGATGGACGCAGCGAGAAGATCGGCAAGAAGATCCGGGAGGCCACGCTGGAGAAGGTGCCCTATATGCTGGTGGTGGGGGACCGGGACATGGAGAACGGCACGGTATCTCCCAGGCACAGGTCGGGCGAGGACCTGGGGGCCATGACGTTCGAGCAGTTCGCCGCTCTGCTGGGCGGAGAGGTCGAGAGCAAGACGATCAAGTGACAGGATGGACAGACAGCGCCGCCGGAGCTCCCGGCGGCGCTGTCCTCTCCCGCTGTGGGGGCGGGGCGGGAGCGCCTGCGGACGGCTCGGAAAGGGGCTTGGAGAAAAAAGTCGAAAAAAATCTAAAAAGGGGGTTGACATCTGAGGGAAGATCTGCTAATATAATTGAGCACCAGGCAACAAGGGCTCGCGAGAGCGGCCCGGAAGTTCAAGAGCTTCGAAAAAGTCGAAAAAAGCACTTGACAAGAGCGACTGAGTGTGGTAAGATGACAAAGTTCGCTG
>CANRXB010000045.1 GCA_947643715.1 uncultured bacterium
AGCGCCACCTTGCCAAGGTGGAGGTAGCGAGTTCGAGCCTCGTCACTCGCTCCATTATCGAGAACTGTCGGCTCATGCCGGCAGTTCTTTTTTATTTCCCGCACCTCACGGTCGTGCTCGGACCGCGATCTCTGCGTCCCCGGCCGATGCCGCCGGGACACCTTCGATCCCATCCTGAACACAGCGGGGGCCGCATCCGGCGGCCCCCGCTGTATCCATCCTCGATATGCTCCTTCACACAGGCCCCTCACGACAACGCCGGCGCAGTGGCCTGATAGATCTGGCAGTTCTCCTCCGCCATGGCGCTCAGCGCGCCCCGGAGGAACGTCGTCCCGCCCCGTCCGCAGTCCAGCTCCACATAGTTCACCCGCCGGGCGTTCAGCCCCCGTACCAGCGCCGCGCCGGAGGCATAGTCCTCCCCCGACACCGTGGGCGTCCATACCGCGTATCCCGCCTGGACCAGCGCCTCACGGCCTTGATCGTCCAGAGCGTCGGCGCTCACCACCAGGACGTTATAGCGGGCGGCTGCGGCCAGCAGCTTCCCGCCTTCCTCCGCTTGGGCCAGGCATCCCGGGCCGTCCTCTCCGGTGAGGGCCAGCCCTACCGTATGGCCCGCCCCCACCAAGCGGCGGACCAAGCCGTCCTGCCCGTCCAATTCCTCACAAGTGAAAAGGAACAGCCCTCGCTGTCCCCGCCCTTCCAGCAGCAGGGCGCACTCGGCCGCCTCCGTGCCCCAGCGGCAGGCCAGGAACAGCTCCGCGCCGCTGGTCGGAGCAGAGGGCTCCACGCTGTTGGAGGGGACCGGATCGTCCACCTCTCCAGCCCCGCCCGACTCCAGGTAGTGGCGCAGGCTCCCCGCCAACTGGTTGGTCGCCGAATCGACGAAATCCCGGTCGTTGAGGATGGCCGCGCTGCTGGTCACCCGGATCACGGTGCCATATTGCGTGGGCGTGCGGCTACAGCTTATGGTGCCGAAATATTCGCACAGCCAGTCAATCGGCACGAACACTGTGGTGTTGCGCATCATGGCCCGGACGGGCAGCGTCTCGCCGGAGAAATCCTGGGCGGTATTGGCCTGGGTATCGAACACCACCCCTCGCTGGCCGTCGGACACCAGCACCGTTCGCTTGGTGATGCTGTACATGGCGTTCACGCCCAGATCGATGTTGGTGGCCTGGTAGGACAGCATGGTATAGGGCACATACAATACCCCGCCCACTGTGCGGGGCATGTTCTCCGCCGTGGTCTCCAGCACCCGGTCGTTCACCGCCATCAGGTTCACGCTGACGGCGGTGCCGGACGCGGTGCCCAGCAGCCCCAGCAGCAGCGCGACGACCGCCACTGCCAGCAGTCCCTTTTTCCAATGCCTCACGCCGTCCCTCCTCAATCGGTCCAGCCCCGCTGGACGCTCTGCCCCGTCGGGTCCAGCCCCGTCAGCCACCGCCGGGCCATGTCCAGGGCATGGTTGGTGGCCAGGGTGCGGATGCGGTCCCGCCGGGCCCCGGGGGAGGCCAGGTTCAGCTCCTTCACCCAGCAGCCGTCCGGCGTCGCCAGGGCGGTGTACACCAGCCCCACGGGATGGCCCCGATCGTCCGGATCCGGCCCGGCCACTCCGGTGACGGACACCGCCAGATCGCAGCCCAGGACGCCGCGCGCCCCCTGGGCCATCTGCTCCGCCACCTGGGCGCACACCGCGCCCTTCTCGTCCAGCAGGGCCTGGGACACCCCCAGCACCCCCGCCTTGATCTCACAATGGTAGCTCACTACGCCGCCTTTGAACGCCGACGCCGCCCCCGGCACGTCGGTGATGCGCTTGGCCACCAGCCCGCCGGTGCAGCTCTCCGCCGTGCCCAGGGTGAGCCCCCGGTCCCGGGCGGCGTCCAGCACCACCTGCTCCAGCCCGGACACGTCCGCGCCGTACACCAGCTCGCCCAGCAGGGCCCGGACCTCCCGCTCCACCGGAGCGATGAGGGCGTCCGCCTCCTGGACCGACGGGGCCTTTGCGGTGATCCGCAGCTCCACCTCCCCCTCCTTGGCATATGGGGCCAGGGTGGGGTTGGTCAGCTCGTTCATCCGGTCCCGGAGCAGGGATTCCACCGCCGACTCCCCCATGCCGAACACCCGCAGGGTGCGCGAGCGGATGACCCCCTCGCTGAGCCGGGCCAGCCAGGCCGCGGCCCGCTCCCGGAACATGGGCAGGCACTCGCTGGGCGGGCCGGGCAGCATGACCACATACGTCCCATCCGCCTCGAAGGCGCAGCCGGGCGCGGTCCCCCAGTCGTTGTCCAGCACATGGCACCCCTCGGGCAGCCACGCCTGCTGGAGATTGTTCTCCGTCATCTCCTTGCCCATCCGGGCGAAGAAGCACCGGATGCCCTGGGCACACTCAGGATGGAACACCAGCTTCCTGCCGAACGCCTCCGCCAAGGTCTGCTTGGTGAGGTCGTCGCAGGTGGGGCCCAGCCCGCCGGTGGTCACCAGCACGTCCGCCCGGCTCCGGGCCAACGCCACCGCCGCTCTCACGCGGCCGGGATTGTCCCCCACCACCGAGTGGTACAGCACGTTGAGGCCCAGGCCGGACAGCTCCCGGCTGAGGGCCTGGGCGTCGGAATTCACGATATTGCCCAACAGCAGCTCTGTGCCCACCGACAAGATCTCTACGGTATGGCTCACGGATACCCGCCTCCTTGTGGATACTTTCCCTTATTCTATCCCCCCTTTCGGGTATTTGTCAAGCAAAAGTGCCTAAACCTCCGAACGGGCCGGCCCCAAGAGCACGGGTTGGAGCTGTTCCCCCCGGCACGCGGCCTCGATGGCGGCAGGCAGCAGACTGAAGTCCGCCACCAGGGATGTAGGCTTGCCTGCGAAATCGTCCTGCCCGAAGGGGACGAGGTATACGTTCTTCCGCCCCAGCATGGTCCCCAGGTTGGGGGCCGAGGCGCCCAGGCCGTCGTTGGTAGCCAGAGCCAGCACCAAGGGCCGGCCGTTGCGCAGATGCGCCTTCGCCGCCATGGTCACCGCCGTGTCGGTGACCCCGTGGGCCAGCTTCGCCAGCGTGTTCCCCGTGCAGGGACAGATCGCCAACACGTCCAGCAGCCCGCGGGGCCCGATGGGCTCCGCCCCCGCCACCGTCGCGATCACGCGCTGGTCGCACAGGCGCTCCATCTCCCGCATGAAATCGTGGGCCGTCCCGAAACGGGTGTCGGTGGACGCCACCGTCTCGGACACGATGGGGGTCACCGGCCCGAATCGGGCGGCCGTCTGTTCCAGGGCGTCCAGCGCCTTGGTCATGGTGCAAAAGGATCCGCAGAAGGCGAAGCCCACTCTCAATCCACCTAGATCCATAGGTTCGATCCCTCCATGATATGATAGATAGTGTCTTTGATATAGCGCCCGGAGGTGACCGGAGCCACCTTCCCCGGCAGGGACAGGGCCCATACCACCCGCACGCCAAGCGTCGCGGCGGCGTCCATGTCCACCCCGCCGGGGCGGGACGCCAGATCGATGACCAGGGCCCGCTCCTTCAGCGCCGCCAGCTCCTCCACGCCCAGCACCTTGGCGGGGACCGTATTGAACACCAGATCGTAGCTGCACAGCCAGTCAGGCAGACGGTCCACCCCCTCGCTCTCCAGGCCCATGCTCTCGGCAGCGGCCCTCTGCTCATACCTGCGGGCGGACACCCACACCCGGGCCCCCAGCGCCCGCAGCCGGGGGGCCAGCGCCCGTCCCAGCCGCCCGAACCCGATCACCAGCACCCGTGCGTCGTGGAGGGTGATGGGCAGCTCCTCCATGGCAATCTGGATGGCCCCTTCGGCGGTGGGGATCGCGTTGAGCACGGCCAGCTCCTCCCGGGCGAAGTAGTCCTGGAGCACCAGTTCCCGCTGCGCCGCCATCCGCTCCAGCGGCCCGCCCACCATCCCGGCGCAGACGAGCTGGCCGGGGCGCAGGGCGTCCAGCACTTGCTCCAGGCCGTGGGCCTGTGCCGCCAGAGGGGCGTTCAAGCCGCCGTCCGGCCCGACCGCCGGAAGGGGCAGGACCACACAGTCCGCACGGTCCGCCCCGGCCAGGGACGTTTCACACTCCATCCCCTCGCCGTGTTCCAAGGCGAAGGTATGTACGCTGTGGCCGTCGTCCGCCAGCAGCTCGGCCAGCGCCGCCTGCCGGGGATCGCCCCCTACCACCCAGATGTTCCTTGCCCGCAGCATCATAAGCCCTCCTGTCCGGGCCGTCTGGCCCTGTTCGTCATCAACCCATTGTATTCCCCCGCGCGCCGGGGAGTGACGAAAGTTTTCCGAAAAACTGGGCATACTGTCCTCACCCAAATACATTGGAGGGAATCGATATGCCGAACGTCTATGAAAACTACCACAAGGGCAACGTGGACTTCATGGAGAGCCGCACCCGGGAGAACCTGATGCGCGCCTTCGCCGGGGAGAGCCAGGCCCGCAACCGCTACACCTTCGCCGCCGGCGCCGCCCGGAAGGAGAAGCTGGAGGTGGTCGCCCGGGTGTTCGAATTCACGGCCGACCAGGAGCGGGCCCACGCCAAAGTGTTCTATGACCTGCTGCTGCCCAGCGCGGGGCAGAACATCTCCATCGACGGGAACTACCCCATCGACCTGTCGGACAAGACGCTGGACCTGCTCAAAGCGGCAAGGCACAACGAATATCAGGAGTTCGAACACGACTATGCCGCCTTCGCCAAGACCGCCCACGACGAGGGCTTCGACCTCATCGGCGGCCAATTCGAGCTCGTCGCCCAGATCGAGAAGGTCCACGGCGACCGCTTCGGCCAGCTCGCCGACCTTCTGGAGCAGGGCACGCTGTTCGGCAAGCAGGACGACGAGACCTTGTGGATGTGCCTGAACTGCGGCGAGATCGTCCGTGCGTCCCTCGCGCCCCAGGTCTGCCCCGTGTGCCGCCACGGCCGGGATTATTTCATCCGGCTGGACCTGGCTCCCTATACCCGCGGCTGAAAAGACGGCCGGCGGCCCTGATGGGCCGCCGGCCGTCTTTTCAGATCCGTTTACTTTTTCCGACGATATGTGATATAATAGGAAAAACGCGTTTGCACAGAGAAGGGGGAGCTCGCCATGTCCGCAGGCCGTCAATTCCGGCTGATCTATCTCCTGCTGGAGCGGGGCCGCATGACCGCAGGGGAACTGGCCCAGCGGTTGGAGGTGTCCCCCCGCACCATACTGCGGGACGTGGACGCTCTGTCCGCCGCGGGAGTGCCCATCTACACCACCCAAGGGGCGGGGGGCGGCGTGGCCCTGCTGGACGGCTACGTGCTGGACCGCGCCGCTTTCACGGAAGAGGAGCAGCGCCAGCTCCTCACCGCGCTGCAAAGCCTCCCCGGCCAGGAGGGGGAACAGGCCCTCACCAAGCTGTCCGCCCTGTTCCGCCGGGGACGGGAGGATTGGCTCCGGGTGGATCTGTCCCGCTGGGGCGCGTCCCAGGCGGACGAGGGGAAGTTCCGCCTGCTCAAGCAGGCGGTGTTCGCGCGGCAGACCCTGGCGTTCTCCTATGCCAGCTCCTATGGCTCCACCCGCCCCCGGAAGGTGCTCCCCGCCCGGCTGGTGTTCAAGGGGCAGGCATGGTATCTCCAGGCGTTCGATCTGGAGCGGGAGGACTACCGTACCTTCCGCCTGTCCCGGATCTTGTCCCCGGCGCCCACCGGCGAGGTGTTCCATCGCCTCCTGGACCCGCCGGACATCGAGTTCCCCGCCGACATCCCGCCCCTGTTCCGGGTGGAGGTGAAGCTGCGTTTCACGCGCGCGCTGGCCTACCGGGTCTACGACGAGTTCGACCAGAGCTGCGTCACCCGCCAGAGCGACGGCTCCCTGCTGGTAGAGGCCGTGTTCCCCGACGATCAATGGCTGTACGGCTACCTGCTGGGCTTCGGCGCTGGGGTGGAGGTGCTGGCCCCGGCCTCCCTGCGTCGCCGCCTGGCCATCCTGGGGCGCGAGATCTTTTGGGCGCACAGCATGGAACCAGACACACCTTGTCAGGTTCCATGTGTTACGATGGGACCATCCAAAAGAAAGGAGGTCCCATCGATGGATATCGATCGCATGAAGTTCTGCCAGTCCTGCGGGATGCCCCTGGGCCCCGGCGTGGAGCTGGGCACCGAGTCGGACGGCTCTCCCAGCCAGGACTACTGCGGCTACTGCTACAAGCAGGGCCAGTTCGTGGGCGAGATGACCATGGAAGAGATGATCGACTTCTGCGCCCCCATGATGGCCCAGGCCGACCCCAGCATGACCCAGGAGCAGGCCAAGGCCCGGATGCACCAGTTCTTCCCCATGCTGAAGCGCTGGAAGAAGTGAATCGAGCCCCCGGCCCCACGGCAGGCGGCCGAAAACAGGCGGCGCCCGAAACGATCGGGCGCCGCCTGTCCCATCCGATCCGTCACCTGGAGGGCGCGTGTGCACCGCCCTCGGATCTGCGATCGGCGAATTGATTTGTTCGCACCGGCGTGGTATACTCGGTCCATGATACCAGCCGGAGGTGTTTTCGTGAAGATCCAGCGTTACAAACGGGACGGCAGCTATTCTTATGCGTTGGGCGCGGCGCTGACCTATGAGCTGTTGGAGCACGCGCCCCAGTCGGCCGTGAAGGTCTACGTCTCTTCCGCGACGGAGCGGACACCGGCGATCGTGGACCTGCTCTCCAAGTGCCGGAGCCTCGGCGTCCCCACAGAGACGAACGACAAGGCGTTCCACATCCTCTCCCCCAAGGGGAACTGCTTCCTCATCTGCGAGTTCCGCAAGCAGGAACAGCACATCCGTCCCGGCCCTCATGTGGTGTTGGTCAACCCCTCCGACGCCGGCAATCTGGGGACCATCCTGAGAACGGCCGCAGGCTTCGGCCTGACGGACATCGCGGTCGTCCGCCCCGCCGTGGACCTCTACGATCCCAGGACGATCCGCGCCTCCATGGGGGCGGCGTTCCATGTGACGGTGGAGTACTTCGACCGCATCGAAGGATACATCGAACGTTTCCCAGACAATGAGCTGTACGCGTTCATGCTGGGGTCCAGCGTCCCGATCCACAGCGTGGAGATCGCCTCGCCCTATTCCCTGGTCTTCGGCAACGAGGCCACGGGCCTCCCCGACGAGTACGCGCAGTTTTGCCGGAGCGTGGTCATCCCCCACTCCAAAGAGATCGACAGCCTGAACCTGCCCATCGCGGCCAGCATCGCCATGTACGAGTTCACCAAGAGCGTCTGGGGCGGGGGCGCATAGACGTTTTGGCGGACGTGCGCCTCACTTGCTCCCGGTCGAGCCGAAGCCGCCGCTCCCCCGCTGCGTGCCGTCCAGCTCATCCACCGGGAAGAACCGGGCGGTGGGACAGGGCGCGATCACGAGCTGAGCGATGCGATCGCCGCACTCCACTGTGCGGTCCTGGCCGCTGTGGTTGTGCAGAGCCACCATCAGCTCGCCCCGGTAATCCGAATCGATGACCCCCACCTTGTTGGCGGGAGCCAGGCCCTGTTTCGTGGCCAGGCCGGACCGGGCGTACACCAGGCCAACATGCCCTTCAGGGACGGCCAGGGCCAGGCCGGTGCGGATCAGGACGGTCTGCCCGGGCGCCACGGCCACCGGGCCGTCGGTGAGGGCGTACAGGTCGGCCCCGGCGGCCCCGGCAGAGCCGTAAGCGGGCGCTTTGGCCCGGGGATCCAGCAGTTTGATGGGGACAGGGACAGTCATGCTCAGCTCCTCCTCACACGGTGATGGACCGGATGGTCATCTCCCCGTCCCAAAGGACGGGGGCATGGGCCTCCAGGCTGGCGGGGACATCCAGGATACGCTGGTTGGACGAGCCCCGGAAACGCAGATCCAGATCCCTCTTCTCCTGGACGAAGGGGCCGTCCACCAGCACATCGAGGCAGGACAGCATCTCGTCCGTGCACTCGCACCGGGCGCGGCTGGGCCGCCACAGCTCTTCGTCCAGCGTGTACCCGGAGTAGCACCAGATCTGCTTCGAGGGATGCTCTTTTTTCACTTGCCGCAGGAAGGGCAGCAGAGCGCGCTGGTTGTCCGGCTCGAAAGGCTCGCCCCCCAGCAGGGACAGCCCCCGGATGTGGTCGGGCGCCAGGGCGCGGAGGATCTTGTCCGCTTCGGCCTGGGTGAAGGGCCGGCCATAGCTGAAATCCCACGCCTCTTCATTGAAGCAGCCGGGGCAGCGGTGGGTGCAGCCGGACACGAACAGCGACACCCGCACCCCTGGACCATTGGCCACGTCGGCCCATTTGATGGCGGCATAATTCATCGTCATGGATCTCCTTCAAAAAAGAAACGGGGCGGCCGGAACGGCCGCCCCGTTCGATGTTCACAGATGCAGCACCCGGGCCTTGATCTCCCGGGTCTTGCCATCGTTCCAGAAGTTCTCGCCCAGATAGCCGCAGGTCCGCCGGGTCACGTTCATCTTGGCATGGTCCTTGTTGTGGCAGCAGGGGCACTCCCACTCGTTGTCGTCGTTGACCACGATCTCCCCGTCATAGCCGCACACCTGGCAGTAGTCGCTCTTGGTGTTGAACTCGGCGTACTGGATGTTGTCGGAGATGAAGCGCACCACGTCCCGCAGAGCCTCCAGGTTGTGGCGCATGTTGGGGATCTCCACATAGGAGATGCAGCCGCCGCTGGAGATCTTCTGGAACTGGCTCTCGAAGGTGAACTTGGCGAAGGCGTCGATGTCCTCCCGCACGTCCACATGATAACTGTTCGTATAATATCCCTTGTCCGTCACATCCGGTATCGTACCGAACCGCTCCTTATCGATGCGGGCGAACCGGTAGCACAGGCTCTCGGCCGGGGTGCCGTACAGCGCGAAGCCGATATCGGTCTCCTTCCTCCACCGGTCGGTGGTGGCCCGGAGATGGTCCATCAGCCGCCGGGCGAAGTCCTCCCCATCCGGGTCGGTATGGGAGCAGCCCTTCACCAGCTTCGTCACCTCGTACAGCCCGATATAGCCCAAGGAGATGGAGGAATAGCCGCCGTACAGCAGCTTATCGATGGTCTCCCCTTTCTCCAAGCGGGCCACGGCGCCATACTGCCAGTGGATCGGGGACACGTCGGAGCGGATGCCCTTCAGCGCGTTGTGGCGGCACATCAGCGCCTCGAAGCACAGCTCCAGCCGCTCCTCCAGCAAGGGCCAGAACTTGTCCTCGTCAGGGCCGGACAGGATGCCGATCTGGGGCAGGTTGATGGACACCACGCCCTGATTGAAACGGCCCTCGAACTTATAGTTCCCGTCCTCGTCCTTCCAGGGGGACAGGAAGGACCGGCAGCCCATAGGCGAGAACACGTTGCCCTCGTAATGCTCCCGCATCTTCTTGGCGGAGATGTAGTCGGGATACATCCGCTTGGCGGAGCACTTGACGGCCAGCTCGGTGAGGTAGTCGTACTCCCCGCCCCTGAGATCGTTGAACTCGTCCAGCACATACACCAGCTTGGGGAACGCGGGGGTGATGTACACCCCTTTCTCGTTCTTGATGCCCTCCAGCCGCTGGGTGAGGATCTCCTGGATGATGGCGGCGTTCTCCTTCATGTAGGGGTCGCCCTCCCGCAGCACCAGGAACAGGGTCACGAAGGGGGACTGGCCGTTGGTGGTCATCAGGGTGTTGATCTGGTACTGGATGGTCTGCACGCCGCTGCGAAGCTCGTCCCGGGTCCTGGCGGCGGCAAGCTTCTCCACCGTGGCCTCGTCCAGCTCGGGGACGGCCTCCCGGGTGCGGCGCAGGTACTTCTCATAGGTCAGGCGCAGGTACTTGCCCAGGTGGCTCATCTCCACGCTCTGCCCGCCGTACTGGTTGGAGGCCACGCAGGAGATGATCTGAGTCACCACGGTGCACGCCACCTGGAAGCTCTTGGGGGACTCGATGAGCTTTCCGTTGATCATGGTGCCGTTGTCCAGCATGTCGCCGATGTTCACCAGGCAGCAGTTGAAGATGTGCTGGACGAAATAGTCCGCGTCGTGGAAATGGAGCACGCCATCGTCATGGGCCTTGGAGATGTGCTCGGGCAGGAGGATGCGCCTGGTCAGGTCCCGGCTCACCTCTCCGGCGATGTAGTCCCGCTGGGTGGACGCGATGGCGGTGTTCTTGTTGGCGTTCTCCTCCGCGAGCTCCTTGTTGTCGTTGCGGATGAGGGACAGGATGGATTCATCGGTGGTGTTGGCCTTGCGCACCAAGGCCCGGGTGTAGCGGTAGATGATATAAGCCTTGGCCAGCTCATATTTGCCGGCCGCCATGAGCTTGGTCTCCACCATGTCCTGGATGTCCTCCACCAACAGACGCCTGCGGCCCTTGCCCGCCACGGAATCGGCGATGGCTTCGATGGACGCTTCGTCCATACGATAGGGCTCGTCCACCGCCTCATTGGCTTTCCGGATGGCGGCTACGATCTTCGAACGGTCGAATTCGACGATGGAATCGTCTCGTTTGATGACTTTCATGGGCGGACTCCCTTCTTGATGATGGTTCTTTTGTGCGCCGGATGGGCCGAAACAGGCCGCTCCGCCCTGGAAGGATCTGGGGGCTGAAATGGAGGCGCTCCATCATGATACTATATGTTGTGGTGTATGTCAACATACTGGGGAAATTTTTAGAAAATATAGTGTGCGGCTTATGGGACCCTCCTCGATCCATCCTTGTGTCCCGGGACCCACGCAGGGCATAGACTGGGTTGCACCCAGGCGCGCCCTCCACCCTTTGGGGGGCCGAGCGCGAAGCCCCGGCCCCGGCCATACGCGCTGCTCAGCGCCTGGGACGGAGCCGATGAAAGGAGCATACCTCTATGAGCCAAACCTATTTGAACGGACCATCCGCCGGCAGGGCCATGTCTGCGGAGGAGTTCGCAGCCGGGACCTCCCAGCGTCCCGGTCCCCAGCCCTGTCCGCCGCCCACGCCCGGCTGCGGCCCCGATCCCATGCCCCCCATGCCTCCGATGGGCTGTGGGTGCGGCTGTGGCACCATGCCGCCTGACTGCCCGATCCAGGACGACTGCGGCCAGGGAGCGGAGCACTGCCAGCGGCTGATCTGCTGCTGCGCGCCCATGCCGCCGTCCCCGGAGCCTCCCCAGGTGGAGGAGGGCTGCTGCTGCAAGCAGAGCTTCCGGGCCGCGCTGGGCCTGCTGTGCGACCAGCGGATCTCCAGCCTGCTGGATTTCGACACGGCGGCTTTCATCACCGACGGCTACGTCGCCGGGACCACCCTCCAGGACCGCAAGCCCCACAGCAGTGCCGCCGAGAGCGAGGCCGGGAACGACATGGCTTCCGGGACCCAGGCGTACCCAGGCCCCGGCGGCAAGCCCACTCCCCCCGACCCCAACAGGCCCAGCGACAACCTGAGGGACCTTTCCGGCAGCTTCCGGCGATTCGCCCCATGCAGCTGCGACCTGCTGGATATCTCCGCCAAGGTGTACACCTCTTCCGGCAAAGACTGCTCGTTCACCGCCACTCAGGTGAACCTGTGCGAGCTGGACGCCGTGGTCATCCAGGGCGCGGCCGCGGCCGCCGAGGGCGATCTCACCAGCGCGGAAGCGACCGCCCGGAATTTCCGCTGCGTGCGCGCCGCTCTGGCCCAACGGCTCAGCTTCCATGGCGACCCCTGCGGGCAGAGCTGCTGCTCCTGTGCCTGCGACGGCCGGGACTGCTGCTGTGCGGCGGGCCTGCTGGGCGCCCTGGCCCAGAACAACCTCAGCCGCCGGGTGTCCCTGGTGGCCGGACTGCTGGTGCTCCAGAACGTCACTTTGCTGGGCACTGTAGGCAATGTGCTGGTGCTGTCCAACGATACGGACGACCGGCTGTACTTCGTGTGCGTGAACAGCGTACAGTTCATCGGGTAGATCCCGAGTGCTCCCCCTGCCCCGCAGGGGGAGCATCCTTTTCTCCTTCCACGGGAGGCCGCTGCGCTCCGTCCCGATCCGGCCCCTGCCCCTTCAAAAAGTCGCTGAAGCCTTTCAGATCCTTTTTCGTATCCTCCGGGAGCTCGTGATAGCCTACGTTCCGGATCGCCCCCTCCAGCGCGTACAGATGCACCAGGCAGACCTCCGGATACAGCTCCTTCAGCTTGAAGAAGGCGTGCTTCGCCCCTGTCCTCACCAGCGCCTCCGGCGAATCGATCCCGACCGCCGTCAGCTTCCTGGCCATCTCCTTGCCGATGTTCATCATGGACGTCAGGCTGTCCATACGTTCCTCTCCTTTTCACGGCCGCGCCATCGCGGGACCTCCGCCCTGTCCCGCAGGGCGCCCATAAAACGAACGTTTGACATCTTGGGACGAACGATGTATACTGTTCCCAAAGGGGGGAGGACCATGGACCGGGTGATCTATCACTGCGACTGCAACAGCTTCTACGCCTCGGTGGAGCTGCTGTCCCGGCCTGACCTGCGCTGCGTCCCTGTGGCGGTGTGCGGCGACCCGCACAGCCGCCATGGCATCGTCCTGGCCAAGAACGAGCCCGCGAAAAAGTACGGCGTGCGCACGGCGGAGACCATCTGGCAGGCGCAGCAGAAGTGCCCCGATCTGGTGCTCCTGCCCGCCCACCACGATCTGTATCGGGAGTACTCCAAAAAAGTGAACGCCATCTATGACCGCTTCACCGACCTCATCGAGCCCTTCGGCATCGACGAGAGCTGGCTGGACGTGACGGGCACCCTCCATCTTTTCGGCGGGGATCCCAAGGCCCTGGCCGACCGCATCCGCGGCACCGTGCGGGAGGAACTGGGGCTGACGATCTCAGTGGGGGTCTCCTTCAACAAAGTGTTCGCCAAGCTGGGCAGCGACTATAAAAAGCCGGACGCCACCACGGTCATCGCTCCGAACGACGTCGAGCAGATCGTCTGGCCCCTGCCGGTGACGGACCTGCTGTACGTGGGCCGGGCGGCGGCGAAGGTGCTGGCCCAGTACGGGGTAACCACCATCGGCGATCTGGCGGCGTTCGACCGCTTCGCCCTCACCGAGCTGCTGGGCAAGCAGGGCGGCGTGCTGTGGAACTACGCCAACGGGCTGGACGGCAGCCCCGTGGCCCCGGCGGGGCAGTACACGCCCCCCAAGTCCGTGGGCAACGGGGAGACCTTCCCCCACGACCTCGTCCGGCGGGACGAGGTGAGCCGGGCGGTAGCCATGCTGGCGGACCAGGTGGCCGTCCGGCTGAGGAAGCACGGGATGAAGGCATCCACCCTCCAGGTGACCGTCCGGGACCCGGGCCTCAAGGACATCTGCCGCCAGCAGCCCCTGGACGCGCCCACCAACACCGCCCGGGAGCTGTCCCATGCGGCGATGGACATCCTGGGACGCTGCTGGGGCTCCGGCGCCCCCATCCGGGCGATCACCCTCACCGCCCACGGCCTGATCCCCGAAGGGGAGGCGTCCGAACAGCTCGACCTGTTCCAGCCCGCCCGGCCCCGGCGGCGGGAGCGCGTGGAAACGCTGGAACGGACCATGGACGCCATCCGCTCCAAGTACGGCAGGGGGTCCGTCACCGTGGCCGCGCTGGCCCGGCGGGAACAGCCGGAAGAGGATCCGGAGGACCTGCCGTTCTGATATCCGTCCGGACATGGCCCTCCGGCGGCAGCGGAGGGCCGGGGAAAGGACCCGCCGGGAGGCGGGCCCTTTTCTCGTCCTTATTTCGTACCGAAGATGCGGTCCCCCGCGTCTCCCAGGCCGGGAACGATGTAGCTGTTCTCGTTCAGCCCCTCGTCCACCGCGCCGCAATAGATCTCCACATCGGGGTGGCGCTCCTGCACCACCTGGATGCCCTTCGGAGCCGCCACCAGCACCATGAGCTTGATGTTGGCGCAGCCGTAGCCCTTCATGATCTGGATGGCCGCGTCGGCGCTGCCGCCGGTGGCCAGCATCGGATCCACGATGAGCACGTCCCGCTCGGCGATGTCCCGGGGCATCTTGCAGAAATACTGCACCGGCACCATGGTCTCCTCGTCCCGGTACATCCCCAAGTGGCCCACACGGGCGGAGGGCACCATGCGCAGCACGCCGTCCACCAGCCCCAGCCCCGCCCGGAGGATGGGCACCACCGCGAACTTCTTGCCCTTCAGGATGGGCGCCTCCATCTTGCAGATGGGAGTCTCGATCTCCCGCGTGGTGAGGGGGAGGTCCCGGGTGGCCTCATAGGTGAGCAGCATCCCGATCTCGGAGACGATCTCCCGGAAATCCTTGGTGGAGGTGTTCTTGTCCCGCAGGATGGTGAGCTTGTGGGCCAGGAGGGGGTGGTCCACCACGTGCACTTTCTCGTTCATGTCGGCAGCTCCTTCGTATTGAGATTTGGCCGGAGACGGCAAATGTCTGTTTGGGATATTATAGCACGCTTTCTGCCGTCTGCCAATGGGGGGGCGGCAGTTTTTTTGCGCCCACCCGACCGACCGTCCCCCGGGATCGACCATCTGTCCCCGTGCGCTGGACTTTCCCGGGCAGATCGGGTATACTGGCTCCAACGGGAAGGAGGCGGCGCGGGTGAAGGTGGAGATACGGATCGACCCCAGTCTGGACGAGGCCGCGATCGTCCTGTACGCCCCCAGTCCCACACAGGAGGTGGAGGAGCTGGCCCGGCGCCTCCAAGGCGAGGAGCTGCCCCGGCCCTTCACCGTCTACCGGGAGCGGGAGGCGGTGAAGGTGTCCCGCTCCATGGTGCTGCGGTTCTTCGCGGAGGACAAGGGGGTGTCCTGCCAGACGGCGGAAGGGACGTTCTCGGTCCGGGCGCGGCTGTACGAGCTGGAGGAGCTGCTGTCCGGCACCCGGTTCGTGCGGGTGTCCAACTCGGAGATCGTGAACCTGGACCGGGTGACCGGGCTGGACCTCACCCTGGTGGGCACCATCAAGATGACGCTGGAGGGCGGGACGGTGTGCTGGGTGTCCCGGCGGTATGTGAAGAAGATCAAGCATGTGCTCGGACTATGAAGGAGGGACGTTCCATGGACGGATCCAAGATGCGATGCCTCTCCCGGGCCGCCGCAGGCGGGGCAGTGGGGCTGCTCCTGGCGGCGCTGTACCAGGGCCCGCTGTTCGCCGGCGGCTATTCCGCCCCCGCCCTGTGCGCCCCGCTGATCGAACGGGTCGGCCTGCCCTGGGCGATCGCCGTCACCTGTGCCCTGGCCTTCGCCCTGGGCGCGGCGGCGGGCGTGGCCACGCTCCCCTTCGCCGACAGCGGCCGGGAGCTGGTGGTGCGCTCCCTGGTCCACTTCGCCGTCACCGCCGCCCTCTGGTCGCTGCTGCTGGGGGCCTGCTTCGGCGTGCGCGGGCCCATGGCATGGCTGGTATGGCTGGGGGCGCTGGCCCTGCTCTATGCCCTGATCTGGCTGGGGCGCTGGGTGGGATGGTACGCCGAGGTCGCCGCCATCCGGGAAAAGCTGGGGCTGGCCCCCGGGCCGTCCCTGTTCCACTGGAGAGAGACGCTGCCCTACGTGGGCTTCGCGTCCCTGCTGTGCCTGGCCCTGCCGCTGGCGCTGCAGCCGCTGGAGGAACACCAGCTCCCCATCCTCAGCGTCCTGTATGCCTGGCTGCTGCTCCCCGCGGGCGGCGCCGTGTCCGGACTGTCTCTGGGCCGGCGGCACGGGCTGTGCCCGCTCTATCCCGCTGCCTGTGGGCTCTTCATGCTGGTGTTCGTCCTGATCGCCAGGCTCTGCTCCGATATCTCCCTCGGGATCCTGGTCCCCATCGCGGCGGTCTCGGCCCTGGCGGGCGACCTGGCCGGGGCCGCGCGGCATAGGATGAAGCGAAAGGCGGGTGAACGAACATGATCGTGACGTTCCTGATCCTCTACCCATTGGTGCTCTTCCCCATGGCCCTGGCCGTCATGTGCGTCATGGCCCAGATGGTGCTGGCAGAAAAACGGCTCCGGCTCACGCTGATCCCCCTTGGGGCGTCCGGGCTGGCCGTGCTGCTGGGCCTATGGGGCACGGACGCGTCCCCGGGCATCGCCCCGCTGTTCTTCATGGGTCTGGCCCTATATGGGCTGTACGCCTTGGGCGGCTCGATCGTCGGATCTGTGCTCGGCGCGGTCCTCCATTGGTGGAAGCGGCGCAGAGAGGAGGCTCGCTCATGAGTCTGTTCGCGGATGCCGCCCTCGGGCTGGGCCATCTTTTTTGGCGGAGCGCGGGCCGTCTGGTCTTCCTGCTGGCAGTCGTTCCCGTGGCTGTCACCTTCGCCGCCTACCTGGCAGGCATCGTCGTGATGTGCACCAGGGAGCTGTGGAGGACGTGGAAAAACGACCGGAAAGGGGAGGTGCGCCATGAAGAAGCAGACCCGCGTCTATAACGTCATCCTGCCGGTCTGGCTGCTGGTCCTGTTCCCCCAGCTCCTGATATTCGTGATCCCCGGCAACCTCCTCGTGGACTGTGCGGTGCTGTCCCTCACCCTGCTGGCCCTGAAGCACACGCAGAAGGCCGCGGTCATGAAGCGGCTGTGGTGGAAGTTTTGGCTGCTGGGCTTCGCCGCAGACGCCGTGGGGGTCGCCTGGATGTTCTTTGGCGCGATGCTTGCCATCCCCTTCGAGGATATCTGGGAGGACACCCTGCGCTATATCATGCACGACCCCTTCGGCCATCCGGCGGCCTTCCTTTGGACGCTGGCCGGGGTGGCCTTGGCCGGCGTGTGCATCTATCTCTTCGACCAACGGGCCATGCGCTCCTGCGAGCTGCTCACCCGGCGGGAGAGGCACGTGACCGCCCTGGCCATGGCCGTCGTCACCGCGCCCTGGCTGTTCTTCGTCCCCACGTACCGATAGGGGACATACCGTCCGGCCCGGGGATTGACATCTCCTTCGCTTTTCGTTACAATAGTGCCGTCTGTGGGGGGAGCCGGGACAGTCCGTCCCGGCTCCCCTGCATCGAACGGAGGAGAGGATGATATGAAACGAGAGAACTTCCGCTCACGGCTGGGCTTCCTGCTGGTGAGCGCCGGATGCGCCATCGGCATCGGCAACGTATGGAAATTCCCCTATGTCACAGGGGAGAACGGCGGCGGGGTGTTCGTACTGTTCTACCTGCTGTTCCTGCTGCTCATGGGGGCGCCGGTGCTCACCATGGAGCTGGCCGTGGGGCGGGCCAGCCGCCGCAGCGCCGTGCAGGGCTATCGGACGCTGGAGCCCGAGGGCACGAAGTGGCATATCCACGGCTGGTTCTGCATGGCCGGATGCTATCTGCTGATGATGTACTATACCACCGTGTCCGGCTGGATGCTGGGCTATTTCTTCAAATTCGCCGGGGGCGGCTTCTCCGGGCTGTCCAACGAGGCGGTGGACGCCGTGTTCCCCGCCATGCTGGCCGACCCTCTGGAGATGACCGTCTGGATGGCGGTGACGGTGGCCGCGGGCTTCCTGGTGTGCTCCCTAGGGCTCCAGGGCGGGCTGGAGCGGGTGACCAAGTGGATGATGCTGGGACTGCTGGGGCTCATCGTGGTGCTGGCCGTCCACAGCCTCACCCTCCCCGGCGCAGCGGAGGGCGTCAAGTTCTACCTCCTGCCTGATTTCGGCCGGGCGGTGGAGCACGGGCTGGGGAAGGTCGTCACCGCCGCCATGAACCAGGCGTTCTTCACCCTCAGCCTTGGCATCGCCGCTATGGAGATCTTCGGCAGCTACATGAGCCGGGACGACACCCTGGCCGGGGAGGCGGCCCGGATCTGCGGGCTGGACACCTTCGTGGCCTTGATGAGCGGCCTGATCATCTTCCCCGCCTGCTTCTCCTTCGGCGTGGAGCCGCAGCAGGGCCCCTCCCTGATCTTCGTCACCCTGCCCAAGGTGTTCACCAACATGGCCGGGGGGCGGCTGTGGGGCTCCCTGTTCTTCCTGTTCATGTCCTTCGCCAGCTTCTCCACAGTGATCGCCGTGTTCGAGAACCTGCTGGCCGGCTGCATCGACAACTTCGGCTGGAGCCGCAAAAAGGCGGCGCTGGTGAACGGGATCTTCATCCTCATCGCCAGTATGCCCTGCGTGCTGGGGTACAACCTTTGGTTTTTCGAGGTCACCCTGCCCAACGGCTCGGTGGGCCAGGTGCTGGACATCGAGGACTTCCTGGTATCCAACCTGCTGCTCCCCTTGGGATCGCTGGTGTATCTGCTGTTCTGCGTGTCCAAATGGGGCTGGGGCTTCGACAAGTATTTGGAGGAGGCCAACACCGGCAAGGGGTTCAAGCTGCCCCGGGCGCTGAAGCCCTATTTCCGATTCGTGCTCCCGGTGCTCATCCTGGTGATCCTGATCCAAGGGCTGCTGAAATGAAAAACGCCGCTCCACGAAGCTCCCTCCCATAAAAGTGCCAAGGGCAAGACAGACCTGGATGGTCTGCCTTGCCCTTTTCCTATCTCGCGCCCTGCTGTGATGCTTCCCAAAGACGACGCTATCCTGACCGATCAGCTTCCGATCCGTCTATCCATCACGTCGTTCCTTCCTCTTGCCCTCATAATCCCGGAGGCAGTCCAACGCCTGCCCCGACATGGGCAGGATGACGATGATGTTGAACACCGTCATGAGCCCTACGCCCACGTCCCCCAGATCCCATACGAAGGTATATGCTGCCAGTCCGCCCACGAACAGCATGACCAGGGCCAGCACCTTGTACGCGGTCTGAGAGACCCAGCCGTCCCCGAACAGGTAGGCCACGTTGGACCGGGCGTAGAACAGGATGCCCACGAAGGTGGAGAAGCTGAACAGCCACAGGATCAGCGCGATGAACACCACGCCGAACTGGCCCAGGTGATGCTGCATGGAGGCTTGGAGCAGGTCCATGCCCCCCAGTCCGGCCACCTTGTCCTCCGGGGTCACCAGGATGATGAACGCGGTGCAGCTACAGATGACGATGGTGTCGATGAACACGCCCAGGGCCTGTAGGAGACCAGTCTTGGCGGGGTGGGAGGTGTCCCCCGCCGCCGCCGCGCAGGGCGCGGAGCCGGACCCCGCCTCATTGGAGAACAGGCCCCGCTTCACTCCGTTCATCACCACCGCGCCGAAGCCGCCGGCCACCGCCTGTCGCAGACCGAACGCCTCCTGGAAGATGCGGCGGAACACGTCGGGCAGCACGGCGGCGTTCATGCCGATGAGGATGAGGGTGATGACGAAATAGCAGGCAGCCATGATCGGCACCAGCACGTCCAGCACCCGCACTGTGGCATTTTTCCGCAGCACGATGACGGCGGACAGGGCCACCAGCACCACAGTGGTATAGATCGGTTCGACGTGGAACGCGTTCTGGAAGGCGGAGGACACGGAATTGCTGATGACCTGGCTGATGCCGCACCAGCAGATGAGGCCGGACACGGCGAAGAGCACGGCGATGACGGAACGACGCCCTATGTCCTTGCCCCGCGCCTGCTTGACGAACGCATGGATATAGTAGGCCGGACCGCCCCGCCAGCCGCCGTAGAGCGGGTCCTTCTCCTTGTAGAGCTGGGCCAGGGTGGCCTCGATGAACGCGGTGGACGAGCCGATGATGGCCGTGATCCACATCCAGAACACCGCGCCCGCGCCCCCGGCGGAGATGGCCGCCACCACGCCGATGAGGTTGCCCATGCCCACCCTCGTGGCCGTGGACACGACGAGGGCTTGTACCCCGGAGATGGCGGTGCCGCCCCTGGGCCGCTTCTCCGCCGTCACCCGGAGCATCTCCGGGAACATGCGGATGGGGAGGAACCTGGTCCGGACGGTGAAGAACACGCCGGTGGGGATCAGCAGCAGCACCAGCAGCGAGATGCCCAACGCTCCGCCGCCGGGCAGAGGGACAGTGATGAGATCGCCCCACAGCAGTCCGTAAACAGCGGTGATGGCATCCACGATGAGGTCCATGACCAAGTCCTCCTTGGGTGGCCGGGGACAGGCCGGGCCACATGATTTCGGTCGTGCTCCTGTCGGATAACAGTATAAGATAGGGGACACCATTTGTAAAGAGGCGGATGCGGCACGCACCGGCCGAACAGCCGCCCGTCCCCGCCCGGACCCTGCCGGACATCTTTTTTGCTCTTCTATGGAAAGTTTGCTTGACATGACAGTCAGATCGTGATATCATCCCGTTATGGAAAGGAAGCTTTCCGTGAGGGGAGGGATCGTGTGAGGGACCGTCCAGGACCATCCTACAAAGGAGAAGGGGGATAATGTGAACAACCGTTTGGGAGAGCTGCGCAAAAAGAACGGCATCAAGCAGGAAGAACTGGCGGCGGCGATGGCAGTTTCGAGGCAGACCATAGGTTCGCTGGAAAACGGCAGATACGATCCGTCGCTCACCCTGGCGTTCAAACTGGCGCGATATTTCGGCCTATCGATCGAAGAGATATTCATCTATCAGGAGGAAGAAGAATGAAAGCATCTATGGAAAGCAGATATAAAACGGCCGCTGTCCTTTGGGCCATAGCCGGGATCTTCTTTTTGGCCGGCGCGGCGGCCATGTTCATCATGCGCGACGACATGCCGCAGATACCACGGGCGGATATCGCGTATATCGGCTTCTTGGTCGTTGGCGTCCTGTTCGTGGCCATCGCCATCGCCACTCAGGTCATATCGAAGGACAAAGCGGCCATGATCCAGGACAGCGACGAACGCGCGAAGATCATCTCCGGCAAAGCAGGGAGCCTGGCGTTCACGATCCAAACGGTCCTGATGAGCACCGCCCTCTTCCTTCTGTGCTTCATGGGCTACGCGAGCGCGGCGGTCATGCTCACCCTGATGTGTACGATCGGAGCGAGCGCCCTCGTCTACTTCATCACGACCCTGTGGTATGAGCGGAAGATGTGAGGCTGGTCCTACCGCTTCCCAGGACATCTGAGCCCCATCCCCAGGCAGTGTGCCCACGAAAGCGCCCGGATCCAAACGAAGGATCCGGGCGCTCACATAAAAAGAACAGGCCCCCTCTTTCGAGGGGGCCTGCCATATCCGGTCAGGAAAGGGATCACTCGTACAGCGCGATGAGCTTCTGGAGATGCTCCCAACGCTCCATAGCGGCCTTCTCGTTCTCCTTGAAGAGCTCGGTGGCACGCTCCGGGAAGGCGCGGGTCAGGGAGGAGTAGCGGGCCTCGTTGAGCAGGAACTCCTGATAGCCGCCAGCGGGCGCCTTGGAGTCCAGGGTGAAGGGGTTCTTGCCCTGGGCCCTGTTGGCGGGATTGTAGCGGAACAGGTTCCAGTAGCCGCAGGCCACGGCCTTCTTCATCTCGCTCTGGCAGTTGGCCATGCCGCCCTTGATGGAGTGCATCTCACAGGGGCTGTAGCCGATGACCAGGGACGGGCCATGATACGCCTCGGCCTCGCGGATGGCCTGGAGGGTCTGGTTGGGGTTGGCGCCCATGGCCACCTGGGCCACGTAGACGTAACCATACTGCATGACGATCTCAGCCAGGGACTTCTTGCTGATGGCCTTGCCGGCAGCGGCGAACTGCGCCACCTGGCCGATGTTGGAGGACTTGGACGCCTGTCCGCCGGTGTTAGAGTACACCTCGGTGTCGAACACGAAGATGTTCACGTCCTCGCCGGAGGCCAGCACGTGGTCCAAGCCGCCGTAACCGATGTCGTAGGCCCAGCCGTCGCCGCCGAAGATCCACACGGACTTCTTGTTCAGGTAATCCTTCTGAGCCAGGATCTCCTGGATCAGCTTGCAGGCGTCGCAGTCGCAGAACTTCGCGCCGCTGTCCTTCAGCTCCTTGGCGTGGGCCTGCATCTCGGGCAGCTTGTCGCCGAAAGCGTCCTTAGCGGCGGGGCCGTTGACGAACTGCGTCACCTCGTCGATGGTGCACAGGCCATCCTCCAGCGCGGCCACATAAGCCTTGGTGGCCTCGGCATTGGCCTCGCCGTCGTCCATGGTGTCCAGCCACTTCTGGGCGGCCTCCTTCAAGGGGGCGTAGGTCCACTCGATGGCCAGCAGGGCGCGGGTCTTGTCCGCCAGGGCGTTGCGGATGGCCTTCTGGCCCAAGTGGATGCCCAGGCCGTGCTCGGCGTTGTCCTCGAACAGGGAGTTGGCCCAGGCCACGCCCTTGCC
>CANRXB010000046.1 GCA_947643715.1 uncultured bacterium
GAAGAAACGGACAGTGAGGGAGCTTGGACCGAAGCGAGGGCGAGCGCAGGGCGGCTCAGCCGCCCCAGACCAGCCCGAGCCGGCGGGAAAGCGACCGAACGCCCTGGACGTTTCGCAGCGTGACGACGACAAATAAGAAGCGCGGAGAAACGGACAGTGAGGGAGCTTGGACCGAAGCGAGGGCGAGCGCAGGGCGGCACAGCCGCCCCAGACCAGCCCGAGTCGGCGGGAAAGCGACCGAACGCCCTGGACGTTTCGCAGCGTGACGACGACAAATAAGAAGCGCGGAGAAACGGACAGTGAGGGAGCTTGGACCGAAGCGAGGGCGAGCGCAGGGCGGCACAGCCGCCCCAGACCAGCCCGAGTCGGCGGGAAAGCGACCGAACGCCCTGGACGTTTCGCAGCGTGACGACGACAAATAAGAAGCGCGGAGAAACGGACAGTGAGGGAGCTTGGACCGAAGCGAGGGCGAGCGCAGGGCGGCTCAGCCGCCCCAGACCAGCCCGAGCCGGCGGGAAAGCGACCGAACGCCCTGGACGTTTCGCAGCGTGACGACGCATGGACCTAAAAACGGGAGGCAGCGGGGCATTTCGCCCCGCCGTTCCCGCGTCAAGAGGTGATCCCATATATGGCAGACCAAAAACGAGACTATTATGAGGTCTTGGGCGTGTCCAAGACCGCTTCTGATGACGAATTGAAGAAGTCCTACCGCAAGCTGGCCAAGCAATACCACCCGGACGTGAACCCAGGCAACGCCGAGGCGGAGGCCAAGTTCAAGGAGATCAACGAAGCCTACGAGGTGCTGTCCGACAAGGACAAACGGGCCAAGTACGATCAGTTCGGCCACGCGGGGGTAGACCCCAACTTCGGCGCGGGCGGCTTCGGCGGCGGCTTCGACATGGGGGACATCGACCTGGGGGACATCTTCGGTTCCTTCTTCGGCGGCGGAGGGTTCGGCGGCTTCGGCGGGCAGCGCAGGGCCGACCCCAACGCCCCCAGCCGGGGCTCGTCCCTGCGGGCCAGCATCACCATCACCTTCCAGGAGGCCATGACCGGCTGCGAGAAGGAGTTGAGCCTGAGCCGCACAGAGACCTGCGACTCCTGCGGCGGCACCGGCTGTGCCCCCGGCACCACTGCCGAGGTGTGCTCCGACTGCCGGGGCACAGGGCAGGTACGTATCCAGCGGGGCGGGGGCGGCTTCGCCTTCACCTCCACCGCGCCCTGCCCCAAGTGCCGGGGCACCGGCAAGCTCATCCACCAGCCCTGTACCGACTGCCGCGGCGCGGGGCAGGTGCGCCGCCAGCGGAAGATCAAGGTGCGGGTGCCCGCCGGCATCGACCACGGGCAGACCATCTCCATGCGGGGCCAGGGCAACGGAGGCGCCAACGGCGGCCCTGCCGGGGACCTGCTGGTGGTGGTGGCCGTCACCCCCGATCCCCGGTTCGAACGGGACGGCTCCGACCTGTACAGCCAGCGTCAGGTGAGCTTCACCCAGGCCGCTCTGGGCGCGGAGCTGCAGATCGAGACCATCGACGGGAAGGTGAAGTACAACCTGCCCGCCGGCACCCAGCCCGGGTTCACCTTCCGCCTGCGGGGGAAGGGCGCGCCCAGCGTCAACGGCCGGGGCCGGGGCGACCAGTACGTCACCGTCCAGGTCCAGGTGCCCACCAACCTCACCAACCAGCAGAAGAACGCTCTGCTGGCCTATGCCGAGACCATGGGAGAGGGTTCGCCCGCCCCGGCCACGCCGGTGAAGGACTTCTTCAAAAAGAAAAAGAAATAGCGGCCCAACGGACCGCTGCAAAATGCAAGACCGCCGTGGACATCAGATCCACGGCGGTCTTTTTTCTCAGAATCGGAAATAGATGAACGGATCGTATTTGGAGCTGACGATGACGATCACACACACTCCGGCCAGGACCAGATGGAGCAGATCGTCCAACACCAGCATCCCGGGTTTCTCAGGATCGCCCATGCGCAGCCGCCGGGGCATGGGCAGCATCCACACCAGCCCCAAGGGGATGAAGAACAGCCCGTACAGCACCGACATATCCGCCGCCGCCATCCCCACCCAGTCGGTGGGGCGGAAGCAGAACATCTGGCCCAGCGCCGCCATGAGCTGGCTGAGGTCGGTGAGATCGAACAGCACCCAGCCCACCACCACGAAGAACATGGCGTACAGCCAGCCCACGAACTTGGGCAGCTTGTCCAGCAGCTTGTGGAGCCACAGCTTCTCCACCAGCAGCAGCACCGCGTAATACAGCCCCCAGAGCAGGAAGTTCCACTGCGCCCCGTGCCAGAACCCGGTGAGCCCCCACACTATCAGGATGTTCACCACCCACCGGCCCCGGTCCACCCGGTTGCCCCCCAGAGGGATATAGACATAGTCCCGGAACCAGGTGGACAGCGAGATATGCCAGCGCCGCCAGAAATCGGTGATGGACACGGACACATAGGGATGGTCGAAGTTCTCCAGGAAGTGGAAGCCGAACACGCGGCCCAGGCCGATGGCCATGTCGCTGTACCCGGAGAAATCGAAGTAGATCTGCATGGAATAGGCCACCGCGGCCGCCCAGTACATGGCCGTGCCGTAGAGCGCGGGGTCCCCGGCGTACACCGTCTCCGCCAGCGCCGCCGCGCCGTTTGCCATGATCACCTTCTTGGCCAGCCCCTGGATGAAGCGCCGCATCCCCGCCGCCACATCGTCCAGGCTCTCGTGGCGCACCCGGATCTCGTCCTCCACCGTCTGGTAGCGGACGATGGGACCGGCGATGAGCTGGGGGAAAAAGCTGACGTACAGCGCCAGGTAGAAGAAGTTGCGCTGTACCTCCACCTTGCCCCGATACAGATCGATGACATAGGAAAGGATCTGGAAGGTGTAAAAGCTGATGCCGATGGGCAGAGTGATGGCCGGGAGGTCCGGCCTGCCCCCCAGCAGCAGGCCCAGGTTGTCCAGAACGAAATCGAGATACTTGAACACGAACAGGTTGGCCGTCAACAGCACGACAGTGACGATGAACACCGCTTTTTTCCGCTTCGGCTCGTCCCGCCAGCGCTCTATGAGCAAGCCCCCCACATAGGCCGCGAGGGTGGCCAGCAGCATGAGGATCAGCAGCCGGGGCTCCCCCCAGGCATAGAACACCAGGGAAGCCACCAGCAGCACCGCGTTGCGCCACACCCGGTCCTTCCAGGCGAAGTAGAGCAGGAACACCACGGGGAAAAATCCATATACGAAGGGCAGCGTACTGAATACCATAGCTCACCCCTCCAAACAGAACTCGGACATGGCGAAATAGTCCAGGTTCCCGATCAGGAGCACTTGGGTGATCCCATGCTCCTCCACGTATTCGGAGAAGCGGAACTCCTCCCCCATGTGCGCTTCGTAATACCTCAGATCCACGGCGTAGGTGTGGTCGAAATGGGAGGCCAGCAGCTTGAGCACCGCGTTGTCATAGGACTCGCCGATCACCAGCAGATCTTCCCGGTCCGTCCGGCCCGTGGAGAAGATCACCTCGCCGTTGTCCCAGCCGTAGAAATCGCCGTAGGTGGGCCGATCCCTCAGTCCGTCCAGGAAAGCGTCCTGGTCCCCGTAATCGGCGGCGGCGCCGTTCACTGTAATCTCCATGTCCGGGAAGTCGAACCGATAGGCGTAAAAGGGTTCGGAAAAGCCGGAAGCCGCGCCGGTGGCCTTGGACCCGGAGAACCTCCCCAGCTCCACCGCCCCGCCCACCGGGGCAAGGGGCTCGTCCTCCACCCCCAGCAGCTCCAGAAGCTGCGTATAGCCCTGATAGGAGCCGTCCAAGTTCCAATGATGGTCTGTGCGGTAGAAGCGGGTACGGAACGCCTCGAAGCTGTCCACCTCGAACCGGCCCAGCCGGTCCGGCGGCAGCTCCAGCCGGTCCAGGATATAGTCGGACGCGCCTACCCGCGTCCCGGTCTGGAAGTCCACATCGGTGTCCTTCTCGATATAATAGACATAGAAATCCAGCTCCGGGTGGGCCTGGAAATATCGGTCGTAATTGTCGGCCTTATCGTCCAGCCACTCGGTCAGGTCGGGCAGGCTCCGGTACGGATAGGTGATATATCCGTCGAACATCAGCGCGTCCACATACTTCACGTATCTGTCCGGGCATCTGGACAGGACGGGCTCGGACACCGCCTTGAGATAGCGGGAGGAGACCAGGTTGAACGCCTTCTTATAGTACTGGGCGAGCTGCACCTGATCGGCCAGGGCCGCGTCCACGCTGTCCTGGAAGGATCCGTCCAGCCAGCCCTCCAGGGTGAAGGGCGCCAGCTTTTCCGCATAGCGGTTCTCATAGGCATTGATCTGCTTGGGGAAGAACACCGTGCGCACCAGCCCTGCCAGCAGGATCGCGACGATCCCCACCACGAAAAGAGCGTTCACCGCTTTCTTCGCCAACACGCTCTCACCTTCCTTCCTGGAACGGGCCTGTATCCGCAGCGCTCTGGTCCGGCTGCGGATACAGGCCCGGGGTCCCTCTTCTCAACAGTCCACGGTGATGTTGTCGGTGCCGTGGGCCTCGAATTCGTCGATATACGCGTCGATGCGCTGGGCGAGCTCATCGTAGTTGCTCTCATCGATGGGCACGTCGTCCATGTCCCGGCGGGCCAGATCCTCGGCCAGGATCTCGAAGAACACGTTGTTCTCATACTCCATGATGGCCTCATGGATGCCCCCCTCGGCAAAGGCCCGCGAGGGAATCACCTCCCCCTGATAGGTCTCGGAAAGGGTGGCCATGCCCTCCTGGGCGGCCCTGGCGAACAGCAGGCTCTCCACCTCGTCATAGTCCTTGAACCGGTCCTCTCCCCGGGTGGAATTGAGGATCCAGTTGCCGATGTATACCATGTCCAGCAGCCGGCGAAGCTGCTTGCGCGTCAGTTCCAGTTCCATCCTTAGCCCTCCTTCGGCTGGGTTCTCCCCTATATTATACAGTCACATCCCCTCTTGTCAATGGTCATACTTGCCGCTTTCCCATCATATAGTCAGGTCAGGAAACCATTTGACATACGGAGCGTGATTTCGATGGACGAATACAAAGGTGAGAACAAGATCGTACTGCAAGGACAAGCGGCGGGGGCGCCCGTCCGCTCCCACCAGAACCATGGGGTGGACTACTATGTGGTCCCCCTGCGGGTGCCCCGGCTGTCTGGGGCCAACGACGTGCTGAACATCGTGACGGCGGACCCGGATCCCGCCCTGTGGACGCCGGATCGGTGGGTGTGCGTCCAGGGGGAGGTGCGTTCCTACAACAACCGTTCCGGCCAGGGCAGCAAGCTGGTCATCACCGTGCTGTCCCGCTCGGCGCTGCCCGCCGAGGCGGAGGAGGGCGAGAACCGCCTGGTACTGGCCGGGGCATTGTGCCGCAGGCCGGCGGTGCGCCGCACGCCTTTGGGCCGGGAGATCTGCGACCTCCTGCTGGCCGTGAACCGGCCCTACGGCCGGGCGGATTACTTACCCTGCATCGCCTGGGGCTCCCTGGCCGCGCACTGCGGCGGGCTGGACGTGGGCAGCAAGCTGCGCCTGGAGGGGCGGCTGCAGAGCCGGCAATACCACAAGCTCATCGATGGGGAGCAGGTGGTCCGGACCGCCTTCGAGATCTCCGTGATGAACCTGCTGCCCGAGGAGGACGATCAGGAATAGACCTCCGGGCATACCTCCCGGATCTTGGCCCGGATCGCGCGCAGGTCGGCGAAGGTCTCCGGCTTCTTGGTGGGGTCCCGCAGCAGGGCGGCCGGGTGGTAGATGGCGGTGTAGGATACGCCGTCCTTCTCCACCCACTGCCCATGCTCCCGGGTGATGCGGTAATCCGGCTTGATCAGGCGCATGGCCGCGATCCTCCCCAGGCATACCACGACCCTGGGCCGGAGCAGCTCCATCTGTTCCCAAAGATAGTCGATGCAGGCGTCCTGCTCGGTGTTCAGCGGGTCCCGGTTCTTGGGCGGGCGGCACTTCACGATATTGGTGATGTAAAAATTCTTCTCCCGGCTCAGATCCACCAGGGAGAGCATCTCGTCCAGGAGCTGCCCGCCCCGGCCCACGAACGGCTCGCCCTGGAGGTCCTCGTTCTCCCCGGGGCCTTCCCCGATGAACATGACCTTAGCGTCCCTGGGGCCCTTGCCGAACACCACGTTGGTGCGGGTGTCCGCCAGGGCACACTTCTGGCACGTGAGACAGCGGTGCTCTAATCCTTCCCAATCTGTCATAGATCCATCCCTCCGACCGGCTCCCCCGGGGCCTCCCATACCGGGAGCACACCCGGGGCTCCGCCTGTTTTATGAAATAATACCACATTTTTCTCTGCCACGCTACAGTAACTTTGGACGATCTTTGGTTGACATCCTGTGGAAAAAGGAGTATGATCGATCCAAAGTGACAAAGGCATCGACGAAGACCGCCCCTCGAGGCGTCCGACAGAGAACGCGGGCCACCGACTGAGAGCCCGCCCCGGAAAGACGAGATGGCGCAACACTTCTGAGCCGACGGTCCGAACCTCCCGGAAGGGTGGCGTAGGGTCGTCCGTCCTCCCCACGTTACAGGGGCTCGAAAGAGGTCCCTTGTTGGAGGGGCAATGCGGGTGGTACCGCGGAACTAATGTTGATTCCGTCCCGAACTGTACTTTTGTACGGTCCGGGATCTTATTTTTTCCGACAGGGAGTCAAAACATCGAATAGAAAGGGATGAACGTCATGAGATTCGTGACCGGTACGATCGAACGGCCCGTCACCTGCCGGGCCATCGCAGAGGGGGGCGGCCGAAACCTCCACATCCACGGCGCGGTCCACTCGCTGCGGGACATGGGGGGCGTGGTGTTCCTCGCCCTTCGCATGCCGGACGGTATGGTGCAGTGCGTGTGCGCCCCGGCGGTCCTGCCGGAAGGGCTCTGTGAAGAGTGCTGCGTGGAGCTGTCCGGCCAGGTGCGGGACGAGCCCCGCGCCCCTGGCGGGGCCGAGATCGCGGTCGAGCGCATCACCGTGCTCTCCCGGCCCGCCGCCCCCATGCCGGTGTCCCTGGCCAAGCGGGAGCTGGGGCTCCATCTGGACACCGAGCTGGCCCTGCGCCCCGCCACCCTGCGCCATCCCCGCCGGCGGGCCGTGTCCAGGCTCCAGGAGGGGCTGGTGCGCGCCTTCCGGGACTACCTCACCGGGGAGGGCTTCACCGAGATCCACACCCCGAAAATCGTCCACGCCGGGGCGGAGGGCGGCTCCAACATCTTCAAGCTGGACTACTTCGGCAAGAAGGCGTATCTGGCCCAGTCCCCCCAGTTCTATAAACAGACCATGGTGGGGGCGTTGGAGCGGGTGTTCGAGGTCGGCCCCGTGTTCCGGGCGGAGAAGCACGCCACCCCCCGTCACCTCAACGAGTACACCGGCCTGGACCTGGAGATGGGATATATCCGCTCCTTTTATGACCTCATCGAGCTGGAGACGGGGTATCTGCGCTATGCCATGGAGCTGCTGGCCCGGGGGTACGCCCGGGAGCTGGCCCTGCTGGGGGTGGAGCTGCCGGCGGTGGAGCAGATCCCCTGCCTGCGGTTCGACGATGCCAAGCGGCTGGCCGCAGAGCGGTACGGCTACAAGATCCGGGACCCTTACGATCTGGAGCCGGAGGAAGAGGTCCACATCGGCCAATACGCGAAGGAGGCGCTGGGCAGCGATCTCGTTTTCGTCACCCACTACCCCTCCAAAAAGCGGCCTTTCTACACCATGGACGACCCGGAGGATCCCAAGTACACCCTGTCCTTCGACCTGCTGTTCCGGGGGATGGAGGTGACCACCGGAGGACAGCGCATCCACGACTATGCCGCGCAGGTCGCCAAGATGGAGGCGCGGGGGATGGACCCGGCGCAGTTTGAGAGCTACCTCATGATCCACAGATACGGTATGCCCCCCCACGGCGGGCTGGGCATCGGGATGGAGCGGCTGACCATGAAGCTTTGCGGCTTGGACAACGTGCGCTATGCCAGCCTCTTCCCCAGAGACCGATGCAGACTGGAGCCCTGAGCAGGCCAAGACCAAAAGGAGACGACAACGATGAAGATCACCACCGAACTCGTGGACCATATCTGTGGACTGTCCTGCTTGGAACTTCAGACCGAAGAGAAACAGGACATGACCGCCCAGCTCGAACAGATCGTGGCCTATATGGACGTGCTCAACGAGCTGGACACCACCGGCATAGAACCTATGAGCCACGTGTTCCCGCTGAAGAACGTTTTGCGGGAGGACGAAGAGCTCCCATCCCAAGACCGCGCCGAGCTGCTGGCGTGCGCGCCCGCGTCGGACGGGGAGGCGTTCCTCGTCCCCAAGGCGGTAGAATGAGGAGGGCATGACATGGGACCCATCGAACTGACCGCCCTGGAACTGGGCGCGGCCATCAAAAAAGGCGAGGTGTCTGTGGTGGAGGCCGTCCAGGCGGCGCTGGAGGCCATATCCGCCCAGGACAGGACGCTGAACGCGTTCATCACCGTCGCCGGGGAGCAGGCGCTGGATCGGGCCAAGAGATTGCAGGCAGGTATGAAAGACGCGAGCAGCCCTCTGTACGGCGTGCCCATGGCCATCAAGGACAACATCTGCACCATGGGCGTGGAGACCACCTGCGCGTCCAAGATCCTGAGCGGCTTCGTCCCCCCCTATGACGCCGCCGTGGTGGAGAGGCTGCGGGACGCCGGCGCGGTGTCCCTCGGCAAGCTGAACATGGACGAGTTCGCCATGGGATCCACCTCGGAGACCTCGTCTTACGGCCCGGTGAAGAACCCTTGGGACCTGGACCGCGTCCCGGGCGGGTCCTCCGGCGGGGCGGCGGCAGCCGTGGCCGCGGGCCTGGGGTGGTACGCCGTGGGATCGGACACCGGCGGATCCATCCGCCAGCCCGCCTCCTACTGCGGCCTGACAGGCATGAAGCCCACCTATGGCACCGTGTCCCGGTACGGGCTCGTCGCCTATGCCTCCTCCTTGGACCAGATCGGACCGCTGTGCCGGGACGCGGCGGACTGCGCCGCCGTCCTGGACGTGCTCCAGGGCCATGACCGGCGGGACGCCACCAGCCTCCCCGGACGGCATGACCGGCCCGGCTGGACCGGACCCAGCGCGGACTACGGGCACCTGCTCAGCGGCCTCACCGGGGACGTGCGCGGGTTGAGGATCGGCCTGCCCGTGGACTGCTATGGGGACGGGCTGGACCCTGAGGTGCGCCGCGCCGTGCTCACGGTGGCGGAGGTGCTCAAGAGCCGGGGCGCGGAGGTGGTCGAGCTGTCCTTCCCCGTCTTGGGATACGCAGTGCCCACCTATTATATCATCGCCGCCGCCGAAGCATCCTCCAACCTGTCCAGGTTCGACGGGGTGCGATACGGCCGGCGGGCGGAGCATCACGAAGGGCTGGCCGACCTCTACCGCAAGACCCGCACCCAGGGCTTCGGCGCAGAGGTGAAGCGGCGCATCCTGCTCGGCTCCTTCGTGCTGTCCTCCGGCTACTACGACGCGTATTACAAAAAAGCGCTGCAAGTCAAGGCCGTCATCAAAGCCGCCTTCGACGAGGCTTTCACCCGGTGCGATCTGCTCCTGACCCCCGTGGCCCCCACCACCGCGCCCCGCTTGGGGGAGAGCCTGTCCGATCCGCTACAGATGTACCTCAGCGATGTCTACACCGTGTCCGTGAACCTGGCGGGGCTGCCGGGGCTGTCCATGCCCTGCGGATCAGACTCCAAGGGCCTGCCCATCGGGGCGCAGCTCATCGGCCCGCACTTCGGGGAGGGCGTGCTCCTGAACGCCGCCCACGCCTTCCAGCTCGACACGGACCATCACGAACGCGTCCCGAAAGGAGGGGAGCCGTCATGACTTGGGAGACCGTCATCGGCCTGGAGACCCATGTGGAGCTGGCCACCAGAACGAAGATCTTTTGCTCCTGCACCACCCGTTTCGGCGGGGCCCCCAACACCCACTGCTGCCCGGTATGCACCGGGATGCCGGGCGCCCTACCCGTGCTCAGCCGGGCGGTGCTGGACTACGCCGTCAAGACCGGGCTGGCGCTGGGCTGCTCCATCACACGCTACAGCAAGTTCGACCGGAAGAACTATTTCTATCCCGACCTGCCCAAAGCCTATCAGATCTCGCAGCTCTACCTCCCCATCGCACGGGACGGCGCGGTGGACATCCGCACCCCCGCCGGGGACAGGACCATCCGCATCCACGAGCTGCACATGGAGGAGGACGCCGGCAAGCTGGTCCACGACCCCTGGACCGATCGGACCCAGATCGACCTCAACCGCTGCGGCGTGCCCCTGATCGAGATCGTCACCGAGCCGGACTTCCGTACCGCCGACGAAGTCATCGCCTACCTGGAAAAGCTGAGGGAGACCCTGAGATATCTGGGGGTATCCGACTGTAAGATGCAGGAGGGCTCCCTGCGGTGCGACGTCAACCTGTCCGTGCGGCCCATGGGGAGCACGGGACTGGGCGTGCGCACGGAGATGAAGAACCTCAACTCCTTCAAAGCCATCGCCCGGGCCATCGCTCACGAGGCCGACCGTCAGATCGAACTCATCGAGGAGGGCAAGCGGGTGATACAGGAGACCCGCCGCTGGGACGAGAACAAGGACGCCACCTATGCCATGCGCTCCAAGGAGGACGCCCAGGACTACCGCTACTTCCCCGAACCGGACCTGCCTCCCATCGAGCTGTCGGAGGGATATCTGGAGTCCCTGCGCGCCGCCCAGCCAGAGCTGGCCGAGGCCAAGCGGGAACGGTATCGCCGGATGTACGGCCTACCGGAGTACGACTGCCGGATGATCACCTCCGACCGGGCGCTGGCGGAGCTGTTCGAAGGGCTGGTGGAGCTGGGCGCGCCCCCCAAGCAGGGGGCCAACTGGATCATGGGGGAGGTGTTGGGGGCGTTGTCCGCCCGGGGGAAGGAGCCCAAGGACATGGCCCTCACGCCTCCCACCCTGGCCAGGCTCATCGCCCTGGTGGGCGAGGGCCGGCTGAACCGCAACACCGCCGTCAAGGTGTTCGAAGCGGTGTTCGACACGGACGGCGATGTGGACGCTCACATCCGGGAGCATGGGCTGGAACAGCTCAACGACGACGCTCTGGTGCGGGAGACCGCCGCCAGGGTGCTGGCCGCCGACCCCCGGTCCGTGGCAGATTACAGGGCCGGGAAGGAGAAAGCGCTGGGCGCTCTGGTGGGCCAGGTGATGCGGGAACTCAAGGGCAGGGCCGACCCTCGGGCGGTGAACGCCGTCCTTCGGGAGCTGCTGGCACAGTGAACGCCGTCTAGGCCGGCGTCTCGGGAAACGAAAAAAGCTGGCGGACCACTCAGGTCCGTCAGCTTTTTCACCGTCTCAGCCCATGCTCCAGCCCCGCAGGCCCCATCGCCTCATCCCGACCGGCCGCTTCCACTCGGACTCCGGCTTGTCCGGCAGCTCGATGAAGCACTTGCCCGAGGCGTTCACCACCGTAGTCTCCCCATACTGCCGCACGCGAGGCCAACCGGGCACATATTGCAAGTGGACGTGCCCATGGAGGTGATACCGGGGGCTGTAGCGTTCCAACAGCCCCTTGAAGCAGGAGAAGCCCTGATGGCAGCCGTTCTCCAAGTCCCCCAGCCCCTCGGCGGGCGCATGGGTGACCAGGACGTCCACCCCGTCCCGGCGCAGCGCCCGGCGCAGCTTGGCGATGCGCCATCTCATCTGCCCCTCGGTGTACTGGTGCGGCCCGTCGTTGTACGCCATGCAGCCGCCCAGACCTACGATCCGATATCCCCGAAAGTCCACTGCCTTCCCGTCGATGCAGTCGCACCCCTCCGGGGGCTGCTGCTCATAGCGGCCGTCGTGGTTGCCATGGACATAGAACAAAGGCTTGTTGGCCATGGTGACCAGGAACGACAGATAGGCCGCCGGGAGATCCCCGCAGGAGATGATGGCGTCCGCCCCTTGCAGCTTGTCTTTGGAGAAATAGTCCCACAGCCCCTCGTCCGGGGCATCGGAGATGACCAGCAGCTTCAAAGCTCGTTCTCCTCCTCTGGCGGGATCTTGTCCCGGGCCACACCCAATCGCCGCACTGTGGGCTTCGCCACTGGCAGCAGTTCCTCGAACGCGGGCAGACAGCCGTCCACCCGGTCGTTCAGCCAATCCATCTTCAAGATCTCTTCCATGGTCAGGTCCCGGGAGCCGTCGTTCACGACGCGTCCGTCCTGGGTCCTGATGAGGCGCTGGAAGGGCCGGATGGTCCCGCTCCGGATGCCTCGGCTCAGGATCTCCGCCAGGGAACGCACCCCCTCTGGCAGATCGGGGCTGACGCACAGGTCCACCACGCCGCTGTCCATCCCCCACCAGTAGTTGATGGCCCGGCTGCTGTCCTCCGCCAGCGGGATGGTCTTGGGGTCCCGGAGCATCTCCCGCACGATGCGCACATAGAACTCTCCCCAGTGCCAGTTCGGGGAGGCCAGCAGGGTCAGCTCCCCGTCCTCGCCCAAGCGGGCCAGCCCCCGAGCGCCATAGGGCTGTTCGGCGATATAGTCCCGGTCGCTCACCAGGCGGATGCCCTGCTCCCGGAACTGGGCCATATAGTCCCCCGGCATACAGTGCCAGCGCAGGTCGATGCGCGCGTCCGGATTGGTGAGGGCCGCGCCCAGCGCGAACGCGTTGATGCTGGCGGGCACTCCCAGGATGGGATAGCTGCCCACATAGCCGATCCGCCCTGTCTTGCTCATGGCCCCGGCAACGGCTCCCGTGATGAACTTCGCCTCGTACACCCGGCAGTAATACGCTTTCACGTTGACATAAGCCTGATCGATGGAACAGTTCATGAACCGCACCTTGGGATACTTCACCGCCACCCGCAGCGTGGCGTCGATCAGCCCCACGGCGGTGGTGAAGATCAGCTCCGCACCATTGGCCACCGCCTCGCCGATCGCCAATTCCGCCCCCTGCTGGGACACCTCATAATAGCACTGCACGCTCACGCTGTCCCCCAGCGTCTTTTCCAGGTACTCCCGGCCTCGGTCGTGGGCGGCGGTCCAGCCACTGCTCTCCGGCGTTCCTTGGTACAGGAACGCCAGGCGCAGTTTTTTCCTGCCCCCCAACAGCCCCGCCATCATGCTCCGCTTCTCCTCGCCCTCGCTCACCGGGGCCAGGCTCACCGCGATGGGCGCGGTCTCCGCGTGGACGCACAGCTCCTTCCAGATCGCCGTCAACGTCTTGCGGTAGTCCCCCTCCCCCATGGTGAACAGGTCCTGGGCTGAGTAGAACTGTAGCCACCGCAGCAGCGCGTCCCCGGTGGTCAGCCCCAGACTGCCGCCGCCCAGCCGGTAAAAGCTGTTGCGGAACCCAAAATACCGCCCCTTGAACTTGCGCTGGATATCCTCCGGCCAGTCCTCGTCCCTGGAGAAGCCCAGCGCCGCCTGGAGCTTGGCATATCCCCCCAGGTCGCTGAAATGCACCCCCCAGCACTTGCTGTGCCGGAAAAAGTCCAAGAACTCCGTATAGATCTGCACCGTGATGTCGTCCGACTGCTCCGGCATCAGCCGGACGATCTCCGCCTGCACCGTGAACGAACCCATGGCCTTGAGCACGCTCACCCGCTTGTTCCCCTCCTGGACGTAGAACCGCCCCAGGTATTCATAGCACTTGATCGGGTCGTGTATCCCCTCGTTGAGCTGGGCCGAGCATAGGTTGATCCATTTCTGCGCGAATTCCGTGTCCGTCCCCAGCAGCGGGTAGAACCCTGGAGAAAAGGAATTGCACCGCGCCTCCTCGGTGGAGCCCACCACCAGATAGATCGGCGCCTCCATCACCCCCAGCTTCACCTGGGAGAGCTGGAGCCGGTCCGCCCCCAACGCCTGGATGTTGGGGCACAGCCCCCGGTGCACGCAGTGCTTGTACTCCCGCTGGCCCTGCTTCAAGGCCGCCTGATAATATTGGACCGCTTCGATGCTTGGCATCACACGTCCCTCCTTTGCCGTCCCATTTCCTGCTATTGTACCAAAACCGCCCGTCGGAAACCAGCTTTTCCCGGGAATTTCCCTTGTGGGGAACGCTGAATTTCCCGCCCCGCCTCCCGGTCCTTTCGGCGGTGTGCAAGGTTGCACGGCAAAACGACAGCGAACGCGCACGAAAAAAGATCGCGGCCGTCGCACGAAAACGTGCCACCGGACGGACCTTATCCCTCCCGGTGGGAGGGATAACACGATGCAACAGACCAAAACTTACAAGCTCGACCTCATCGAACCGTCCGACACGTTCTCCGCCGACCCGCTCAACGGCAACGCCCAGAAGCTGGAGACCGCCCTCACCGGCGCCCGTTCCGACCTGGAAAGCGCCCTGGCCGGAGTGAAGTCCGGTCTGGAAAGCTCTCTGGCCGGCACGAAGTCCGGCCTGGAGGCCGCGCTGGCCGGAGTGCAGACCAGCCTGGATTGGAACACCGCCAGCCTGAGCGACCGCATCACCGCGCTGGGCGACCGCGCCACCGCCCTGGAGGGCCACAAGATCGCCGCGGGCGCCTATACCGGCAACGGCAATCAGCAGACCATCTCCCTGGGTTTCACCCCCATAGCCGTCCTCGTCATCGGCCAAAGCCTGATCTCGAACACCCCGGGCCTTGCTGTCACAGATTCCCCCGCGCTCTACTACGGCATCCCGCACCTCGTCATCGTCCCCGGCGGCTTCTCCCTTCCCAAAGGCGGCGAGCCGCCCTTCGACGGCAACCTCTACAATAGCTCTAACTTTGTGTACCACTACCTCGCGCTGTCTTGAGTGGACGAAAGACGGCCCCCCGGAGATCCGGGGGGCCGTCCTTTTTAGGGCTTTTTGCTTAGAGTCTCAGCCGTCGTCCCTTAGTTCTCCACGGCGATCACGTAGATCGAAGTGGCGATCGGGGTATCGACTGCGGCGTACTCCACGCACACCTTGACCTTCTTGCCGCCGTTCAGGGAGTTCAGGGAGGCCAGGTTGTTCAGGTCGTTCAGGTTGTTCACGTTGTAGCCGCTCACGAAGTTGACGACCTTCACGTTGGCCACGTTGAACGCGGTCCAGGCATCAGCGGAGCAATCCAGATCGATCATAGCGGTCAGACCGTTGTTGGTGGTGCCCACGTAGATGTTGTCACCGTTGAAGGTGTCCACACCCACGGCGTCGATGCCGTCATTGGTCTTGGGCTCGCCGGTAGCAGCCTTGGCCGCAGTGTAGATGGTCCGGCCGTCAGCAGCCTTCCGACCGGTGTCGGCCAGGGTCCAGAACTGATCGCGGGCGCTGCCCTCGAAGCCGTCGATCCAGAGGGTGCTGCTCTCGCCGCCCTGATACACGGTGTACAGCTTGGCGCTGTTGCTGCCGGAATCAGTGATGGCGCTGCTGGTGTTGTGGATGAAGTAGGTGTTCACGCCGTTGCTGTAGCTCAGCTCGGTCTCGGGGATGAAAATGGTATCCACCTGCTTGGCCACAGCGCCGGTGTTGGCGTAGATGTAGTTGCTGCTGGTGAACAGGATCTCATCCTTATCAGTGTCGCTGAGGGTCACGCTCTGCGCGTTGCCCAGCAGCTCGCTGATACCGGTGTACACCTTGGGCTGCAGGGTGTCGGTGCCGTAGCCGTTCTTGTTGATCACGATGAACTTGGTCTGCTCAGTGAAGTACAGATACGGGTTGGCGTTCGTGCCGTCCGCGTTGGTATCCAGCGCCTTGACGGTCATCTGGATGTCGCTGGCAGTGATCTGGGTCGGGGTCTGGAGATCGAAATCGTAGAAGCCGACACCAGTGGTGCTGTCCGTGCCCAGGCTCTGGATGCGGGCGATATCCCACAGGGACTGGTCGCGGTTGTCCACCATCTTACCGTTGATGATGAAGCCCTTGTAGTCGATCAGAGTGCTGCCAGTGGAGCGAGGCACCAGGCCGTTGGCCTCGAACATGTTGTGGTAAGGCATACCAACGTTGCTCATCTCACCATGGATGCTCTGCAGGCCGTTCAGGAGGGTGCTGTTGCCATCGCCTTCCTTCCAGTAGCTGGTCAGGTCGGTGGTGGTCATCTTGCCGTCCATATCGACGCCCACCATCTTGTAGATGAAGGTGCTGGTGCCGAGCTGGGTGTTGTAGTCCAGGTAAGTGCCGTAGATGAAGTTGTTGTTGTAGGCACGCTCAGCACGCAGCCAGTTGCCCTGGGTGTCCAGAGTGACGGTGTACTGACCGTAAGGCATCGTGGTGCCGGAACCGTCGGTGAGGTTCTTGGGATTGTAGGTCTCGAGACCGGACATCAGAGCGTCGTTCCAGATGATGGTGCGCTTGTAGTTGGTGCCGCCCTCCATGGTGATCGCGCCGGTGATGGGATCATAAGAAATGATGTTGCCGGTGACGGTCTTGGTGGGGGTGTCCAGCCAGTAGACGCTAGTCCAGTTGCTGTTGGTCCGACGAGTGACCTGAGTGGCGATCACGGTGTTGCCCAGCACCATAGCGGCGGCAGGCTGCACGGTGTTCTGAGCGATGGTGCCGTTGACGCTGCTGTTGTCAGCAGCCGCACCGCCGAAGCGGCTCTCACGCAGCTCGATGGTCTTGTTGGCGGAGACGTCGTCCTTCTCGCTGATCTCAGCCACTTCGCAGTTCACATTGATCAGCACGTCCAGGCCGCTGCCGTTGTTGATGGCCTTCCAGACCCTGGAGGGATAAGCGGTCAGGGTATAGCCGCCTGCAGTAAACCGCTCCTGAGCCTCGCCAGCGCTGGTATCCTCGGTGATAGCGGTGTTATCCGCACTGCCCTCGATACGGGAGAAGCTGTCGCTGTAGAAGTAGCTGCCCCAGATGTAGAAGCCAGCCTTCTGCAGGGAGGAACCCACGAAGTCAACCTGAGTGGTGTCGCTCAGGTTGATGCCGTCAGCAGTACCGCCAACGATGGCAGAGGAGACGGCCTTGTCCTTCAGATCGTACACGTTGTGGGCGCCATTGCCGCGGGCGTCATACCACACCTTGACCTTGTGGCCGAACAGATCCAGACCGGTGGTGTAGTTCAGAGAGATGCCCTCGGGAGCGTAGACCTTAGCGCCCGCAGGAGTAGTGCCAAGCTGGACGCCGGGGTAGGTGTACTCGGTCCAGTTGAACACCAGGTTGTCCTGAGTGCCGCCGTAGTTGGGGTTGTAGTCAACGCGCTTCTCGCCGGCCAGGTTGCCCAGCTTGGTCACGCCGTACTCGCCGGTGGCCTGGTTGCCCAGGATGACGCGGGTGGCGTCGGCCAGACCGTAGTACTTGTAGCCCAGGGTGCGGGTGTCCACACCAGAGGAGATGTTACCGGTCTGATAGCCGAACGCGGGGGTGTAGGTCACGGTGGGGATCAGAGCGGACTGGAACAGCAGCTCAGCGACCACGTCGCGGCGGGCGGCAGCGTGCAGGGTGCCCGCATAACGGGTGGCGTTGATGTTCTTCACCAGTTCGAGCTGAGTAGCCAGGGAAGCCACGTTGGTCTCCCAGGTAGCGCCGGTGAACTCGCCGTTCTTGTCGTAGCCCACGGCGCGCAGGATCATGGCCAGGGCCTCGTAGCCGGTCACCTTCTCATAGGGAGCGAAGGTGGTGGGGGTCTTGCCCTTGATGTAGCCGGCGTTGGCGCAGTAGCCAACAGCACCGGCGAACCAGTCATCGGGCTTCACATCGGCGAAGTTGCCATAGGTGGAGTACAGCTTCTCACGCTCGCCGGTGGCGTCGCCGGTGGCCAGGCGGTACACGATGGTAGCCACCTCAGCACGGGTGATGCTGTCGCCGGGGCGGAAGCCCTTCTCGTCGCCCTGGAAGACCTTCATACCGGACAGGACGTCGACGGCTTCCACGAACTGCGGGGTGACGTCGGCCATATCCGAGTAGTTACCAGCGGCATTGGCGGTGACCATCAGGGACATAGCCATGATCATAGCCAAGACCAGCGCGAGAAACTTCTTCAGATTTCTCATTGGATTTGTTTCCTCCTTTTTATATTTCGCCGTTTTTGGAGACCTTTTGAAGCATCGACCAAGGATGGTCCATCCTCTCGCGCTTCGTTGTCTCTCATCAGGCTGGGGCCATTATAACAGCGCCGGGAGGTAAAAGTCAATGGGTCAAGCCCAAGTGTAACACAACTGTAATATAGCCAGACGTTGCCTGAAATGGTACGACTGCGGGCGAACTCGGCACGATCCGACGATGTATCGTATCTTGTCTTTTTATAGTATATCCTGTCGGGCCGGCGGCGCGGCCGGCGTGTTTTTTTTGAGAGGACAGGAACTCCTCTCATTTTTCAAAGCAGGCCCGCCCGATCCAGCCTGTTCCGGATGGGGGCGCCGATGGCCAGGGCCGCGGCCATCTTGGCCAGGTCGAAGGGGATGAAGCGGATCACGCAGACCGCCAGCGCCTCGGCCACGGTGACCTTGGCCTGGAAGCAGTACCACGCGGTGCCGAAGGCGTAGAGCACAGCGGTGGCCGCCGCCAGCCCCAGGAGCTGCACGGCAGCGGCGAGCACGGCCCCCCGCTTCCCCTGTCCGCCGAAGCGGCGCAGGGACCAGCTCACCACCGTCCCGGCCAGGAAGGCCATGGGCAGGTAGCCCACCAGATAGCCGCCGGTGGGGCCCAGCAGCCGGGCCGCGCCGCCCATGTAGTTGCTGAACACGGGCGCGCCCACGAAGCCGACCAGCAGATAGACCAGGGTCGCGGCGCTCCCCCAGACGCCGCCCAGCAGGTAGGCGGCCAGGTAGATGGCCAGGGTCCCTCCGGTGATGGAGATGGCCCCATAGGGGATGGAGATGGGGGCGATCACGCAGATCGCAGCCGCCATCACGGCGCACGCGGCCAGCCGCCGGGTATCGGACAAGGTCCTCGTCGTCATAAAGATGTCCTCCAATCGTAAACTAAAATACGATATCTAGTTTACAATAGATCTTCTTCTTTGTCAAGGGGCGTCGGGAGCATTGCGTTTTCCACCGGGATGTGGTACGATATCCGCTATCATCGGTACGTGCGGCTGAACGCCGGGGAGGTCCCTATGGGAAAGCTGAGATATCTGATCCAACGCGCGCTGCGCATGGACTATAAGGCCATGCTGGACAAGATCGGCTCGATCCACCGAAAGACGGGCCGCTCCCGGCTGGCCATCTTCCGGGACATGAAGGACTGCGCGGTGGCATACGGCGCGGGCTATATGGACTACGACCTGTTCGAGATGTACGATCTCACGCCGGAGCAGCGTGACACCTATCTGACCCGGGGGCGGAACAACGAGATCGTAGCGAAGTACAACGACAAGGCCCATATGGACGAGCTGGGCGACAAGATCCGTTTCAATGCCCGTTTCGCCTCTTTCCTCCACCGGGAGTGGGTCCCGGTGACCGGGGAGGACCGGGACGAGGTGATGGCGTTCCTGGCCCGGCATCCCGTGTTCATGGCCAAGCCCTCCCAGGGGAGCTGCGGGTGGGGCATCGAGAAGCTGGACGCGGCGGACTTCCCCTCGCTGGACGCGCTGTACGCCCACCTGTTGGAGCGTGCGCCCCTGCTGGAGCTGGAGGAGGTCATCGTGCAGCACCCGGCGGTGGCGGCGATCTACCCCGGGGCCATCAACACGGTGCGCATGGTGACGATCCGGGGCAAGAGCGGCAAGGTCTATCTGGTCACCGCCATGTTCCGCATCGGCAACGGCAAGTATGTGGACAATTTCAACAGCGGCGGCATGGTGGCCCCCATGGATCCGGAGACGGGCGTGGTGACCGACCGCGCCTTGGACAAGCAGAAGAACCTGTACGCGGACCACCCGGCCACCGGGGCCCGGATCCAGGGCTTCGCCTTCCCGGACTGGGACAAGGCCCGGGCGCTGGTGCAGCAGGCCGCCCAGGTCGTGCCGGAAGTGGGCTATGTCGGGTGGGACGTGTGCTTCACGCCGGACGGCCCTTGTCTGGTGGAGGGCAACCAGTTCCCGGGCCACGACATCTACCAGCTCCCCGTCCACACTCCGGACAAGATCGGCATCATGCCCCGGTTCCGGGCGATCGAGGCGGAGGAGGCCGCGCTGGAGGGATAGGCCCGCCCCAGGCGGGCGCGGCAGCATAGGACGAGGACGGCCCCCGGCAAAGCCGGGGGCCGTCCTCGTTCGTTTCATTCTACGGTCTTCAGGCTCTCCACCATGTCCACCTTTTTCAGCTTGAAGTGAGCGGCGACGTTCACCGCTATGGAGAACACCACTGTGAGGGCCGCCGCCAGCCAATAGGCATAGGCAGGGGCGGTCCTGCCGAACATCACCATGTCCACCTCCACGGTCAGCACCATCCAGGCATGGAGCGTCCGGCCCAGCCCCAGTCCCAGCAGGATGCCGAACAAGGTGAGGAACAAGTTCTCCCGGTAGACGTAGGCCGTGATCTCCTTGTCGAAGAAGCCCAGCACCTTCAGCGTGGCCAGCTCCCGGACACGCTCGGTGATATTGATGTTGGTGAGGTTGTACAGCACGACGAAAGCCAGCGCCGCTGCCGCCGTGATGATGATGACCACCGCATAGTCGATCGCTTCCATGCTGTCGGTGAAGTTGTCCCGCAGGGTGGCGATGTAGGAATAGGAGTTCACCCCGTCCATGGCCATCAGGTCGGCGGACACGGCGTCCGACTCCGCCTCCCCCGCCCCGTCCGTATAGCGCAGGAGCACAGCGTCCTGCTCCGCTCCCTGGCCGAACAGCTCCCGGTAGCAGCTCTCGGAGAGGTATACATAGTGATAGACATAGTTCTCCGCGATGTCCGCCACCCGAGCCTCCACCCGTCCGTCTTTGTCCAGGACGATGGTGTCGCCGACGGCCACGTCCAGCAGCTCGGCCAGCTTCTCCGTGAGGACCACCCCGTCGTCAGGGAGGACCACCGCTCCGCCGTCCGTGCGGTGGCCGAGCTGGATGAATTGGCCGAACCGCTCCTGGTCCTCCACGGCGAACAGGTACGCGTCCTGGGCAGGGCCATCGCCGGACACCTCCACCATCTCCTGGCTGGTGAACAGATGGTCCTCCACCCAGGGGCTTCGTTCGAGATAGTCCTCCACCGCCGCAAACCGCTCGGCCCCGGCGTCCGCGTCCAGGCCCAGCGTGGCGTCATAGAGGAACACGTGGTCGAACTGCTGGTCCAGGATGGAGAAGATGGATTCATGCAGCCCGAATCCGGTGACGATGAGGGCGGTGCAGCCGCCGATGCCGATCACCGTCATCCAGAACCGCCGCTGATAGCGGAACAGGTTGCGCATGGTCACCTTCCAGGTGAAGGTGAGCCGCTTCCAGATGGGCCGCACCCGCTCCAGGAACACCCGCTTGCCCGCCTTGGGGGCCCGGGGGCGCATGAGGTTGGCGGGAGTGTCGATGAGGGTGGAAAGGCAGGCCCACAGCGCCGCCCCGGTGGTACAGGCCACCGCCGCGAGCACCGACCACACATACAGTCCGGTCTGAGGCTTGAACTCCAGGTCGGGGATCGCGTACATGATATTGAACGCGTTGGCGATCACCAGTGGGATCAGGGTACACCCTATCAGCAGGCCCAGAATGCCCCCCAGAAGGCTGGCGGAAAAGGCATAGCCGATGTATTTTTTCGAGATGGACAGCCGGGAGAAGCCCATGGCCTTCAGCGCGCCGATCTGGGTGCGCTGCTCCTCCACCATCCGGGTCATGGTGGTCAGGCAGGCCAGCGCCGCCACCAGGAA
>CANRXB010000047.1 GCA_947643715.1 uncultured bacterium
TCGACTACATCCGGGAAATGAAGCGGCGGGCCAGCCGGGAAACGTCCTTGGAGCGTCTGCCCCAGACGGCGATGGACAAGCTGTGTTCGGCGGACAGTTACCCCAGCGACAGCTATGTGTTTTCGTACTGCGGGTACGACCTGCCAATCAGAAGCCAACAAGTGGCCGACGCCTTTGCCAGTCTGCCGGAGCAGGAGCAAAGCATTTTGATTTTGCGCTTGGTACTGGATTTGACAGACAGTGAGATCGGCGAAGCCCTGGGACTGTCCCGGAGTGCCGTCCAGCGGCGCAGAACAAAATCGCTGAAAGTCTTGCGGACAAAGCTGACAGCGAGGAAAGGAGGTTAGAGCCATGAAGCGCCATAACTACAAAGGTCGTGAGCTGTTGCCGCTGGCGGTGAGCGACGCGGCCCGTGCCGGAGACGCCGACGCTGTGGAGCAGGTCTTGCGGTACTACGAGGGCTACATAAACAAGCTCTGCACCCGGACAGTCTACGACGAAAGCGGCTGTCCCCATGCCCGCCTGGACGAGTACATGAAAAGCCGTCTGGAAAACAAGCTCATCCGCGCCATTCTCGGCGTGAACTGATAACCGGCCCCAGCGGGAGGAACAGCTTACCCTTTCCCTGTTTCTCCCGCCTGCGGGCCTTGTCCTGCGTTTTGGAAAGGGGGAACATCTTTGCCGAAAAATCGGGTTGAAGTCACCACAACGAAACATCAGATCGGCAAAACGACCTATCTTGTCTGTGCTTCATCCAGCGACCGGGCCACGGACAGCCTGGACAGGAAAATCCGAAAACTCATCAAAAAGGACTTGGAGCAGAGCAGAATATTCGACAAACAGTGAACTTTTGAGCTGACACAGGCGGCGGTCTATGGTAAAATGGCATCAGTACATAACCATGCTTGCCTGCCGCCGGAAAGGAGGACTACCATGTTGCAGGCAGGCAAAATCACCGCCCTCTATTGCAGGTTGAGCCAAGAGGATATGCAGGCTGGGGAGAGCGAGAGCATCCAAAATCAAGAGAACATTTGTCAAGGGTGATTTTACCCAAAAGAGGAAGTTCCCCCGATAAGTCAAAATTTGCACAGATTATTTCAATTCGTAAAGTCTGATCTTAGGAATATAATTTACAAACTTTTCCAAGTCGTCTCGCTTAAAGGGTTTCCCATGTGCAGGATAAATCCAATCAGCTTTTTCATTAGTCATTATATTCCACGAATTTTGATAGGCGTTTTTATCTTCTATCCATATGGTAACTCTTTTGATACTCGGTATGCCGTTCATTGCGGCATCACCACAAAAGATTTTATTGTCTATTTTGAGGGAAATAGAGTCTGAAGTATGTCCTGGTGTAAGCAGAATCTTCCCCTGCAATATTGCTTCTAAAGACGATAAGTTTTTTGGTGATATTTTAACAAATTTTCCAATATTTTGCTGTTCGATTACAGGAAAAAGATGCTTCCTTTTGCCGATCAGTCCCATAAACTTACAAAAAGCCAATGCGATCAAACTGCTGCAGCCACCGATAAATGAATTTTGCCCTCTTAGAAGAGTGGGCATAGCACGACTATGTATGATAACTTTCATATCTGGGTATTTCCACAGTAATTCATTTAGGAATCCCGCATGGTCATCATGTGCATGAGTTAGAAAAACATATTTGATATCAGACAATACTATGCCGTGCCTATACGATCTTCTCTCAACGTTTTTCAGGCTGTGCTCATATCCCGTATCAATCATCACGTAGCCTTTGGGAGCATGATAAATATAAGTATTCATTACTCTATTTCCCACATTATATATAATCACGTCAACACCTGCTTTCTATGATTTGTCAATTGATATAAGCAAAGTATAGCAACAATACTGGCAACTTACAACCCGCATTTATAAGGGCTGATAGTAGTGGGCAAGCAATGCACAGGTATATACCCTGTGCCGCTTGTTGGTGGCCGAAGGCCCCCAAGCCCCCGGTGATTGGCGCAGCTACGTCCGATGCACAAGCCGCCGTTGGCGTCTGCTTGGTATACCAGCAGGGAAGGCCCCCCGGCGGAGCCCCCCCAGAGGGCCGACAAAGAGAACGGAGCGCCCAGGTCATCCCCAGGCGCTCCCGCTTCGGTTCCCTCCTGCTGATCGATTACAGCCTTTCCAGCCTGCGTCATTTTGCCACAAATGAACCGCCAGCCATGTAATGTATTCGGTGGTGAAACCACCCTTTATACATTACATTTCAAAAGAAATTGCTTACCAAATACGCAAAAGAACACCGTTTCACCAACACACGCTGCTACGCAGATGACGGCTACACAGGGGCAAATTTTGCTGGGGTAAGATAGCGTAACCATAAAAGATGGTGCGCTGTCTTACCCCAGCATTTTGTATTATCAGACGGCAAAACTCTTGACATCAGCGCCAATCTGCCGGAAATAGGATATGCTTTCCGTCGGTTCCTCGCCGCTGTCCACCTTGCCCACGAAGCTGTAAAAGATTTCGATTTTCCGGGTGTTCGTTTCCCTGTCCAGCTCATGGACTAAAATGCGGTCGATAAACTCATGGACGTTCTCATAGGTCAGTTCGCTGATCTCCGAGTACCGGCGCACCAGGGCAACAAACCGCTTCACATCCGTCCCACGCTCGGCGGCGGTGTCGATCTCTTTCCGCAGTTCCACTGCCCGCTTCGTCAGTGCCGCTTTCTCGTCCTCATAGCCGGAGGTCAGAAGCGCAAACTGCTCATTCGACAAGCGGCCTAAGGCCATGTCCTCATAAAGTTTGCGGAACAACAGATTGAGTTCATCCATCCGGCGTTCTGCCTTGTCCAGTTCTTTCCGCTGCTGGGCAAGGGCCTTTTTCGCGGCCTGCTCCCCACACTCGGCGGCAGTACGGACAAACTCCTGCTCATGCTCTTTCACATAGGCCAAAACCCGCTGTAAATCGGCAAGGACAAGTTCTTTCAAGACACTTTTGCGGATGTAATGCGTTGTGCAGAGAAAATCGTTTCTGGCCCGGTTGCGGTAGTTGCCGCAGGTGTAGGCGTGCTTCCTCTCCGGCGTTCCGGCGCCCTTTTGGAGATACATTTTGTAACCGCAGTCCCCGCAAAACAGCAGCCCGGAGAATAGGTCGATTTCATCGGACTTGGTAGGCCGGTGACGGGTGGCGATACGTTTTTGGGCAAGGGCAAAGGTTTCCTCGTCAACCAACGGTTCGTGAGTGTTGGGAAAGAAATACCGCTTGTCCTCTGGATTTTTCTGTGTCTTTTTAGACTTGTAGGACACCTTGTAGGTTTTCGCCGTGATGGTATGTCCCAAATACTCCTGCCGGGTAAGAATGTCATAAAGTGTTTTGCCCGGCCAGTTGTACCAGGCGTTCAGTTGGGGGCGTGGATGCTGTGTTCTTCCTGTCCGACGGTAGCGCAATTCTCCGACCGTCAAAATCTCATTATCCCGCAGCCAGTTTTGGATTTCGCACATACGGTCGCCCCGCACATACATGGCGAAAATCTGCTTGACAATATGGGCCGTTTCCGGGTCGGGAATAAGATGATTGTGGTCGTTCGGGTCTGCGATATACCCATAGGGAACTTCCCCGTCGCCACATTTCCGGCCTCAACTTCACGGAGCATGGTTTGAAGCCCCTCGCGCTCGAAGCTGACCCCGGAAAATCCATCATCCACGAAAAAGCGGGTGTTCAGGAAAAAATGTTCATCAGCGTACCGTTGTAAAATCAGCTTTTGGGATATGTATGCCGATTATTTCATCGAAATAGCATGATCGAACCATGGATCCAAGTCTTCCGCGTCGAGCATACGATCGGTTCCGGCATCGATCCCGTCCGCGTTGCGAGATCGTCCGTGTTTTCAGGCGGCGACACTCTTGTGGGTTGACATCCCGCTCAAAGTCTGTTATACTCGTCACAATCAAACTGAAAAGGGTGAAAAGATGCGCAAGTGAGTCGAACTTCAAGCTATGAGATCGAAAGGTCGTGGCCCATGGACTATGGGCCTGGACTTTCATGGCGTGAAGGACGGCTTGCTGACCAGGGACATCTGTGTCCCTGCCTTTTCGTCATGCAGACCGCTTTCCGTCATGGAAGGCGGTTTTTTGTGTGGAAAGGAGCGGATGCGTATGTTACAGGTGAAAGATCTCGCCATCGCCCATAAAAAAGACTTGACTGCCCTGGTGGACGGGCTGAGCTTCACGCTGGGCCCCGGCGACCGGGCCGCCATCATCGGCGAGGAGGGCAACGGGAAATCCACCGTGCTCAAGCTGCTGTACGATCCCGCGCTGGTGGAGCCCTATGCCGAATGGACAGGGGAGATCGTGGACAAGGGCCTGCGCAAAGGCTATCTGGCCCAGGAGCTCACACAGGAAGAGCTGGCCCTGCCTGTGTGGGAGTTTTGCCAGTCCGTCCCCGCGTTCGGAGACGCGGGGCCCGGGGATCTGGACCGCGCCGCCCGGCGGCTGGGGCTGGACAGCGGGGTGTTTTGGGACGACCGGGCAGTGGGTACGCTGTCCGGCGGCGAACGGGTGAAGCTGCGCTTGGCCCTGCTGCTGTTGGACGGGCCGGACGTGCTGCTGCTGGACGAGCCGTCCAACGACCTGGATCTGGCCACCTTGGAGTGGCTGGAGGGCTTCCTGCTGGACTGCCAGGTCCCCGTGCTGTATATCTCCCATGACGAGGCCCTCCTGCGCCGGACGGCCAATGTCGTCATCCATCTGGAGCGCCTGCGGCGGCGGACCGTCCCCAGGTGCACCACGGCCCGGATCGGGTACGAGCAGTATGTGGAGCAGAGGAGAGCGGGCTTCGCCCACCAGGAACAGGTGGCCCGGAAGGAGCGGGCGCAGTTCGACGCGAAGATGGAGCAGTTCCGGCAGATCCGGGACAAGGTGGACTACCGGCAGGCCACCATCACACGGCGGGATCCTGCCGGCGCACGGCTGCTAAAAAAGAAGATGCACGCGGTGTTGTCCATGGGCCGGCGGTTCGAGCGGGAAAAGGAGGACATGACGGCCATGCCCGAATGGGAGGAGGCCATCCTCACCGCTTTCGACCAGGGCCGCTGCGCGCTCCCGGCGGGCAAGACGGTGCTGCGGCTGGATCTGCCCCAGCTCGCCGCTGGGGAGCGGGCGCTGGCCCAGGGGCTGCGGTTGTGGGTGACGGGCCCGGAGAAGATCGGCATCGTAGGACCGAACGGGGCGGGGAAATCCACCCTGCTGAAGCTGGTGGCGGAGGAGCTGCTGGCCCGGACGGATCTGCGCGCGGCCTATATGCCCCAGGATTACAGCGACCTGCTGCTGGGCGGCAAGACCCCGGTGGAGCTCCTGGCCCCGTCGGGCCGCCGGGAGGACGTGACGAGGGCCCGCACCCTGCTGGGCAGCATGCGGTATAAGGCGGAGGAGATGGAGCATCCTGCGGCGGGGCTGTCCGGAGGCCAGCGGGCCAAGCTGCTGTTCCTGTCCATGGTGCTGGGCGGAGCGAACGTGCTGGTGCTGGATGAGCCCACGCGGAACTTCTCGCCCCTGTCCGCGCCGGTGATCCGTCAGGTGCTGGCCGAGCACCCGGGAGCGATCGTCAGCGTGTCCCATGACAGGACGTATCTGGAACAGGTGTGCACCAGGGTGCTGGAGCTGCGGCCGGACGGGCTGCACGAGCTGTCCTGACGGCAGGACGCCGCCTGCGGGGAGCCCCGCAGGCGGCGTCTTTGCGTTGCGTCAGATCATGCGCTGAGGATGTCCAGGGCCTTGTAGCCCTCGATCCGTTGGGCCACAGCGCCCCAGGTGGGGCCGGAGCGGACGAACTCATAGTCGCTCCAGATGCGTTCCAGCTCCGCCTTGACCTGGGGGACCTCCCGGATGTCGCCGCCCACGGTGCGCTGCCAGTGGTCCGGCAGCAGGCCGCAGGGGATGAGCCCGCCGTCGTCCTGCATGGGGTCGCCGGTGAGGCACCGGAGCTGGCCGTCCAGGAAACCCTCCAGGCCCAGCAGCGTGGTCATGCCGTTCAGGTCGAACACCTGGAAGGGGGCCCCCGCCGTGGGGACCTCGCCGCCGGCGTAGAACGCCTCGGAATCGCTCAGATCGTAGAGGTCGCCGCACACGGCCTTGATGAAGTCGAACTCCTCTTGGGTGATGGCCTCCTGGAAGGACTTCACGACCAGATCCACGCACCGGTCCAGCGCGCCCAGCACCCCGCAGCCGGGCAGGGCGCTGAGCCTGGTCCCCAGGGGGGACAGGCGGGCCATGGTGAGCAGCGACCACACCCGCACCTGAGCGTCGTCCATGTCCTGCGTCTTTTCTTCGATCTGCTCTACGATCTGGTTGGACAGCAGGGGGGCCTCCTCCAGTTGGCCGATCCGGTCGGAGCAATCATCGACGATCTTTTCCCCCACGGCCTCGTACACATCGTCCTGGGCGCTGTAGATGGTGTCCGCCCGGCTCAGCCAAAGCATGGCCTTGCCCTGGTCGCCCGCCTCCATGGCGTCCTTGCCGATCTCATAGCAGGTCTTGGCCAGTCCGGCGTGATCGTTCTTTTTCAGGCAGTCCTCCAGCCTGTCCTCCAGCGTGGCCGCATCTTTCTTTTTGAAGAAATTGAACATGTCCGCTCATCTCCATTCTTATTGTCCGCCTTACGGCGTCGTGTCTCGGTGGGATCGAAAGGTCCCTGGCCTGTCGATCGTGTGGAAAGCCGGGCGCAGGAGCGTGCCTGCCGGCGTCTTACGGGCGCAGGCCGCTGCCGCCCTGCATGGTGATGGTCTCACCGGAGATATATTTGGCGTCCTCGCTGCACAGGAACACGCAGGTGCGGCCGATGTCCTTCTCGGGGTCGCCGAACCGCCCGGCAGGGATGCCGGAGATGGTCTTGGCGTAAGCCTCCGGGTAGGCTTCCTTCCATTTGGCGAGCTGGTCGGTCATGACCAGGGGGCAGATGATGTTGCAGTTGATCCCGTCGGGGCCCCATTCCGTGGCGGCCACGCGGGTCATGCCGCGGATGCCCTCCTTGGCCGCGGCGTAAGAGGATTGCGCCGTGCGGCCGAACAGGCCCGCGCCGGAGGCGAAGTTGACTACGGAGCCCTTGGTCTCTTTCAGGTAAGGATGGGCGTATTTCATATAAAAGAATGCCGCGTACAGCCCGGAGTAGATGGCCTTGTCGAAGTCCTCCTTGGTATGGTCCACTAGCATGACGCCGGAGGCGGAATTCTGAGCGTTGTTGATCACCGCATCGATGCGGCCGAAGGTCTTGACGGTCTCGTCGATGACGTGCTTGACCTGCTCCTCCACGCCGCCGTCCGCCTGGATCCACAGCACCTTCACGCCGTACAGACGCTCCAGCTCCTCTTTGGCGTCCTCCATCTTTTTGATGTTGCGCCCGGTGATCACCAGATTGGCGCCCTCCTTCGCGAACGCGGTGGAGATGCCGTAGCCGATCCCGCCGCCTTTGCCGCCACCGGTGATGATGACGGTCTTGCCGTTCATGGTCCCCATGTTATCGTTCCTCCTTATGGCCCGGGACGGACCGTGCCCGGGCGAAGCTTCCCCTATAATCTACCACCTTTTTGGAAAAATTACCACCCTTTTCTTTGCGGCCATACTGGGGAGGGCGAGAAGCGTTCCTGTGCCATGTCCGACCGGGCGGACGCGGGCCCGCACCGGTGCGATCTGCCAGAAAAAGCTTGAGATCTGCCCGCCTGACTGGTATGATCTATCAGGGCGGGCGCGGAGCAAGGGCCTGCCCGGAAAGGAATGGAGGATGGATATGAAAAGATGGGGCTATCTTTTGGCGATGATGCTCTGCGTGGCGCTGGCCGGATGCGGCGCGCCTGCCGCGCCCCAGGACAGCGGACCGACGCAGTCCGGCCCGGTGACGGCCCCGCCGGCCGCGGCCACCCCTGAAACGCCGGACGTTCCTGAAACGCCGGACGCTCCCGCCGGCGGGCATACCGCGACGCTGTACATCGGCACGAAAGCCGCCGGCTTCGCGGAGTATCCTTTGGACTATGAGGGAGAACTGGCCCCGGAGCTGCTGATCCAGGGCATCGCGGAGCTGACGGGCTGGGATCTGACGCTGGCACAGCCGGTCACATCCGGCAAGGGGGGCATGAGCGTATGCCTGTCCGGCAGCTCCTCCCTGTTCGTTGGGCCGCCCGACCCGCAGAAGGACGAGTTCCATATGTACGATGCGGAACAGCTCGCGGAGACGATCTTGGACAGCATCCAAAAGACGCTGCAAATGGGCTTCACCGGCGAAGCCGGCGACCCGGACGCGCTGGATATCTGGTACTACATGGAGGGGGAGGAGCCGCTGGAGCTGCCGGTCCTGGGGCTGTCCTGGGCGCTGGACCAGCCCTATCAGTGGTCGTCTGCCAGCAGGGAGTGACCTCCGCTGAGGCATAGCGCGGGAACGGCGGTGTGCCGGGGCTTTTCGCGGCCCCGGCGCATCGCCGTTTTAGGGATTGACATCGCTGGTCTATTGTGATAGACTCAAGGTGATCTAGCCGGATAGCTTCCGTGACCCGATCGATCTATAGATGTGGAGGGATCCCTTATGAAAAAACGATCTGGCATACTGCCCACGCTTTTGGCGGCGCTGTGCGCCGTGTGCGTCCTCGCCGCTTTTGTGGCGCCCCCCAGTGCCCTCACTGCCTGGGCGGCGCAGGAGCCCCTGGCGGTACCCACGCGCAAGGCCCCGTTGGCGGTGGGATATCAGGACTACTATGCCATCCGCGCTGACGGCGTGCTCGTCTCCTGGGGGATCCAGGAGTTCGGCGGCTTCGGGGAGGAGGTCCCCTTTGAGAAGGCGCGGGAGCTGATGCCCGATGCTGTGGCGGTATACACCAGTGGACGGGGAGCCGTACTGGCGGTAGACAGCGCCGGAAGCCTGTGGGCCATCAACTCCGCCCAGTTCAACGACACGGTCCCCGGGGTGCGGGCGGACATGGAGAAGGACCCGATGGAGCCGGTGAAGGTGATGGACGGTGTGGCCATGGCTGCGGCCGGTCAGAACCACTCCCTCATCCTGAAGCGGGACGGCACGTTGTGGGTCAACGGCATGGGCAGCTTCGGCGCACCCTGGCTGGAGGAGACCGGCAGCTATCTGGTCCAGGTGATGGAGGACGTGATCTGGGCGGACGTCACCGCCTACGGCGGCTATGCGGTCACCGCCGGCCACGAGCTGTGGGGCTGGGGACTGACCTCGGACGGCCGGAAGCCGCACAAACTGCTGGAGCTGTCCGGTGTGCTCCAGGTGACCAGTCACGACATGGCGTTGGTGATGGACGAGGGGGTGCCCACCGGCCATGTGGTCTCCTGGAACGTGGACTATGGCACCGGCGCGGTGGGAGAGCCGCAGTCTGAGCTGAGCAGTGTGGTATGGTGCGGCCGTGGGCTGGCCATCCAGAACACAGGCGCGCTTTGGTATCATTATGCGGGCGGACCGGCGCGCATGGGCGGGGGCGGGCCCCGGTCTGAGTTCCGGTACGTGATGGACGATGTGGCCTATGCCGCCCGGGGCGAGGTGGACAGCCTGGCCATCGAGCGGGACGGGAGCCTGTGGATGCTGTCCCCGAAGCAGGAGGGGGGCGGACTGGAGCTGACCCGCTTGGGAGGCGGGTACTACGTCTCCGCCGGAGACAGCGTGGGGCTCGACAATTTCACCTCGACGGCCGTTTATGAGGCCGGACAGTTCTCCGACGTGAAGCAGGGGGATTGGTTCGCGGCCAACGTGAAAACGGCCTTCGAGCTGGGGCTGATGAAGGGGAAGTCCACCTCTGTCTTTGCACCCAACGAGACCATCACCGTGGCGGAGGCGATCACGGTAGCCACCCGGGTGCGGGACATCTATTACGATGAGGGGACCAGCTTCACGGCCAAGGGCGGCGCGTGGTATCAGCCCTATGTGGATTACGCACTGGACCACAAGATGCTGTCCAACGATATGATTGGGAGCTATGACGAGCCCGCTACCCGGGCGCAGATGGCGTGGCTGCTGTCCTGCGCCGTGCCGGAGGAGGCGCTGGAGGCCGTCGATTCGAACGTGGCGTTTTCCGATGTGGGCGATTTTGGCCCCTATGACGATGCCATCATGACGCTGGCCAGGGCTGGAGTGCTCACCGGCAAAGGCGAAGGCCGCTTCGATCCGGAGGGATCCGTCCTGCGCTGTGAAGCGGCGGCCATGCTCAGCCGGACGGTCCGGCCCAGCCTGCGCCTGAAGTGACGGCCCGAAGCTGCGGAAAGGGGGGCCGGCATGAAGATCGACCGTCTGATCGGGATCATCACGCTGCTGCTCCGGCAGGACAAGATCACCGCCCCTGAGCTGGCGGAGCGGTTCGAGGTGTCGCGGCGGACCATCAACAGAGACATCGAGGACATCTGTCGGGCCGGTATCCCGCTGGTCACGGTGCAGGGATATGGCGGCGGCATCTCCATCGCGGAGGGGTTCAAGGTCGATCGGTCGCTGCTGACGGAGGAGGAGCTCCAGATGATCTTCTCCGGGGTGAAGGGGTTGGACAGCGTGTGGGAGACCCCTCGCTCCACAGGGCTGGCGGAGAAGCTCTCCGCCGGGAAGGCGGGCGCTGCCGCCGGAGACGTGTTCATGATCGACCTCGCTTCCCATCATCAGGAGCCGCTCACACGAAAGATCGCCGCCATAAAGGGCGCGATACGGGACAGGAGGCTCGTGTCCTTTCGCTATTACTATGAGAAGGGGGTCTGCGAGCGCACCATCGAGCCGTATAAACTGGTGTTCAAGTGGTCGTCCTGGTACGTGTGGGGGCATTGCCTGGAGCGGCAGGATCTCCGCCTGTTCAAGCTGGACCGGCTGTGGGAGCTCGAGGTAGGCGGGGACACCTTCGTCCCCCGGGAGCTGCCGGCGCAGGGGCCGGATCTCGACCGGTATTTTTCGGAGGGGACCCTGCACCTCAAAGCGCTGTTCGACGAGAGCCAGAAATACCGGCTCGTGGAGGAATACGGCGTGGACTGCTGGCGGGAAGCGGACGGAAGGCTGCTGTTCGAATGGGACTTCGTGAGCTATCGGAACATGCGGGAATGGATCTTGAGCTTCGGCGGCCAGGTGGAGGCGCTGGAACCGGAGGAGCTGCGGTCGGATCTGCGGCGGCAGGCGGAAAAAATGTCGGAACGATACCGAGGTACATGACATATCGCTGTCGTGTTCGTTCTGATAGGATATCGACGTCTGAAAGGAGGCGTCGAGATGATCGAGTCGAGATGTGGTCTGCTGTGCTCCCAGTGCGGCTACCGGGAGCAGATGGATTGCCCCGGATGCGTACATATGAGCAAGCCGTTCTGGGGAGAGAACTGCCCCGTGAAGTCCTGCTGCGAAGGGAAGGAGCATCGCCACTGCGGGGAGTGCGCCAGCTTCCCGTGCGATCTGCTCCGTCAGTTCGCCTATGATGAGAAGCAGGGGGACGATGGGAAGCGTATCGAGCAGTGCAAATGCTGGAGCGCAGAGGTATCCGCTGTCTGAGAGAGGGAAGGCCCGTACCGCCGGGGAGGCGGCACGGGCCTTTTCGCGTCGTGGGGGAGGAGCGTTTCGCCGGTGTTCGCGGGGTCGAAACGGCAAAGGACGATCTTTTCACGGAACAGTTGCGGAAAAAGGGACATACTGAGTACAGCAACTGGAAAAGGAGCCGTGACCATGCCGATCATGGATATGAACGCGGAAGCGTATGAAAAGTATGTCGCTCAGACAGACGAGCCTGTCTTGGTGGAATTTTGGGCGCCCTGGTGCACCTATTGCCGCCGCCTGGCCCCGGCGTTGGAGGAGATCGCGCGGCGGTATCAGGACTCGCTGGCGGTGGGGCGGATCGATATCGACAAGGAACCTGGGCTGGCCGAGCGGGAGAAGATCGAACTCGTCCCCACGGTGATGCTCTATCGCGGAGGACGGCTCCTCGGCCGGGCCGTCGTGCCGCGTTCCGGAGAGGAGCTGGAGGAGCTCATCGCGGCCACCCTGCACCAGCGGCAGGAACGCGGTGAGGGGGCGCAGCACGTCTATGACATGATCGTCATAGGCGGCGGGCCGGGCGGGTATACCGCGGCCCTGTACGCCGCAAGGGCGGGACTGGACGTGGTCGTGTTGGAAAAGCTGTCGGCTGGTGGGCAGATGGCCCTCACGGAGCAGATCGACAACTATCCCGGCTTCGATCAGGGCATAGACGGCTTCACGCTGGGCGAGAAGATGCGCAAGGGCGCGGAGCGTTTCTGGGCCGAGACATATCCGGCGCAGGCGCTGTCCCTGGAGCTGTCCGATAAGGTCAAGCGGGTGGAGACCAGCCAGGGCGCCCTGTATGGCAGGACCGTCGTGCTTGCCGCCGGGGCTGTGCCCAGGCAGTTGGGCATCGCCGGGGAGGAGGAGATGCGGGGGCACGGCGTCAGCTACTGCGCGGCCTGTGACGGGATGTTTTATAAAGGGAAGCGGGTGGTGGTGGTCGGCGGCGGCAACAGTGCGGCGGCGGATGCCCTCATCCTGTCCCGTATCTGTGAACGAGTGATCCTCGTCCACCGGAGGAACACCCTTCGGGCCACCAAGATATACCATGCCCCTTTGATGGAAGCGGGGAACGTGGAGTTCCGGTGGAACAGCGTGGTGACAGGGCTGCTCTATGACGCGGCGGTGTCCGGTGTCCGGCTGCGGGACGTCGTGACCGGAGAGGAGAGCGCGGTGGAGTGCGACGGCGTGTTCGTCAGCATAGGGAGGAGCCCCGCTTCTGAGCTGGTGAAGGGACAGCTCGGCCTGGATTCGGCGGGCCATGTCATCGCGGACGAGTCCACTCGAACGGACATCCCCGGCGTGTTCGCTGTGGGCGATGTGCGGACCAAGGCGCTGCGGCAGATCGTGACCGCTGTGGCCGACGGCGCTGTGGCGGTCCATTTCGCCCAGGAATATCTGGCAGGAGGCGTATGACGCGATCGGGGACCGCGAGACTTGCAGGAGCATGGTCCATCTGCCGAGCCGATAGGAGCAAAGCGAACGCCCCGCCGGGCCTGCTGGGATCGAGCAGGGCGGCGGGGCTGCTGAAAAAGCAGGTACAGTGGAGCGTCAGGAGGGCCGGAACGCGGCCGTGGATGCCGGTCTGCTCAGAAAGATCGCGCATCGTGCATTGATTTTGGGCCGCCGGGCTGGTATGATAGGATACAGTTCGATCAAGATCGGAGGGATATGATGAGATATCGCAGACTTGGCAAGACTGGCCTGATGGTCAGTGAGATCGGGTTCGGCGCGGAGTGGATGGAGCGGCACGACGCCCGGGAATGCAAAGCGGTCCTGGACCGGGCGGAGGAGCTGGGCATCAACATCCTGGATTGCTGGATGTCCGAGCCCAACGTGCGCACCAGTCTGGGACAGGCCCTGGCGGGCCGCCGGGAGCGCTGGTACATCCAGGGGCACATCGGCTCCACCTGGCAGGGCGGGCAGTATGTCCGCACCAGGGACGTGGAGCAGTGCCAAACGGCGTTCGAGGACCTGCTGGCCCGGCTCCAGACCGACTACATCGACCTGGGTATGATCCACTTCGTCGATCGGCAGGCCGACTGGGACGCGGCCATGGACGGTCCGTACATCGAGTACGTGAAGCGACTGAAGGCCCAGGGGAAGATCCGACACATCGGCATGAGCACCCACAACCCCGCCATGGCGAAAAAGGCGGCGGAGCACGGTCTGGTGGAGGCGATCCTATTCAGCGTCAACCCCGCTTTCGACCTGCTGCCGCCCACGGACGACATCGACGATTACTTCGTGGACGAATATCAGGCCGGACTGGGCGGGATCGACCCCGCCCGGGCGGAGCTGTACAAGCTGTGCGAACAGCATGACGTGGGCATCACGGTGATGAAGCCTTACGCCGGCGGGCGGCTGTTCGACGCGGGACGTTCCCCCTTCGGCGTGGCGCTGACGCCGGTGCAGTGCATCCACTATTGCCTCACCCGGCCCGCGGTGGCGGCGGTGATGGCCGGATATGACACGCCGGAGCATGTGGAACAGGCCGTGGCCTATGAGACCGCAACGGATGAGGACAAGGACTACGCCAGCGTGCTGGCCGGCGCCCCGAAGCACACCTTCGGCCAAGGGGAGTGTACCTACTGCGGCCATTGCAGACCCTGCCCCGTGGATATCGACATCGCCATGGTGAACAAGTACCACGATCTGGCCGCTATGCAGCCGGAGGCGCCCGCTGCGGTGAAGGCCCACTATCTGGCCCTGGAGCACCATGCGGACGAGTGCATCGGCTGCAAGAGCTGTGAGGACCGCTGCCCCTTCGGGGTGAAGATCGCCGAGCGGATGGTGAGGACGGCGGAGCTGTTCAAGGATTGACGCTGCGGCGGCATAGAGACAAAAATCGTCCCCGGAGGGTCCCTGCACGGGACCTCCGGGGACGGTTCGATTTCTCGCCGGTGTCGGCTGTCGTGTATGGAGCGGCGTGCGCCGGACCGTCATTTCACGACCTGCGCCTTGATGAGATTGGTGGTGCCGCTGCTGCTCAGGGGCACGCCGGCGGTGATGACCACGGTCTCCCCGGACTGCACCAGCCCCTCCTTGCGCGCAGTGTCCACGCACAGGGAGAACAGCCGGTCGGTGGAGTCCACTGTGCCGGACAGGAAGGGGACCACGCCCCAGGAGACGTTCAACTGCCGCCGCACCCGTTCCTCGGTGGTGAGCGCGGCCACGGCGCACCCGGGACGGAAACGGGAGATCATCCGGGCCGTGTAGCCGGACTGGGTGGCGGTCAGGATCGCCGTGGCGCCCAGATCCATGGCGGTGAGGCAGCTCGTGTGGCTGATGGCGTCGGAGATGTTGGAGGTGTGGTCGAACACCCCGTTGCGGAACCGCTTCCAGTAGTCGATGCCGCCTTCGGCGGCCTCCACGATGCTCACCATGGTCTGGAGGGCCTCCACCGGGTGCTTGCCCGAGGCGGTCTCCCCAGAGAGCATGACGCAGCTCGTGCCGTCGAACACGGCGTTGGCCACGTCGGACACCTCGGCCCGGGTGGGCCGGGGGTTGCGGATCATGGAGTCCAGCATCTGGGTGGCGGTGATGACGATCCGGCCCTTGTGGATAGAGGACTTGATCATCCGCTTTTGGAGCACGGGCACTTCATAGGCGGGGATCTCCACCCCCAGGTCGCCCCGGGCCACCATGATGCCGTCGGCGGCGTCCACGATGGCGTCCAGGTCCTCCACGCCCTCCCGGTTCTCGATCTTGGCGATGATGCGGATGTCCTGCCCGCCGCACTCGTCCAGCGCGGCGCGGATCTCTTTCACGTCGGAGGCCCGGCGGACGAAGGAGGCGGCGACGAAATCGAACTCGTTCTCGGCGGCGAAGCGCAGGTCCTCCCGGTCCTTGTCCGTGAGGGCGGGCAGGGCGATGGACACGCCGGGGATGTTGATGCTCTTGTGGTTGGACAGCGGGCCCCCGGTCACGACCCGGCACACCACGTCCTGCTCTTCGATCTTCTCCACCTCCAGGTCCACCAGCCCGTCGTCGATGAGCACATGGTTGCCCACCTGGAGCTCGTGGTGGAGGTTGGCGTAGGTGACGGACACCTGGTGGGCGTCGCCGTCCACGTCCCGGGTGGTGAGGGTGAAGCGCTCCCCGTCCTGGAGCTCGATATGGCCGCAGCCGAAGGCGCGGATGCGGATCTCAGGCCCTTTGGTGTCCAGGATGGTGGCCACAGGGCGGCCCAGACTGTCCCTCACCCGCTTGAAGCGGGTGAGCAGAGCGCCGTGGCTCTCGTGTGTGCCGTGGGAGAAATTGAAACGGGCGGCGTCCATGCCGGATAAAATAAGCTGCTCGATGACCTCTTCGCTGTCGGAAGCGGGGCCGAGGGTGCAGACGATCTTCGTTTTTCTCATGATGTTTTCCCTCCATTCATGGAAACACAGATACTGTTCTTATGCCCAAATACAACCCACATCATATACAAACGGCAGAAAAAGTCAAGTCTCATGGGCAAATTTTCACGATATGCCGGTTTTTTCCGAATGGAGGAGGAAAATAGTTGGCTAAAAGAGAGGCGGTGGGGAGAGCCGCAGGCGGGACGCCGCTGCTTGAGATCTCCGCCGGCAGACGGTGGGCCGCAGACCGGGTTCACACGTAATATAAGAACTTCGTATTGTATTTTTTGTACATCCAGGCGCCGAGCGCCAGCGCGATCGTCACGTTCAGCGCCATGTGCAGATGGGACCAGACGGTGGGGACGGCGGCTTCGATCACGATCTGCCGGAAGTAGCGGATGAACAGATACACCGGATTGAGCAGGAACAGACGCTGAGTAGCGGGGCCATACTGATCGATGGTGTAGAAGATGGCCGACATGTACATCAGCAGTTGGGTGAAAACGGACCAGAGGTACTGGATGTCCCGAAAAAAGACGAACAGCGCGGACAAGATCAGGCCGATGCCGATGTTGAACAGCACCAGGCAGAAGATCGGGTAGACGAGGCAGATCCATCTCCAGGTGAACGTGATATCGTCGAGCACGCAGAACAAGCAGAAAACGCATAGGGTCAGGGCGAAATTGATGAGCGTCTGCACGTTTTTGGAAAACAGGAACAGGTATTTGGGGACGTTGACCTTCGTGAAGATCTTCGCGTTGCCGATCAGAGAGGACATCCCCTGGGTAGAGGCGTCTTTGAAATACGTGAACACCAGGTTCCCGCAAAACAGATAGGTGGTGTAATGGGGCATGGTGCGGCCGAAGAACTGGGTGAACACCAGCTTCATGACCAGGAGCGTGAGCAGGGGAGACAGGACGCTCCACGCCATCCCGAGGGTGGTCCGTTTATATTTCTTTTTGAAATCTCGCTTGACAAGCTCCCAAAACAGGAACTGATACTGCCGCAGGTTATCTAGCATCGAAAACATCCTTTTCCGTTCGGGCCGCTCAGGCTTTGGCCGCTGTGCCTCGCCGCTGCTGGACGATCCGCAGCGTTTTCAGGTTCAGGGAGATCCTTCGCCGGTCGTTCTCGTCCATCGCGCCGATCTGATCGTGCCGGTAGCACCCGTGCACCCGGAAGCCGAGCTTGACGTATCCGCTCCCTTCCAGCCATGCCTTGGGGACGTGCAGCGATATGACGTGCTCCGCCCGCCGGGTGAAGCGGACCGTCTTGGCCTTATGGCCGTTGACATAGAGATCGACGCTGAGCTTCGATTGCCTGCGGGCCAATAGCGGGGCGGCGGTCAGTGTGATGGACACGTTCCTTGTCACGGATGGGATATAGAAGCCCAATACCGCTCTCTTTTTGACGATCCAGCGGCCGTGACTGTTGTTTGGCAGGGAGAGCCCCTCCGCATAGAGGTCGGAATAGCGGGCGAAAGACAGCTTCTTGCGGAACGGGACATGGTAAAGCACCTTCTTTTCCCCGCGCAGCTCCAGCAGATGACGATAGAAGCGGGCGCAGAGATCGGAACGATGGTAGAAGGACCGCTCCATGATCGAGAGCTCCGCCCCGGAGGGCTGGGGGCCGTCGCGCAGGCAGCGCTCCAACCGATCCAGGCACTCGTCGATGCTCTCCACCCGGCCGGGCAGGAGGTCCTCCTTGCCCCGGTAGGGATCGGGCAGGTCGGTCTTGTGCCCGTACCGCAGGCAGTCGGCGCGGTCCGGGACATGGAGGAAGATGACCGGCTTGTATTGGAACCACATCTCGAAGCACATGGCTGAATAGTCGGTGATCAGCAGCGCGGCCTCCTTTTTCACGTGGGCGATCTCATCGTCGCCCACGACCTCGATCCCGCTGAGGACATCGGGCCCGAACCGGTCGGCCACGGTGTGGTGGACGCCCACCTTCACGCGGTATCCATACCGCTGGGTCAGGGCTTTGAGCCGGGGGTGCCGCAGCAAGCCTGTGATGGTCTGGATATAGACTGAACGGGAGATATCGGCCATGTCCCGCAGATAGCGCCGGTGGGTGAAATAGACGAAGATCGTCTTATCGGGGGCCGGGGCGCTGTCCGCCGCCAGCAGGTCCCAGCGCAGCAGGCCGTTTTCGATGATGCGTTCCGGAGGGAAACATCCCTTCCGCATGAAAAGGGCCTTTTCATACTCGTTGCTGACCATGATTCGGTCGAAGTTGAACGAGCTGTAGGACGCCGCGGTGATGAAATCCTCCTTGAAGAAATTGACTCCGTGCTGCAGGAAGATATAATAGACCTCCGGGTTTTTCTTGACGGCCTCAACGATCCCGATGTTCAAGGCCGCCATGATCATGTAGCCGCCGCAGATGAACCTGGTATGGCGGAACAGCCGGATCAGGCGGAGCAGGGAGCGGGCGTATCTCCGTTCGGTATAGCCGACGATGTGCTCGCCGTAGACCGATCGGAGCTGCTCATAGTGCTCGGAACCCTCGTTGATGATGTAATAAGGCTCCAACGCCCGCTCATCCTGTCCGTAGACGTACTTGAACAGCTCGAACCCGTCTTGTAGGGAGGTGTTCTCTTCCAGCAGCATGTCACAGGTGATCAGGATATCGCGTTCGGACGGCGCGCGGAAGGCCCGGCCGGTCCATTTGGTGAGGATATGGCGGACGATGCGGTCCCGCAGTCGCCAATAGGTCCGCTTTAGCTTACCGATCACCCGTTTACCCCCCCCCCCAGGGGCTTCGTTGGTGCGCCGTATCGCCTCCAGCACCCGCTGGCAGTTGTTGTGATCGTGATATTGGAAGAAGGACTCGGCGCGCTGACGGTATACCGGCGCCATGACGCATCCGTTCTCGATGTATTCGACGATCTTATCGATCGTTGCGTCCAGCGTGGACACGACCTCGCCGAAGCCGTCGCGCTCGAAGTCGAAATAGCTTATGTTGCGATGACCATTGGAACCATAGAACTCGTCCGTATCGAACTGAGCATAGAGGACTGGCTTATACAGGTTCGCGAAGTCGAACGCCACGGAGGAATAATCGGTTATGAGCAGACTGCTTTTTGCGTAGATATCTCTGTGCACTACTTCCGTGCCCCATATCTTGACAGGATGCTGGGCATGGAACAGCTCGGCGTAGGGGAACAGCGTGGGGTGAGGAACGAAATGGAGTTCGTATCCATGCTCGTTCAAAGCGGCCATCAAACGCTCGGATGTGAGCAGGCCGTTATAGAACTTATAATAACTGCTTTTTTCAAAGTCGGATTTCAGCAGGAACTTGCCTTCGGAACGGATCATCGTACCCTGTGTGAGATAGTTGCGCCAAGTCGGCATGACGGCGATGACTTTGTTGTTTTTACTATCATCATATAGTCTGTCGTAGCGGCAGAGCCCTGTCAGTACGACTTGATCTTTCGTATAGCCATACAGTCCATCAAGGATGGATCGATATTCGGGTATGCCGGAGCACACCATCATCTTCATGTTTTTTTTGTATCGGGACATGCTTTTCGTCATATCGTCCTTTTTCACGCCATGCTCCAGGAAAACGTAGTTGACGCTTTGGAGCAGGTCCCGATAGGGGTGGTTGTAATTGAAAAAGGGATTGTATATCTCCTCTTGGATATACCCGGAGATCGCAAAATCGGACAGCAACAGCAGCATTTTATGCCGGTAAGACAGGTATGGGACGACTTTGAACTTCTTCTTGAGGCGGGTATGGTCCGGCATGTTTTTATTGATCATGAAGTAATACTTCGTGCCGTCGTCTGGCTGGGTCATGATGTAGTCCAGCAGGACCTCGGCATTATCGTCTGCCCGGTCTGCTCTGTCCATCAAGATCCAGATAGGAGCCTTTTTGAAATGCTTTAGGACATGGTACATGAGCCGCGCTATCACAGCCTTTTTTGCTCCGTGCAGACCGCTGGTGAACAGCTCTTTCAATAGTCTGACCTCATCGGATATCGTGGCTTCCCCAGGTATGAGCGACAGCCAGTCGCGTTTGTGGCGCAGGACCCAGCCATTTTTGGCATAATAACAATGCCTCAGCTCTTTAGACAGCGGCGCGAATTTTCCGAATCTGATCGCACTGGGTATGGCGTCCATCGGGGGCCTTTTCACAAGGACGCGGATGTCATGGGGCCGATTCAGCGCTTCCAGCGGCAGCCTGACGAAGAATTCAATCTTCCGGGAGACCTCTTCGTCCAGGAACGTGTCGTGCTCCGCGCGCTCCTGTCCGCCGGCGGCAGGGTATGTCTCGCCGTCCAGCTCGAAGATCACCTCCGGCTGGCCGGAGTCGGCATAGCGCTCCCAAGTCAGGTTGCCCTCTATCTCCACCGAGGCCCTGCGCAGCGTGATGAAATCGATGTTGACCGTTTCCTTCTCTTTCGGGAACACGCGCCCCTCCCGGCCATGCTTCAAGCTGAACAGGAAAGCTTTCCGGCCCCGGGACAGCTTCAACCCATCGATCACGGCGTCGTCCACCGAAGATAAGAGATCCGCGAGCGCCTGTTCTTGTTCCTGCGTGATGCTGCCGAGTTGGAAGAACATCATCAAAAGCGTCCTGAGCTGGTTCGCCGGGATCCGGTAGTCCGACTGAAAGGACGGCGTATATTTCACCGAGAACAGATACATTTTGGTCGCCTGGGAAAAACGTTTGCTCCACAGTTTCTTGTCTGGCAGCGCCTGCACGATCGTCCGGAGACTTTCGATGGTGTCCGCTGGCGCGGCCGTGGTTTCCTGGAGCGTGTCCATATCCAAACATCTCCTTCGATTTCTCTAAAGTCTAGGTCCGATGGGACCGATCATGTACGTTCCTGTAGCCGTTCCCTCCACTCGCGCAAGACGTCGGACAAGATGGCGTCGAGGGGGATCTGGGGGG
>CANRXB010000048.1 GCA_947643715.1 uncultured bacterium
CGGGCCCCCACCCTCCGGCCGCGCCCGGGGGGGGCCCCAAAATCGGCCCGCGCCCGGGATCCACTCAATGCGGTTTAATGGCGGGCCCGGGGGCCTCCCGCCCCCCCCGGGACCGTTTGTCGTTCATATGGGCCGCATCACGGGATACAAAGGGCTGGATCAAGCCTCGGCGCCAGCATCCAAAAGCTTGTCGATGGAGACCAGCTTGACGCACAGCGCGAAGATCTTCATGGCCGTGCGCAGATCCTCCTGGGAGGGATAGGTGGGGGCGATCCGGATATTGCTGTCGTGGGGGTCCCGGCCATAGGGATAGGTCGCGCCCGCCCCAGTCATCATCACGCCGGCTTTTTTCGCCTTGGTCACGATCTCTTTCGCGCAGTCGTCAAGAGAGTCGAAGGAGATGAAGTATCCCCCTTTGGGGGTCGTCCACGTCCCGATCCCCAGACCGCCCAGCTCGTTTTCCAGGGTGTCGATCACGATCTCGAACTTGGGGCGGAGGATGTCCGCGTGCCGGCGCATGTGCTCCACCAGGCCATGGATGTCCCCGAAGAACCGCACGTGGCGGAGCTGGTTCACCTTGTCGTGGCCGATGGTCTGGATGGCCAATTGCGTCTTGATGTCCTCCATGTTGTTAGGAGAAGTGGCGATCGCCGCGAGGCCGGAGCCAGGGAAGCTGATCTTGGAGGTAGATGCGAACTTATAGACCAGGTCCGGGTTCCCGGCCCGCTTGCACTCCGCCAGGATCTCGATCAAATGATCCTGATCGTGGTCGTACAGATGATGTACGCCGTAAGCGTTGTCCCAGTAGATGCGGAAATCCTTCGCCGCCGGTTTCAGACGGGCAAAGCGGCGGACCGTTTCGTCCGAATAGGAGATCCCCTGGGGGTTGGAGTATTTTGGCACGCACCAAATGCCCTTGATGGCCTCGTCGGAGGCCACCAGCCTTTCCACCAGATCCATGTCCGGCCCCGTGGGCGTCATGGGGACATCGATCATCTCGATGCCAAAATACTGGGTGATGGCGAAATGGCGGTCGTAACCTGGAACGGGGCACAGGAATTTGACCTTGTCCAGCTTACACCAGGGCGTACATCCCATGACGCCATGGGTCATGGAACGGGAGATGGTATCGTACATGACGTTCAAGCTGGAATTCCCATAGATGATGATGCTGTCGATGGGGTTTTCCATCATGTCGCCGATCAGCTCTTTGGCCTCCTTGATCCCGTCCAGGACCCCGTAGTTCCGGCAGTCGGTGCCGTCCTCGCAGGTCAGATCGTCGTTGCTGCTCAGGACGTCCATCATCCCCATGGACAGATCCAACTGCTCCTTGCAGGGCTTCCCTCTGGCCATGTTCAAGTTCAGACCCTTTGCCTGATATTCCTTATACTCGGCTTTCAACTGGGCCTTCAAGCCCTTCAGTTCTTCCTTGGTCATTTCCGCATATGGCTTCATTTCGTTCTCCTTTCGATCAGAGATGTGTATCGCGTCGGCGTTCCGTTCAAAACTTCGCCCCGCCGAACTCGGACAGGGAGATCTGCTCGTTGCGCTCCTGGGTCCAGCGGATGGACCACTGGGACGCGAACAGCAGGAGCTGGTTCTGACGGTAGTCCTCCACCAGCATGGCGTCGCCGGGGAGGGTGAGGTCCTCCGCCCGCAGGGGCTCGTCTCCCTCGTGCTCCATCCAGCGCAGGTACTCATAGGGGAGCCCCTCCGCGTACAGGTCCACGCCGTACTCGTTCTTGAGGCGGTATTCCAGCACGTCGAATTGCAGCGTGCCCACCACGCCCACGATGACCTCTTCCATGCCGGAATACGGGGTCTTGAAGATCTGGATGGCGCCCTCCTGGGCGATCTGCTCCATGCCCTTGAGGAACTGCTTGCGCTTCATGGTGTCCAGGGGCCGCACCCGGCGGAAGTGCTCCGGGGCGAAGGTGGGGATGGGGTCGAACTGGAACTTGCGGGCGGCGGTGCACAGGGTGTCCCCGATGGAGAAGATGCCCGGGTCGAACACGCCGATGATGTCCCCGGCGTAGGCTTCCTCGATGATCTCCCGCTCCGCCGCCATGAGCTGCTGGGGGCGGGACAGCCGCAGCTTCTTGCCGCCCTGGACATGGTAGACCTCCCGGTCGGCGTCGAACCGGCCGGACACCACCCGCATGAACGCGATGCGGTCCCGATGGGCTTTGTTCATGTTCGCCTGGATCTTGAACACGAAGGCGGAGAAGCCGTCGTCGAAGGCGTCGATGAGTTCGTCCCCCGCCATGCGGGGCAGGGGAGGGGTGGTCATGCGCAGGAAGTCCTCCAGGAAGGGCTCCACGCCGAAGTTGGTGAGGGCCGAGCCGAAGAACACTGGCGAGAGCTGTCCGTGGCGCACCCGGTCCATGTCGAACTCGCAGGAGGCGCCGTCCAGCAGCTCGACCTCGTCGGAGAGCTGGCTCAGATAGGACTGGCCGATCAGTCCGGCCAGGGCCGGATCGTCCAGCGCCACCTCGACGGCCGTGGCCGCCTTGGCGCCTCCGTTGGAGGTGAAGTGGATGATGCGCTTGCGCTCCCGGTCGTATACGCCTTGGAACGCCTTGCCGCAGCCGATGGGCCAGTTCACGGCGTAGGTGTCGATGCCCAGCTCATGCTCCAGCTCCTGGCACAGCTCGAAGGGGTCTCGGGCCTCCCGGTCCATCTTGTTGATGAAGGTGAAGATGGGGATGTCCCGCAGGCGGCACACCTTGAACAGCTTCCGGGTCTGGGCCTCCACGCCCTTGGCGGCGTCGATGACCATGACGGCGGAGTCCGCCGCCATCAGGGTGCGGTAGGTGTCCTCGGAGAAGTCCTGGTGGCCGGGGGTGTCCAGGATGTTGATGCAGAAGCCGTCATATTGGAACTGCATCACGGATGAGGTGACGGAGATGCCCCTCTGCTTTTCGATCTCCATCCAGTCGGAGGTGGCGGCCCGGGCGTTCTTCTTGCCCTTCACCACGCCCGCCTGGGCGATGGCCCCGCCGTACAGCAGGAATTTTTCCGTGAGGGTGGTCTTGCCCGCGTCGGGGTGGGAGATGATGGCGAAGGTCCTCCTGCGGTGGATCTCGGATCCATATCGTGACATAGGTTCTTCCTCCAGATGATAGTTTTTTGACGAAAAGGGGCTCTTTACATGGGAAGGACCTCCTATTAAGGATACAGTTTCAACAGTATACCACAAAAGCAGAGGAAAGAAAAGTATTTTTATCCTGTTTTTGCACGGACGAGGGAAGCTGCCCCGGGCCGGAGCAGCTTCCCTCGATACGTCTGTGTCACAGGCCAAAAAGATACCTTCGTCGTGCTTGGATCGGGCATAGAACGTGACCGTGTGCCCGACGACGGAGCCGCAGAGGAGAGCCGCAAAGAGACGCTACAGCGTCCTGTGGGCGTGGCGGGTGACGTGGCACCCCAGATTGACGGCGCAGGGCAGGCCGGCGATGTGGGTGGCCCGGGCGAGGATGGCCACAGACAGAGCGGTGGTGTTCCCGCCCAGCCCCTGGGGGCCGATGCCCAGGCGATCGATCCGCTCCAGGATCCGCTCCTCCATGGCGGCGTAGAAGGGGTCGGGGTGGCGCTCTCCGACGGGGCGCAGGAGGGCCCGCTTGGCCAGCTCTGCGGCCACCTCCGACGTGCCGCCCAGCCCCACGCCGACGACCACCGGCGGACAGGGATTGGAGCCGGCCTGGGACACCGCCTCCACGATGAGATCCTCCACCTGGGCCTGGGTGGCAGAAGGCTTGAACATCTTGAGCCTGGTCATGTTCTCGCTGCCGAAGCCCTTGGGGGCCACGGTGATGTCCACCCGGTCCCCGGGGACCATGCGCAGGTGGAGGACGGCGGGGGTGTTGTCGTTGGTGTTCACCCGCCGCAGGGGGTCGGCCACCACCGACAGACGCAGGTGGCCGTCCAGATAGCCGCGGGCCACGCCGCGGTCCACCGCGTCCTCCAGCGAGCCGCCGGTGAGGTGGCAGTCCTGGCCCCAGTCGATGAACACCACGGCCATGCCGGTGTCCTGACAGATCGGCAGGCCCTTGGACTCGGCGAACTCGTAATTCTCCACCAGGTCCCCCAGGATCGCCCGGCCCACCGGAGAGGATTCCCGCTCCTGAGCGGCGCAGATGGCGTGCCGCAGGTCTTGGGGCAGGATCGTATTGGCCTCGATGCACAGCGAGCGCACTGCGTCGGCCAGGTATTCGGCGTCGATCTCTCGTATCATTCAAATGACCTCCTGTCCGTCGATCAGTACATGGACCGCCCTGCTGCGCCAGTGGAACGGGTGAGCGTCCATGACCACGATGTCCGCGTCCTTGCCGGGGGAGAGGGAACCCAGACGGTCCCCCACTCCGGCGATGCAGGCCGCGTTGATGGTGATCGCGGCCAGGGCCTCTTCCTCGTCCATCCCCGCCCGTGCGGCCATGGCGGCGCAGAAGGGGAGCAGGGCGATGGGGGTCTCCGGGTGGTCGGTGCATATGGCCACCTGCACTCCAGCGCGGGCCAGGATAGCGGTGTTCTCCAGCGTGAGATGCCGGAGCTCCGGTTTAGAGCGGTCGGTGAGGAAGGGGCCGGTGATGACAGGGATCCCTTCCTTCGCCAAGAAGTCCGCCACCAAATGCCCCTCGGTCCCATGGACGATGGTGCAGTCCAGCCCGAATTCCTTGGACAGCCGCACGGCGGTGACGATATCGTCCGCCCGGTGGGCGTGGAAATGGGCGGGCAGGCGGCCGGTGACCACCGGGCGCAGGGCGTCCAGCCGGACGTCCAGGTCCGGCCCGCCCGTCTGGTCGTCCGCCTGGGCCTGGGCGCATCTCAGATCATAGTCCAGGGCTTGGGCCAGCTTTTCCCGGATGACGGCGGCGGTGGCCATGCGGGTGGCGGGCCCGTGTTCTTTGTGTATGTTCTTGGGGTTCTCGCCGAGGGCGAACTTCATGGCCGCGGGAGAGCGTACCACCATTTGATCCACGATCGTCCCGGTGGTCTTGAGCAGGACGGATTGCCCGGCGATGGGGTCTGCGGAGCCGGGCCCGGTGAGCACGCAGGTCACCCCCGCCCGGCGGGCCTCCGCAAAGTAGGGGTTGAAGGGATCCACACCGTCCAGCGCATGGAGGTGGGGGGTACAAGGGACCGGGCTCTCGTTCAGGTCGTCCTCGGGGGCGGCGCAGCCGTACAGCCCCAGGTGGCAGTGGGCGTCGAGGAAGCCGGGGAGGACGTGGCCTCCCTGGGCATCGATGAGGTCGGTGAGGTCGGCGTCGTCGGGCAGGCTGTCCATGGGTCCGGTCTGGGCGATGCGGCTGCCTTTGATCAGCACGAAGCCGTCGGGGATCGTGCTCGACTCCATAGTATGGATCGTACCGTTTACGATGAGCATGAAGTGGTCCCTCCTCTGTGGTGGAAAATACGGCCCGGCCCAGGGTTCGACCGTTTTTTTCCTCCGTTCGTGGTACATTGTACTCGCGGCACAGGCCGCGGCATGGGGCTGTCCCATGCGGTCATTCCATTCTCCCGCGCAAATAGACCCTTTGGCTCTTTTCCATCCTTGGAAAAGAGCCGTTTTTTTGCCGCATGACGGGCCCTTTGGCGCCGGAGGCCATAGCAGATGCGCCCGACCGGCAAAAGGGGGGACGCGGCCGCGTCCCCCCTGAAGAGCTTTATTTTCTTCCGCCCCGGCGGCTGCCCCGGCGTTCGTTCATGTGGAGCTCGGACAGCTTGCTGTCGGAGCTGGCCATGAACTGCTTGAGCTGATCCTCGAAGCTGGCAGGCCCTTTGGGCTGTGCGGACTCGGGCATGAAGCCCCGGCCCGGCGCAGGGCGGCGGTTGGGCGGACGGCGCTCCCCCTCGGGGCGGGGGCCGGACCGGCGCTCCGGACGGGGGGGTGGGGGCAAGGCTTGCTTGATGGACAGGTTGATGCGGTTGCTCGCGTCGATCCCGATGACCTTCACTTTCACTTCCTGTCCCTCGGAAAGCACGTCGTGAACGTCGTTGACGTAGGAATACGCGATCTCTGAGATATGTACCAGCCCCGAACGATTCCCGGGCAGCGCGACGAACGCGCCGAATTTGGTGATCCCCGTCACCTTTCCATCCAAAATAGAACCAACTTCAATCCCCATAAATCTCTTTTTTCCCTCTCCATGTGTATTGGATTTGGTCGCGCAGGATGCCCTGCGCGCCTTACTTGGAGGAGTCCACGAACTCGATCTCCCCCGGCGCCAGCAGGCCCAGTCTGCTCCTGGCGATATCGGCCAGGTACTCCGGGTCACCGCTGTGATCGATGCCGTCTTGCAGGGCGGCGTTCGCCTCCCGCTGCTCCTGGACCTGGCGGCTGAGGGCCTCCCGGTCGGCCTGAGCGGCGTGCAGCCTTGCCTGAGTGGAAAGGAGCGCGACGGCGATGGCGGCCAGCATCACCAGCACCAGCAGCTTCGTGGGCACGCCGGCCCGCTTGAGTCTCATGGTATGCCGCTCCCTCCTCTCCATTTCCAGCGAAACGGTACAACACATTTATTTTATACCAGGCCAGCCAATTTTGGAAGTGTTTTTTTTGTTTTTTCAAAAAATTTTTCCCGGCCCGTCCGGCCCGGCGGGCCGGGGCGGTGAGCAGGACGAAAAGAGCTCGGATCTTGTCGGCCAGCCACAGCAGCGCGGGCAGTACCAACCGGCTCAGGGTGAGGAAATACGTCCCGCCCCCCAGCAGCAGCGCGGCCATGTGATAGATGCGCACCTGCCCGTCGTCCCGCAGGAGGGTGAGGGCGAACAGGCAGGCCGTGCTCCCCAGCCAGAACAGCAGGTCCAGCACGAAGGCCAGGGCGCCCAGCCGCAGGCTCCGGCGCAGGGTGCGCATCCCGTCGTAAACGAGGCCCAGCAGCGCCCCCAGCAGGAAGCCCTGACCGAAAACGGCGGCTTGGCCTATGACGTCTACGTGCATGGTCAGCGCAGCAGCCGGGAAAAGAAGCCCATCCGGCCCGCGCCGTCGTCCTCATAGGTGACAGCGTCCACGTCTCCCTCGACCTTCAGGTCGCCGCCGTCCAAGGACAGCTTCTCGATGTGCAGGTTCTCCCCGGTCACCACCATGGTGCCCTTGGAGGTGGACAATACGATGGTGTTCTCGTCGAAACGCTCCACGTCCTCGACGCCGGACACCGTGAGGCTCTTGCGCTCTTCGATCACCACGTGGTGGGGGGCGGACAGCCCGCCTTCATATGCCATGGAACCATCTCCCTTTACCTTGATGGTCCATCATATGGGGTTTGTCCCAGGAATATGATCGGGGATCATCCTTCGGGCGGTATCTCCTGGCAAGACGCTCCGGCGTCCCCGCCCTGGGCGCACAGGCGGGCGCGCAGGTCCTGCTTGAGCAGGGTGTATACCACGGCGGCCAGCGGCACGCTCACCACCATGCCCACGAGCCCCAGGAGGGAGCCGCCCACGGTGACCGCCGCCAGCACCCAGATGCCGGGCAGGCCCATGGAGGTGCCCACCACGCGGGGATAGATGAGGTTGCCCTCGAGCTGCTGCAGGGCGACCAGGAACACCAGGAACCACAGGGCCTCCAGAGGGTCGATCATCACCAGCAGCAGCACCGCCAGCACCGCGCCCAGATAGGCCCCCGCGATGGGGATGAGGGCGAACACGCCCACCGCCACCGAGATCAGGGGAGCGTAGTCGAAGCGGAAGATGCACATGCCGATGAAGCACAGCCCGCCCAAGATACACGCCTCCACCACCTGGCCGTTGACGTATTTGGAGAAGGTGTCCGCCGTGAGCCGGGCGACGGTGAGCACGCGATCGGCCACGCCCTTGGGCAGATACGCCTGTACCAGCCGGCGGCATTGGGCGGTGAGCCGGGGGGCGCCGGAGAGCATGTAGATGGAGAACACCAGGGAGATCACGCCGGTGACCACGCCGGACACCACCACGCTGGTCATGCCGATGACATGGGGCAGGGTGTTGGTGAGGGCGTCCAGCGCCCCGGTGAGCAGCCCCTTCAAGGAATCGCTGATGCCGGTGGACAGGTCCAGGTCGGCCAGTTGCTCCAGCTCCAGCTTGGACACCACCCAGTCGAACAGTTCCTGGAAATTGGCCGCATAGATGCTGATGTTGTTGATGAACATCTCGATGCTGTGGGTGAGCTCCGGCACCACCAGGGCCACCAGCAGGGAGATGGCCACCGCCACGATGAGATAGGCGGTGGCGGCCGCCAGGGGCCGGGCGACCGCGCCCGCTTTGGCGGGCAGGGCCCGCTCGTACAGCCGGGCGAAGAAATTGCAGGGCCGGTCCAGGATGAACGCGATGACGCCGCCGATGATGAGCGGCTGGAACGCGCCGGCCACTCCGCCCAGCCAGCCCATGACCGCGTCCAGCTTGACGATGACCGCCACCAGGACGACGGAATAGGTGATCAGCAGGAGCAGGCCGCGAAACAGTTTTTTGTCCATGAGAACGTACCTCTCGACGATATTTTCCTCAGTTTACCACCTGGGACGGCCCCCGTCAATTTAAGATTTTCCTAAGGCCCGTTCATGCTCGCTCCACTGCGCCAGCCGCTTCCGGAACAGCCTGGACAGGCCGGCCGGCAGCTCGTCCAGGGCGAAGAACCGCAGCTCGTCCACCTCCCCCTCCTGGCATTCCAGCGTCCCGGACCAGTCGCGGCATACGAACGCGAACTCCACGTTGTATACCTCATCTCCGTTGGGATAGACGTGGTGCTCCTCCTTCCCGGAATACACGCCGAACAGCTCCAGGCTGTGGGCGGTGAGCCCGGTCTCCTCCAGCAGCTCCCGGCGGGCGGTCTGCTCGGCTGCCTCTCCGGGCTCCATGGAGCCCGCCGCCGAGAAGCTCCACTGATGGTCGTCGCTGCGGAGCTGGAGGAGGATGCGCCCCTGCGCGTCCACCACGATGACGCTGGACCCCACTTGGATCAGAGGACGGTGGCCCACGATGGCCCGCAGATCCATGATATAACCCATGATCGTCTCCTTTCGAGCGTTCGTCCCGATCAGAACGCCGGACGCACGTCGTCGCCGCGGGCGCGTTCCAGGTCGATCTGCTTCTTCCGGGTGGAAGCGGTGGACAACATGGCGTACAGCGTTTCCCGGTCGCCGTTCTCGATGGCTGTCCGGTACCGGCGCAGCCGATCCTCCACGCCGGCCACCACCTTGGCCAGAGCGGGGGCGTTGAGGGTGAAGAGCTGGGTCCACATCGCCGGATCCAGCGCCGCCACCCGGGTGCAGTCCCGGAAGGAGCCCCCCTCGAAGCCCTTGCAGGAGAACAGCTCGTCGTCGTCGCAGACCGACACGGCGATGACGTGCATGAGCTGGCTGGTGTAGGCGATCATCTCGTCGTGGCGCTGGCAGGTGGTCTCGATCACGTCCCCGAAACGGCAATGGTCCGCCATGCGCCGCAGCAGGGCCAGATGCTCCTGGGTGGCCCGGGGGCCGGGAGTGACGATGAAGTGGGTGTTGCGGAACAGCGTGCCCTCGGCGTTGGCGATGCCGGACACCTCTTTGCCCGCCATGGGGTGGCAGCCGATGAAATCCACGCTCTCCGGCAGGCATCCCGCCGCCTCCATCACGGCGGTCTTGACCCCGCACACGTCCAGGACCAGACAGCCCGGCTTGAACCGGTCCTTATGCTCCTGAAGGAAGCCGACGATGCCCGCCGGATCCTGACACAAGATCACCACGTCCGCGCCGGGCAGCTCCCCGGCGGGGTCGAAGGTCAGCCGGTTTGCCGCCCCCATGGCCTCCGCTTTGTCAAAGGTCGTCTGCGAGCGCACCGCGCCCACCACCTCGAAGTCCTCGAACCCCTGGAGCGCCATGGCCAGAGAGCCGCCGATCAGCCCCAGCCCCACCACCAGGATGCGTTTTTGTCCCATGAAGTCCTTTCCTCCTATCCAGTCATAGCATGGCCCGCGATCCGGGCCTTTCGCGTGCGCCTGTCCTCACAGCTCCCGCCCCACGCACTCGGCCACCGAACGCAGCTTGTCCATGATGCCGTCGAACTGCTCCGGGGTCACCGATTGCGCTCCGTCGCATAGGGCGCAGGGGGGATCGTTGTGCACCTCGATGATGAGGCCGTCCGCCCCAGCGGCCACCGCCGCCATGGCCATGCGCTCCACCATCCACGCCTTGCCGCAGGCGTGGGAGGGGTCCACCACCACGGGCAGGTGGCTCTGGGCCTTCACCGCCAAGACCGCCGACAGGTCCAGGGTGTTGCGGGTGTAGGTCTCGAAGGTGCGGATGCCCCGCTCGCACAGGATGACGTTGGGGTTGCCTCCGGCCATGATATACTCCGCGCTCATCAGCCACTCCTCGATGGTGGAGGACAGCCCCCGCTTGAGCAGGATCGGCTTGTTGGTGTGGCCCACCTTCTTCAGCAGGTCGAAGTTCTGCATGTTGCGCGCGCCGATCTGGATCACGTCCACCGCCTCCTCGAACAAAGGGAGCTGGTCGGCGCTCATCAGCTCGGACACGATGGGCAGGCCGGTGGCTTTCCGGGCCTCGTCCAGCAGCAGGACGCCCTCCACGCCCTTGCCCTGGAACGCGTAGGGGGAGGTGCGAGGCTTGTACGCGCCCCCGCGCAGGGCCGTGGCCCCGGAGCGCTGCACCGAGCGGGCCACCTCCAGGATCTGTTCCTCGCTCTCCACAGAGCAGGGCCCGGCGATGACCGCCAGCTTCTTCCCGCCGACGGAGACGCCGCCGCCCATGTGGATGACGGAATCGTCCGGGTGATATTTCCGGTTGGCTTTCTTATAGGGCTCGCTCACCCGCATCACCCGGTCCACGCCGTCGAGCTGGGCCAGCAGCTCTTGGTTGAGGGCGCCGGCGTCTCCCTCCGCGCCCAGGATGGTGGTCTCCGTGCCCTTGGACACCATGACCCGTACCCCTCCCGCCTCCATGGCGTGGATGGCCGTTTCCAACTGGCCAGGGGTGGACCCCCGCTTCATGATGACTACCATGATATGTTCAGCTCCTTTTTGAGTTTGGGATGAGACACGCAAAAAACGGCGGCCCCTTCGGGCCGCCGCACGGTTCGAGACGCCGCACTGCCGCTCAAAGGCATGACGAAAAGCCGCTATCGTGATAGCGGTGATAGCCATACACAGTGTTCCGGCAGTCCATACGCAGATCTCCTCTCGTGGTCTTATTGATAATGTAGCACTTTTAAGCGTGAAAGTCAAGAGGGATATCACATGCCATCCTTTCGGACCGGCGCAGCCGCGCCGGTCCGAAAGGCAGTGTCGATCTGCTCCTGCGCGGGAAGGGTGCTGCTGGGCCCTGTGCGGCAGCTCGACCCAGCCCGTTCCTTCGCTTCAAAGCCTCAAGGAGATCGGGGATTCCCGTAGGCTCCTATGGGGGCATCCCCGCCCGCTTACACATAGGATTCCTCCATGGTATCCAAGCACAGGCATCCCAGACGTCCGTTGGGATGGCCGCAGCCGCAGTCGATCCCGATCGTCGTACCGCGATGGAAGATCCGGTCGAGCAGCCCCGGCTCTCCGATCTGTTGGTAGAGCAGCCGGGTGGGGGTGTGCCCAAAGACCAGGGTCTTGTCCGGGAAATAAGCCGTGCCCGGATCCGGACGGCAGAACAGGAGATCCTCCAGGCCGTACTCCTCCAAGGGGCGATCGGCGGAAAAGTGGTCCAGTCCGGCATGGACCAGGACGAATCGCCGGCCCTGCACGGTGACCTCCTTGTAAGCGAGCAGCTTCGAGAGATATTCGAGCACCGTCTCCATCTCGTTCCCGCTGAGCCGGAGGAACTCCAGTATCGATGCCTTCCCTCCGTTTTGGATCCATTCCTGCATCAGCTTCTGCTCCGTTCGATCCAAAGGCTGTCCCTCTCCCTGGCATATGGCGCGCAAAAGAGCGGGCAGTATCGAAGCGGCCAGCAGCTCATGGTTCCCCAGCAGCCCGACCACGTTGGGCCGCGCCGACATATCCAGCAGGATCTTGGATCCGTCCGGCCCCCGGTCCAGCATGTCCCCCAGCACATAGAGGGTATCGTCCGCCGCGAAGCGGATGGTCTCCAGCATGGCGCGGTATTTTTCATAATGGCCGTGGATGTCCGACATCACGTAGATCATCGCGTCCCCTCCTTCACGTCCGTGTCCTCCTCAGAGGTGGCCAGAAAGAAACGGATCCCCTCTTCGTCATGAGATCCAGCGCCAACGATCATGTCTGCGTCCTTGGAGAGCGCCTGTTGGATCGCATTGGCGACTGCCTCGAAATCATCCGGCCCGGATCCCGGACCGAGCTCGAGATATAGTACCATGGCCCGGATCGCACGCCCAGGCGCCGGGGCCATCTCTGACGCCGCTTGCCGGGCCATGCCTACCGCTTGTCCGGCCGACGAGGCAAGGGGGCTTTCCCAGAGGAAAGCGTCGCCGCCTTGTCGAAGGATCTGCAGATCGCCCCGACCCAAACGGATCGGACCGGACGGACCGCAGATCCTTTGCGATAAAAGCTCAAGATCGGCATCGTTGAGGAGCCGCTTGCGCGTTGGTCCTCTGAAGTATGGTATCCACTTTTTCCACATGCCTTCGATTGTTCCTTTCTGACGGATCTTGCACGATCTTAGCATAGGGCCCTGTACCAAAACAAGTACAGGGCTCTGATTGCTTTTCCTCACAGGACATGGTATCATGCCGGTATCCAGACAGACCGGACCCGGCAGCAGATCGGCGATGTGCTGCGGGCAGGGTGGGAGGACTATCAAAAAAACCGGAGCGGCATCCGGCATCGGGAAAGAACGAGGGGGGACTTCAGATGGGGAGCAATCTGTTCAAGGATCTGAGGATAGAACGGGACGAGGTCATGATGTGCCGCTTTTTGGCGGACCTGTTGGATCCAAAAGGAGGGCACGAGCGTGGAACGGGATTCCTGAGGTCCTTTTTGGAGGAGATCGTCGGGGCCAAGGACGTGGAAGAAGAGGGACTGGAGCGGACCTGCGTCATGACGGAATATCTCATCGATAACGGGCGAAGGATCGACATCATGCTTCAAAATCCCAGGTTTTCCGTCCCCATCGAGGTCAAGATCGACGCCAGGGACCAACAGAGCCAGTGCTATGACTACTGGCACTATGCCCGGAACGCTCCGTTGGTCTATCTGACGAAAGAGGGGCACGTCCCCTCTGAGTGGAGCAGGAAGCCGAAAGAGGGGAGCGAGGAGGAGAGACAGAAGGGGATGCTGCCGGAGGATCGGATCAAATGCGTTTCGTGGGAGAAGATCTGTGGTTGGCTGGAGAAAAGATCCGGGGGCTTGGATCAGGTGAGTCAGTACACGCAGGCCATCCGGTCGTTCTTGCCCGAGCATGGAAAGCGGCAGGCGGACTGCGCTTTGGTCCGTGATGTGCTGGAGGCGTTCCGGCGCGGGATGGACCAGGGGATCGTGGAGCGTTATGGGCTGGAGGAGTTGGACCGCTCTTATCGGTCCTATCGGGACTGGCCGGGTCAGAGCCTGTCCTACTGCCCGGGCTTGAACTATCGGGTCAAGCGTGCAGATCTCCCTGAGGAGGGAGGGCCGCGAATGTGGTTCCGGATCGAGGTGGCCGGCGATGGATATCTGTCCGCCGGATTTTGCCTGGTGGATGCAAAGACTGGGGAGAAGGTGGATGCCCAGTCCATCGCGATAGAGGACCTCCGGCAGTTCGACGCGCTCCGTTCCATCATCTCGCGGGATGACTGGTGGCTCGTCTGGCGCTTCTCCAACGGCAAACAGGACGTGTCCCGAGGGGACGTCCCGAATTTCAAGACCATGGATCGATGTGCCAAAAAGCGGCTGGACGAGAAAGGACTGGCGGCGTTCGTGGAAGAGACCATCCAGATCTTTGAGGCCCAGCTCTTAGGATATCTGTTGTGAGCGATCCTGCGATCGAAGTCAGAGCGCACCGCAGACAGCGCATCGATCCACTCCTGGGGGATGGCAAGGGAACGCCGTACAGCGCTCCCGCAAGGCTCCCGCAGATGGCGGCGATCCGGGCCGCCGATCCAAACAGATACCGGGCGATCGCATCACAACGATCGCCCGGTATCTCATCGCACGTTCAGGCTGCCCGATGGCGCCGCTCATCCCCGGGTGACCAAAGCCTGATATAGCTGGACCATATAGGCCCAGGTGGAGCGGTCCAGGGTCCCGGTGACGGGCAGCCCGGCCAGGCGCTGGACCTCCCGGATGTTCTTGTGGGTATCGCCGTCGTTGCAGCTGTTCATCTCGCAGAGGCTGAAGTTGCTCGTCACCTTGTTGAGCGAGACGAACATGGCCTGGGCGATGAGGATCGGGTCACACTCCTGACCTTCGATGGCGGTATAGGAGCCGTCAGGCAGCACGTTCAGCGGGGGAGGGAAGCCGTAGAGCAGTTCCACCTGGAAATACGCGTCCCGGATGGCGTTCCATGTGCTCAGGTCCACTACGCCGGTGACCGGAGGATGATATTCCCGCTGGAACACCATGACGGCCTCCAGGGTGCGTTCCCCGAATATGCCGTCCACCGCCAGCCGGACCAGGTGGTCGTTATGGATCGCGAGTTGGTCGAGCATGTATTGGAGCGAGCGGATCGGCTGACCGCTGTGCTGAGTCTCGTTCATTTCAGGTGTGGTGGTCCCATTCATGATGTCGTCCCGTCCTTTCATATATCCGAATTCCCAAAAGTGAGGTCGTACCCTGGGAACTGGCCTGCGGCCACCGACCGCTCGATCTGCTGGGCGCCGACGGGCAGATCCGCTCCGGCCAAGGCGGTGCGGGCGATGCCCAGATATTCATCGTAGATGCGCTGCCAGGTGGTGTCGTCCACCGTGCCCGTGACAGGCAGGCCCAGGCGGCTCTGGACGGCGTTGACCGCGGCCGTGGTCTTGGGCCCGAAGATACCGTCGATGGCCAGGCCGGGCACGCTGGGATTGAACTGCGCGAGGATGGAGATGAAGTATTGCAGCGCGGATACGGCGATGCCGGTGCTGCCCTCGCGGAGCGTGACGCCGGTGGCCGGGCCCTGGACCTCGGTGAAGGGCTGGCCTTCGCTCACCAACTCCGACAGGTTGGTGACGCCGACATAGAGGAACACCAGCTTATACCACGTGGCCTGGCCCACGATACCGTCAGGCGTCAGGTTGAAGATGCGCTGGAACTGTTTGACGGACTCCTCGGTCTGGCTGCCGAACACGCCGTCCACCGGCGAGATCCTGGGGATGGCCGGATAGTTGCGGGCGATGCGGTTGAGCATGACCTGGAGCACGGTGACATAATTCCCGGAAGAGCCGGTCTGGAGGGGGTAGCCGGGGTAGGAATAGGCGATGTCCTTGATCGGCGCGTTGGACACCAGCTCGATATCGTCGCCATAGTAGTGGCGGAGGATGTCCATCGTGCTCTGTCCCTGGCGGGCCAGCTCCTCGCTGCCCCATTGGGACAGTCCGTCGCAGGTGACGGTGGTGCCGTTGCAGAACCGGGCGGAGAGAGGCTCGACGAAGCCCTTCCGGCGGATATAGGTGGTGAACAGCTCATCCACGATCTGCGCCACGTTGTCGAAGATGCTGCGGCCCTTTATGAACTTCTGATCGTTCATGGTGGAGGCGGTGATGTCGAAGTCATAGCCCCGGCTGGGGTAGTATTCGGTGTATACCCGGTTGAGGGCGAAGGAGATCTGGGCCAGGATGTTGGCCCGGAGGGCCGCCTCCGGCCAGGTGGGATATATCTCGCTGGAGGCCACGTTCTTGATGTAATCGGAGAAAGAGACCGTCACGTTCTCGGCCCACTGGTTGGCCGGCCCAGTGTGGACGGTGATGGTCTGGGGGATATACGGTGTGACTGTAACAGGCATAGGGAACCTCCTTATGTAGCGCCGATCACAACGGCTGCGGAGTGACCACCACCGGATCGGCGGTATCACCGCTGTTGGCGGGCTGGGGCAGCGGGACCAGGGGGACGTTCTGGACCGTTTCGATCCCCGGGAACACCTGGAGCTTTTCAAAGGTGGCCAGGAAGTAGTCCGGATGCTCTACCACCAGGGAATAGTCGGAAAATGGCGTGGCCTGCCCCGGGCCCGTGCTCAGCTCTCGGTCGGGGGCGGCCAGCTCGATGGGCTTGGTGCCTCCGCTCTCGTCGGTGGTCTGGACGGAGAACACTTTGCGGCGGCCGTCCTCATCGAGGCTGGAGATGATGACGGTGGCCCCGGATACAGGCAGTTGCGCCTGTGAGGTATAGGTGCGCACGATAAGGGAACCGGTTTGAGGCATGGACGACTCCTCCTTACTTGATATGCTACAGTCTATGCGGGGGCTGGAAGATCGTGAATTTTCCGCCAACTAAATTGACAATCGAGGGGATATAGGGTAGAATAGACTGAAATCCATAGCGAGGAACGATTGCATGATGAAGAAAGATAAGATATCCTCTGCGGTCATCCGCCGGCTGCCGCGATATTACCGGCATCTGGACGAGCTGTTCCGCGCAGGGACGGTGCGGATCTCGTCCAGCTCGCTGGCGAAGTCTATGGGACTCACCGCTTCTCAGATCCGGCAAGACCTGTCCTGCTTCGGAGGCTTCGGGCAGCAGGGATACGGGTACAATGTGGAGCGGCTCCGGGCCGAGGTGTCGGACATCCTGGGCATGAACCGAGACCATACCGTGGCGATCCTGGGGGCGGGCAACCTGGGCCGGGCGCTGATGGAGAACTTCCCGTTCAAATACAACGGCTTTCGCCTGGTGGCCGCGTTCGACGTGGATCCGGATCTCGTGGGGACCCAGATCAGCGGCACCCCGGTCTATCACATAGATTCCCTGGCGCATTATCTGAAGACGGAACCGGTGAGCGTGTGCGTGCTCACGGTCCCGGCGGGCGTGGCGGAGCAGACGGCCCGGCTGGCGGCTGGGTGCGGTGTGACGGGCATCTGGAACTTCACCAACGTGGAGCTGCCCCAATCGGATATGCCCGGCGTCCAGATCGAGGACGTCCATTTTGCCGACAGCCTGCTCACGCTGAGCTACATGATCTCTGAGGAAACGCTATGAAGAAGATGATATCGGGCGCAGCGCTGGCGCTGGCCGTCCTGACCTGCGGCAGGCTGCTGGCGTCTGCCAGTGCCCAGCCGGAGTCGCTGGTCTCTCTCAGCTATTTGAACGGGATCTTTTGGGAGGACCTCAAGGCGACCGCACGGATGGACGTGGAGCGGAACACCACCGCTTTCTTCCAGGACATACTGAGTGAGGCGGGCCAATCCCCCGGTGCGGCGGGACCGGACGTCGGAGGGGCCGGGTGGACCGTTTCGGACCACTTCACGGCCCAGACGGGGACCAATGGGGATATCGTGACCGTCGGCGTCGGCTCCGGCCTGATCTGGACGTCGGGGAGCGGCATGGTGCGCAGCGGAGCCCTGGTGGACGTCACCGCCGGCAGCGAGGTGGCCGCCGGCGGGCTGCTGGCCACGGGCCACCGCTATTTGGCGGGCACGGACGTCGTACTGGTGGCGGCCTCTGATGCGGCGGGATGGCTGGCGGAAGGGAAGTGGAGCGTGGCCGCCGGAAATCCGGTGCAGCCCCCTGCATCGCTGCCCTTCACGGACGTGGCCCAAGACGCATGGTATCATGACGATGTGGCTTACGTATATCAAAACGCGTTGTTCAACGGAGAGAGCCCGACCACGTTCGAGCCGGAGAACAAGATGCAGCGCTGTATGATGACCACGGTGCTGCACCGGCTGGCAGGGAGGCCCACGGTGAGCTACTCGGAAGCATTCCTGGATATCCCCAGCGGCCAGTGGTATACCGACGGGACCATTTGGGCGGGACAGCTCGGTGTGGTGTCCGGGGTCGGGGGCGGCCTGTTCGACCCCTTCTCCAATGTGACCCGGCAGGAGATCGCAGTGATCCTTTACCGCTATGCCGAGAAGATGGGCTATGATGTGAGCGTGTCCGCGAGCGTGTCCGGCTTTTGGGACGCCGCGTCGGTAGCGCCTTGGGGCAGCGCCGCGATGTCCTGGGCAGTTGGCGCAGGGATCCTGAACGGGAACAGCGGTGCGCTGCTGCCCAACGGGGACGCTACCCGGGCGGAGGTGGCCGCGATGCTCCACCGGTTCGCTCTTTGGACCGCGAGGTAGTGGATCGTGCTGGCGGCGGATGTGCAGGAGCATCTGCCGCCAGCCTTACAGGGGCGGTAGAAAAAATTTTGATAGATCGAAAAAAACACTTGCATTTTTCTGGTCGATATGGTATTATGACTAGGCTGAAAAGCAAACATGCGGCTGTAGCTCAGTTGGATAGAGTGTTTGGCTACGAACCAAAAGGTCGGGGGTTCGAATCCCTCCAGCCGTACCACAAAAAGCGGTCATTTCGATAGGAAATGGCCGCTTTTCTTTATTTTTTCGAGCAATTCATTTTTGTGCCCGCTCGAAGAATTCAACTTTAATTCAACTCGCTCCAAAATTCAAGCCTTTTTCAAGAATACATCGGCCAGGATATCGGCGTTGCGCTGGTCTGCTTCCTCCATGATGTGGGCGTAAATGTTCGCCGTGGTGCTGACCTGAGCATGGCCCAGGCGCTTAGAGATGGAAACGCTGTCCACACCGTTGAAGTAGAGCATGGAGGCCATTGTGTGCCGGAATGCGTGGGGGTTGATGTGTGGGAGGTTGTGCCGTTTGCTGAATCTGTCAAGCCATGTGGTCACGCTGTCCGGGTGCATGGGCTTGCCGTTTTCCTGGGCAAACACAAAGCCCTGATCCTGGTAATACTCCCCCAGGCGAAGCCGTTCCTCATTTTGCCATACCCGGTATTTGCGCAGGAGCTTCATGGTTTCGAGCGGGAGGGTGACATAGCGGTTTGACGTGGCAGTTTTGGGGCTGTCCTCATAGATTCCCCGGTCGGCGCTGTAAAGCACGTTGTTGCAGATATGGATTTTGCTTCCTTCAAAGTCTACCTTGTCCCATTTTAGCCCCAGGATTTCCCCGCGCCGTGCGCCAGTAATCAGCAGCATATGAACGAGAGTTTGCCATTTTATCGGCTCCAGCTCCAAAGCGTCTCGGATGGCTTCTACCTGTTCGGGCTGGAAATAGGTCACTTCACGCCGTTCCAGCTTTGGTAATGTGGCCTTGCCTGCTACATTGAAGGGAACAAGCGATTCCTTTTCAGCTTGATCCAGTACAGTGGAAATCAGTCGGTGGTGTTCCAGGATAGACTTTGCGGACAGCCCGCCCCCGGTTCGCTTGTTCTGGCCGGATTGGGCCAGCGAGGTATAGAAGGTATTCAGATGGTCGGCCCGGATATCCTTCAACTTCAGGTGGCCGATAGCTGGGTATATCCGGCTGGTAAGGCCCCTATACAGGACGATGGTGGAGTGCTTTGCCCCCCGCTGCTCCTTCAGCTCAATCACATAGTCGCAGTATTCGGAGAACTTCAACCGGCTATCGCTGGTGGTTCCCTCCCGACACTCCTTTTCGAAGGTGGCGGCGAAAGCCTCCGCCTTTTTTCGTGCGCTCTTTTCTGTCCAGGTGGGGGCCACGTCAAAAGTTGCCGTCCAGGGTTTCAACTGTCGCCCGTCTGCGTCCCGGCCCCGGTGTACGCGGATGGAATAGGAAATCAGCTTGCCGGTTTTGTCCCGACGCTCTTGGATATTAGCCATTACTCCACCTCTCTAAGCGACACAACTTTAACATCGCTAAAATATCGGTCAAGAAATCGCATTATAGTTTCCATAGCCTCAAAGCGGTAAAACCGTATAGCTTCATCTATATTTTCAAAAACACCGCTTTGCTCATCGCTCATGCCTTTATGTTTTAAGCTGTAAATTATTCCCGGATAAAGCTCAATCAGACCAATAATACCAAAATCAGTTATAAAGCTCGAATAAAAATCCAATCTGCCTTTCGCGTATTCCCCTCCAATCTGCTGCTTTAATGTTGTCAGGTGGTTTATTGCCGATTCCGAAAGGCCGGTTTTCTCGTGTACACCCTGCAACTGCTCATCACGCGAAGGAATGTCAGACAGGCCCAGCAAATAGTCGGAAGACACATTTAAGGCCGTTGCAATCTCCGCCACAATTTCACAATCTGGCTTCCGTTTGTCATTCAGGTAGTTACAAATAGACTGGAGCGAGATCCCCGTTGCATCTTTGAGGGCTCCACGGCTCATGTCCTTGTTCTGCATAATCTGGCCCAGGCGTTTCCCGAATGTTGATTCTCCCATTCTATCACCGTCCGTTTTTCTGCATTGTTGATGCCTATTGACATAAACGAATGTATTGTTTAATTTAATATTTTCAACAATCGTTGTGTCTGTATTATACATGGCAGCGTGTTGGTTGTCAACGATAATTTACGAAAAAGGACGGTGTGTGAAGTAGTATATTAAATGCAAGAACGGTAACAACCGTTTCTTGCATTTATTTTTTTACCAGAAAAGGCCGGAAAATCGAGCGGGAGGGTTCCGAAATGAAACAAAAATGGGAAGTACGCTATTTCGTCACAGATGTTGCCAGCATTCCGGTTTACAAGGCATACAGCAAGACCGAAACTTACCGGCAGGCCGCGAAAGACGGCTGGGGAACCGTGTACCACGACGAAAACAACGCGCTGGTTTGCGACGAAGATTGCGCCGCTGACCTCTACACGAAGAACGGCGGTTATTTCGGAATCCGCGCCTATGAGGAAAT
>CANRXB010000049.1 GCA_947643715.1 uncultured bacterium
TCGCGCTTGGTTCGGGTCCAAGAGGCCCCGGGTTCGAATCCCGGCACTCCGACCAACTTATGATAATCCGAACGCTATCCTCCCAATGGGGGATGTGTTCGGATCTATCATTTCCATCGACAATATCCTGTGAGCAGTAAGCGGCAGGATGAAGGTCACGGCCCCGCAAGTAGTATCGACAGGCTTGAACGGCGGTTATGTGCTTTGGAACGAACAAAACGGCACACCCACCATTGGATCGATCCTCACCCCAGCGCCGAACTCCACGCCTGCCCCATCTGCCGCGCCCGTTCTTCCTCGCCCTGGGCTCGCAACTGCCTGATGTGGATGATAGCCAGTTCGCGGCGGCACAGTTCCCGTCCCTTAGCTGCTTGGTTTGCTGGTCTCGTGTCGCGTCCTGATGTCGCCCATGAACGAGCCCGGCGGTCGGATGCGGATCCCCATGAACGGATCGGTCTCCCGCGAAAGCCCTTGTAAAGAACGGGGCCAGGAGAGCTGCTCTCCTGGCCCCGTTCTTATCATGACCATATTCGCAGCTCCGGCTCGTCCTGATGGAGAAGATATCCATCGGCCAAAGGATCCCGCGCTGCCGCGTTCGGGAGCGCCCAGACTCAGATGCCGAACACCCGCTCTGCGTTGGTCCGGCATATCTTCGCATACGCCCCGGCACTCAGCTTCGACTGCCGCAGCAGCGAATCCAGATAGAGCCCCAGCGGATAATGGCTCTGGCTGTCCACGGTGTCGCTCCCGTACATCAGCCTGTCCTGGAACCGCTCCAGGAACTCCAGCCCGTGGTCCGGGTCGCGCAGGATGGCGTTCCCGCCGCTGTCCGCCGACAGGTCGCCGTACAGGTTGCCGTATCCCTCCAGGAGCTGATGGACCCGGCCCGGGACGACCCGGCCAGAGGGATAGCCGCCCCGCGCCCCGTCCGTCAGGTCTGCGGGATGTTGGCCGATCTCGGCCCAGAAGGGCTGGGAGTGCCCGATGAACTTCACTCCGGGGAACTTTTTCAGCGCGCCCTCCAGCAAGGGCAGTCCAGGCAGGTCCACTACGCCGTAGGTGCTGTCCCCGGCGCGCATGTGGAACAGGAACGGCAGCTCCAGCTCCTGGCACCAGGCGAACAGCCGCTCCATCTGAGGATCGTCCAGGCGCAGGCTCTGCGTGAACTCGCCCACTCCGCACGCCCCCAGCTCTTTGTATCGCTTCAGATGCTCATAGGGCGCGTCCGTACCGTCCAGGTACACATTGCACATCCACGCGAACCGGTCCGGATATCGGAGGCTGACGGCATAGGCGTCCATGGGCCCCATCGCCGCCTGCGTCCACTGGAGGGCCGCCTCGTCCGCTTCCGGGCCGGCATCGGCAGCCGTCGGCTCCGAGAGCAGGATGCCCCGGTCGATGCCCATCATGCGGTCGAAGTCGATCCGCTCCTGTGCGCAAAAACAGACCGGGCAGGGCCGTGTGGCCAGGTGCACATGGATATCAAGCTTCCCCATGCTCTGTCCCTCCTTCCCGGCCGTCCCGCTCCCCGGCCTCTCTTTCGTAAAGGAAGCAGGCCACCTGACGGCCATCTCCCTGGTCCCGCAGCATCGGGGCCTCGGTACGGCAGCGGTCCATGGCATAGCGGCACCGGCCGCAGAAAGCGCAGCCCGCCGGGTGGTCCATGACGCTGGGCACCTCGCCCCTCAGCTCGATCCGCTCGCGGGCGAGATCCACATGGGGGTCCGACACGGGCACGGCGGAGAGCAGCGCTTTGGTATATGGGTGCAGCGGCGACTCATACAGCCGTTCCGCCGGGGCCAGCTCCACCACCCGCCCCAGGTACATCACCACGATGCGGTCGCTGATGTGCTTGACCACCGACAGGTCGTGGGCGATGAAGAGATACGCGATCTTCAGCCGGGCCTGCAGGTCGATCAGCAGGTTGATCACCTGGGCCTGGATGGACACGTCCAGGGCGCTGATGGGCTCGTCGCAGACGATCATGTCCGGCTCTGAGGCCAGCGCCCTGGCGATGCCGAGCCGCTGCCGCTGGCCGCCGGAGAACTCCCTGGGCAGGCGGTCCCGGAACGTGGGGTCCAGCCCTACGATGCGCAGCAGCTCGTCCACCCGCGCGTCATACTGTGCCCTGTCCCGGACCAGCCCGTGGATCTTCAGCGGCTCGCCCACGATGGATCCCGCCGTCTGCCGGGGGTCCAGGGAGGAGAAGGGGTCCTGGAAGATCATGGAGAGCTTGGACCGGGCGCGCTTCAGTTTGCGCCCGGTGAGGGTCCCCAGATCCTCCCCGTGGAACAGGATCTGGCCCGCGGTGGGCTTCAGCGCCCGCATGACGCATTTGGCCAGGGTGGACTTGCCGCAGCCGGACTCCCCTACGACGCCCAGCGTCTCCCCCGCGTGGACATGGAGCGAGATGCCGTCCACCGCGTGGACCTCTCCCACTTTCTGTTTGAGCAGGCCGCGATAGATGGGGAAATCCATCCGAAGGTCCTTCACCTCCAGGCAGATCTCCTGGGACACCGTCTTGTCCGGCATCAGCCTGCGCACGCCCTCCAGGCGGCCCCGCTTGTCGGCCAGCGCCTCCTGCGTCAAGGCGCAGCGCACGAAATGGCCCTCTCCGGCTTGGTAGAGCGCACACGGCCCCTGGGTGCACGCCTCCTCCCGGTAGGGGCACCGGTCGTAGAACTTGCAGTACGGGGGCAGGTCCGCCGGGTTGGGCGGGAGGCCCTCGATGGGGACCAGCATGTGCCGCTTCCCGGCGTCCAGCCGGGGCACCGCGGCCAGCAGGCCGTGGGTGTAGGGGTGGATGGGGTGGTCGAACAGCTCGTATTTCTCGGCGGACTCCACGATGTTCCCGCCGTACATCACATAGATGCGGTCGGCATACCGGGCGATGAGCCCCAGATTGTGGGTGACGATGACCACGGTCAAGTCCCGCTGCCTGGCCAGGTCCTGGATCAAGTCCAGGATCAGCGCCTGGGTGGTGACGTCCAGGGCGGTGGTGGCCTCGTCCGCGATCAGGACGTCCGGCTCCGCCGCCAGCACCATGGCGATCATGATCCGCTGGCGCATACCGCCGGAGAACTGGGAGGGATATTGGCCGAAACGGGTCTCCGGATCGGGGATGCCCACCGCCTTCATCATCTCCACGGCCCGCGCCTTGGCCTCCGCTTTGGGCAGATGCAGGTGGGTCATGATGTTCTCCTGGATCTGACGGCCCACCGTCAGCACGGGGTCCAGGGAGGTCATGGGCTCCTGGAAGATCATCCCGATCTTGCCGCCGCGGATCTGGCGCACCTGGTCGCTGTCCGCCCCGAAGGCCAGGGTGTCCCCCTCGAAGCCGTCCACGAACACCTTGCCCTCCACCTTCCCGGGAGGGAGGATCAACTGGAGCATGCTCATGGAGGTCACGGATTTCCCGCTGCCCGACTCGCCCACCAGGCCCACGATCTCGCCCCGGCGCAGCTCTAGGGAGACGCCGTCCACCGCGGCGAACCGGCGCTTCCGGTCCACCGGGAAGGTGGTGACGATATGCTCCGCTCTCACCAATGTTTTCATTCACCGCGCCTCCCTTCAAGCCGTCTCGCCGCGCAGCGAGGGGTCCAACGCGTCCCGGATGCCGTCGCCGAACAGGTTCAGGCAGATGATCAGCGCAGCCAGGCAGGCGCAGGGCGCCAGGACGTACAGCGGATGAGTGGTCAGATAGGGCCGCGCCTCGCTGATGATGGCCCCCCAGGAGGCCATGGGCACGGAGATCCCGATCCCCAGGAAGCTCAGCCCGGACTCCATCATGATGGTGTTGCCCACGTTCTGCGTGGCGGAGACGATGATGGGGGAGACGCTGTTGGGCAGGATGTGCTTCAGCCATAGCTTCCATTCCGACTGCCCGGACAACTTGGCGGCCAGGATATAGTCGCTGTTCAGGATGGACAGCACCGACGCGCGCATCATGCGCACGAAGAAGGGCACGCAGGTGCTGCACATGATGACGGCCATGTTGAGCATCCCGTTGCCCAGGATGGCCACCAGGGCCATGGTCAGGGCGATGTAAGGGATGGCGTCCAGCGTCTCGCAGGCCCGCAGGAGGATCTTGTCCACGATCCCCCCATAATACGCCGCCACGATCCCCAGCAGGGAGCCCGCTGCGGCGGCGATCAGCGTGGCCGTCACCCCCGTCAGCAGGGACACCCGCGCCCCGAACACCAGGCGCGAGAAGAGGTCCCGGCCGTACAGGTCCGTGCCCAGGGGGTGCAGGGGAGACATGCCCAGCAGATACGCCCCCTTGTCGATGACGTTGGGGTCGTAAGGGGCCACCAGGGGCGCGAACAGGGCGATCAGCACGAAGAATATGGTCCCTATGGATCCGACCAGTACGATCTTCCGGTGGAACAGCGCCCGGAGGAACTGCCTGGCCCGTCTGCCCCTGCCGCTGTGCGCGGCACGGGCCTCGATCTTTTCACGCATCGTCGTCCCTCCTCAATCCAAGCTGATCCTGGGATCCACTGCCACATACAGGATGTCCGTCACCAGATAGGCCAGCGAGATGACCACGGCGGACAGCACCACGAAGGCCTGGATCACCGGGACGTCCATGAAGTTGATGGACTGGACCATCAGCGAACCGGTGCCGGGGATGGAGAACACGTTCTCCACGAACATGGCGCCGCCGATGAAATAGGCCAGCCGGTTGCCCAGCAGTGTGATCACCGGCACCAGCGCGTTGCGCATCACGTGCCCTACGATCACCACCCGCTCCCGCAGGCCCTTGGAACGGGCGGTGCGGATATAGTCCTGGCGGATCACCTCCAGCATACTGGACCGGGTCTGGCGGCATATGCTGGCCACCCCAGACAGGGACAGCGCGAACAGCGGCATGGCCAGCTGGCGCACATGCTTCCCGAAGTCCACCCAGGGCCAGGTGAAGCCGCTGGTGGGGAGGAGCTGTGAGCGGATGCAGAACAGATACAGCAGCCCCAGGGCCACCACGAAGGAGGGCAGGCTGGCGCACAGGTTGGCCAGGAAGGTGAGCACCGTGTCCTGCCATTTCCCCCGCTTCACTGCGGTGACCGCCCCCAGCAGGATGCCCACCGCGAACGAGACGATCGCGGAGAGGACCGAGAGGTACAGTGTCACCGCGATCTTGGGCGCCAGCAGCTTCCACACCTGCATGTGGTGCTTATAGGAGGTCCCCCAGTCCCCGCGGAGCACCTTCGAGGCCCACATGCCGTAGCGGACCAGCAGCGGCTTGTCCAAGTCCAGCGCCCGGTAGCCCGCTTCGTATTCCTCCTGCGTGATGTTGGGGCCGTACAGGGCGTAGACCGGGTCCTTGGGCATGATGTCCACCAGTATGTAGGTGAAGAAGGACACCAGCACGACCGTGACGAGCATTTGCCCGATGCGGCTGGATATATATTTGACCATATCACCACTCCTTGCGCTGATGAGTGAGGCGCGGCCGCGAACGGGCCTTAGGCCCGCGGCGGCCGCGCCCTTAGGATCGGTTCGCGGCGCCGGGAAGAGTCACTTCACGTCCATCCAGATCTCCAGCGGGTCGTAGCCCGCGCCGACGATGGGCGCCATGTCGCTGTAATGCACGTCCTCCTGGTAATACATCTTGCCCTCGACGTTATACATGGGCCAGTAGGTGCAGTCCGTCAGCACATAATACTCCACGAAGGCGCGCAGCGCGTCGTTTTGCTCCTCGTGGGTCTTGGCGGTCTTGACCGCGTTCCACAGCGCGACGCCCTCGTCGTCCCACACGGTGTGCTCCGCCACAGCGCCCTCCGGGCTGTTGAACTTGATGAAGCGGTCGGTCTGGAACGAGGAGTCATAGGACAGGTACTGGGGGAAGATGCCCGACTCCACCCCGTCCACATAGCCGGTCATATAGTTCCACACCACGGACGCGTCCACCACCTCCACGGTGGAGCGCACGCCGATCTTCTCCAGGTCGGCCTGGATCAAGGTGGCGTCCTTCTCCAGCCCGGGGTAGATATAGAGCACCGTCTCGAAGCCGTCGGGATAGCCAGCGTCCGCCAGCATCTGCTTGGCCTTCTCCGGGTCATAGGCGCTCTGCTCCAGCTCGGGAGAGTAATAGGCCATGCGTTCGCTGCCGATGCAGTCGTTGTGGTGGCCCAGCCCGCCGGACGCCGCTTCGGCCACGTAGTCCCAGTCGATGCCGTGGAGGTAGAGCGCCCGGCGCACCTCCACATCGGCCAGCGGATCGTTTTCGTCAAGGTTCAGGATCTGGACGTAGTAGTGGGTGATGTTGTTGGTGTTGTATTCGCTGTTGCCCACGAAGCCCGCAGCCTCCAGCTGCGCGATGGAGGTGGACTGGATGGTGTCGATGGTGCCGATCTCGCCGTTGAGGAAGGCGGCCAGGCGGGTGGTCTCCTCGGGGAAGTATTGGAAGGTGATGGTGTCCGGGCCGGACTCGATCTCCCGCCAGTAGGAGTCGCTGCGCGTGAAGCGCAGGTGTACGTCGGGGATGAACTCCGACATGACGTAGGGGCCGGTGCCCACCATGTTGTTCAAGATCCAGTCCAGGCCGTTGTCCTCCACGGCGCTCTTGGAGTAGACATACTCCTTCAGGATCCACAGCTCATAGTCCAGGGAGAAGGCGTCCCAGCGGACACGCACGGTGTAGTCGTCCACCTTCTCCACGGCGCTGGGGTTGCCGATGGCGGAGGCGGTCCCATAGTCCAGGCGGGACTGGAGGGTGAACACCAGGTCGTCCGCGTCCAGCGTGTCGCCGTTATGGAAGGTGACGCCCTGGCGCAGCTTGACGGTGATGGTATGGCCCTCCCCATCCACCTCCCAGCTCTCCGCCAGGCAGGGATGCCACTGGCCGTCCGGCTTCAACTGGGCCAGGGGCTCATAACAGGGCCAGCCGTACTCGATCAGGTTCCCCTGCTTATAGGGGTTGAAGAACTCTCCCATGGTGGAGGTGAAGGGCAGGACCAGGTCGCCGCCCAGGGCCCTGGCGGTGCTGGGGGCCCCGCTCTCGGTCCCGCTGGGGGCGGGGGGGAGGGAGGCGGTGGTGTCCGGATCTTTGCTGCCGCAGGCCGCCAGTGACAGCGCCATGCACAGCGCCAGCAAGAGTGCAGAAATCTTTTTCATGATCGTCCTCCTTTTTGATCTTCCTGTCTACGTGTGTCTCGTCCATAGCTTTCCCGCCCTGGCGCCGATCCTTCCGATCCGGCGCCGGGACCGTGCCCTGCGGGGCCTGTCTCGCGGGCTCAAGTCAATGGTACGGAGGACGATCGTTTTCTTCAAGGCTCATTTTTTGATCCGCGTATTTACATTTTGCTCAAAACAGCCTTTCATCACGGCCTCTCAGCCAGCAGATCCACCAAAATGCCACTTTCCGCTTTTTCCAAAGAGAAAGGCCGGGAGGGCGCTACGGCTGCCCCTCCCGGCCTCGTATGGTCTTTTTGAAATCGCCGGGGGTGATGCCCTCCAGCTTTTTGAAGGCCCGCGCCAGCCCCTGCGCGTCCCAGAAGCCCGCCAGCACCGCGGCGTCCTTCACCGAATGGTCCGCCAGCAGTCCCTTCGCCGCCTCCACCCGCAGCCTCTGGACGTACTCCAGCAGGTTGACCCCAAAGCTCTGCTTGAACAGGCGGGAGAGGTGGGCGTCGCTCATGTGGAAGCGCTTGGCGACGCCGGCCAGGGAGATCTCGCTGTCCCGGTAATGTTCCTGGATATATCCCCGCACCAGCTCCGCGTCCCGGTCCCGCTTCCGGTCCTCCTGCCCGCCCTGTGCCCGCTCATGCTCCACGATCTCCAGCAGGAGCTTCTCCACCTCGGAGCGGAACTGGCCGATGTTGTCCGCGCGGTACAGACGCTCCTCCACGTTCAGTCCGGCGGCGAACTCCCGGTCCATCCCGAACTGCTCGTCGATCGCCGCGCTCAGCATAGACGTGACGCCGTATATACGGAACTTGGTGATGTCCAGGTCCTCCACATCGGTGGGGAGCCCGGTGGTCAGGATGTCCTCGAACGCCTCGATCGCGCCGCTGTAGTCCTTCGCGTTCAGCCGGTTGGTGAAGATCCGCAGCAGCTTGCGGTAGTAATAGGCGTCGGTGGAGCCCAGCTTCTCCTCCTTCATCACCTCGGAGCACCAGAACTCCAGGTAGGCCAGCTCGCTGCACACCTCGGCGATGCGCTCGGAAAACTCGGCCCGCCCCGTCCCAAAGACGGGCTGGGTGGCCGTGAGCTCCAGATGGAAGCACTGGCGGAACGCCTCCTGGAGCTGCCGGATCCCCACCTCGGCCCGATCCTGGTCCTCCTTCCCGGCGCACCGGGCGAATATGATATAGCCCTTCCCGGAGATGGGGGCCAGCGCGCCGCTGTAATAGGGGGCCAGGCACTCCCGGAGCACGCCGTCCAGCACGAAATACATCACGCTGGGGGTGTCGCCCCCGCCGGGCTGGGAGGGGAGCTTTTGGATCAGTGTCTCCGGGTCGTCGGCACAGTAGGCCGCGACGACCATATATCCGTCGTCGGGCTGGAGGCCGGCGATGCGCATACACTTGTCCACGTTCTCCTGAGAGATGAAGGTGCTGCTCCGATCGATCAGCCTCGTCAGGAGGGTGCCCAGGCCCAGCGGCTTCAGGTCGCCCAGCTCGTCCTGGATGATCTCCTTCTCCTGGACCAGAGAAAGATAGCTCTCCCGCACCATGTCCATGGCCTCTTTGGTGCTGCGGCCCTTCTTCTGGGTGGTCTTGATCAGCGAGCGCAGGGGATCGAACACCTGGCGCTCCACGTAGAACATCAGCGCCAGGACGCTCAGCAGGCATATGACGCTGGTGCTGATCGTCACCTGGCGGAACAGGCGCTGGAGCTCGGTGAATTTTTCCACGTGGACGCTGGTGAACACGCTCAGCGTCCCGATGGGCAGCCGCCCGCTGCACCCGATATACGTCCCGCCGCCGGAGTCGAAGGGCCGCGCGGACTGGATCTGCTCCACGAAGCGGACGTAGTCCCCGCTGTCCAGCCCTTCCTCGCTGGCATAGAAAGCCGTGTCCTGCGTCCCGAGGAACAGCCGCGCGTTGTCCGGCACGAGCCGGTCCGCGAAAGCGCCGAAATCGAACATCAGCAGGATATAACCGATGGAATCGCCGTATACCCTGGCCCGGCAGACGACCCAACCCTGCCCGCTTCCCTGCTCGTCCATCAGCAGGGAGATCCCCTTCTGCGCCGCCGTCAGCGTCTCCAGGTCCAGATCGGGGTATGCGTCGAAAAAGGCGCGGCCGCTCCCCGGCCTGTACCACTGCGCCATGGTCACGGCCGAGTCGTTCTCGGGGAAGTAATAGGCCAAGTTCTTGATGTCTATGTTGAAGAGCTTGACGGTATAGCTCAGCTCCTTCGTCAGCTCATAGGACCAGGTGAGCATCTCCGCGTCGCTGCCGCTCTGGAACGCTTTCACATACTTCACCGCGTTGATGTCGGTGGAGAGGATGCGGCAGATCTGCTCATAGTCCTCGAAACGGCCCAGCACCTCCCCGGTCACGTGGGCGGACTGGTCCGTGGCGAAGCGTTCGGCCTCTGCCAACGCCGTATCGATGTGTCCGTGGAGCAGGACGAAGGTCATCACCGCCACGACGGCGATGACGACGTATCCGATAGAGATACAGATGCGGTCATATTTGAGATCCTTCGATCGGTCTTTGAAGAGCTGCATGTCTGCCTCCTATCCTATCCTATCCTATCGTATCGTATCCTCAGAGCGGCCGTTCACCATGACAGCAGTATAGCAGAAAATGCGGCCGCGCACAAGGATGGCACGATCTGGAAGGAGAGGGCCCTGCCGCACCGGCCAACGAAGGCGTGGCCCATGCGCAGCGCATGGGCCCAGATCTTCGGTCCGGCGATCGGGAGAAGTCAGTCCCCGCCGCCCACCAGATCCGCCCAGATCTCCTCGTAGGGCCGGGCCTTCACCGGCTTCTCCCCGGCGTATTCCGCGAACTTGTCCAGGACGCGTTTCGGCTCGTCCAGGTTGGCGATGAGGAGCTCCAGTGCGTTGCGCAGCGCCGCGGCGCCGTCGTGGACCAGATAGGCCCCCACGACCCGGCCCTGGAAGGTGGCCTTGGGGTATTTCTTCCCCTCCACGTCCATGTAAGCGCTCGTATCGGCCACATGGAACTGCACAGTCCGGCTCCTCTCGTCCAGCCAGACCAAAAGGAACCGCCCGTCCTCGTGGAGCAGGACGATGTGCCTCCGCTCGCCCGGCTCCCCGCCCCAAGTCAGCCGCAGTTTGGGATACGCGCCGTCCATGGAACGGAGCAGCGTCTGCTGGAGTTTGTCCCGGGTCAGCTCGCCCACAGCCAGCGTCTCTGCGCTGCCCGCGCCGTCCGTCCAGACGGCAGTGTCGGGATAGGCGTAGAAATAGAACCTGGCGTCCTCGTTGTTGCGGGCATGCTCCTCCGAAAAGCCGCCCAGGAGCTGCTTGTCCATATTGTACTTGGGCCGCCCATGGGTGACGTTGACAGCATGGTCCCAAATGCCCGCCGCCCGGAACTTCACGTTGTTGGGCCAGCTCACCTGGCTGAAAACGGTGGGGAGCTGCCGCCGGATGGTGGAGAAGCCCCGGTGGATCACATCGCTGAACAGCTTGCCCTGGCGGAAGGGGACAAATTCGGTCTTTCCCTTTCCGTACAGCTCCGGCCGGGCCAGCAGGGCATAGGACTGGGCGCAGAAGTCGTCGAAGTAGAGGCAGGCGTACTTGGCGTCATCCTTCAGGAACACCAGGGAGCGCCGGGGCCGGCACACCTGGTCCTCCCCCGCCGGGACGGCGCAGGACCAGGACAGCTCCAAGCGATCCACCCTGCCGTCCGCGTACAGCCGCAGCAGCTCTTCCAACGCCTCCCGCGTCACCGCCTCCCCCAGCAGCTCTCGGGGCATCTCCGCGCCCTTCCGGGCGGGGTCCCGGGCGATGGCCAGGAAGTCGGGGTCCACATACACCGCTTCCGGCAGGTTTTCCAGCTCCTCCAGGGCCAGCCCCCGAGGATGGACAGCCTCCTCCAAAAGCTGTCGGGCCAGGGCGATGGCAGTCTCCCCGTCGGGGACGTCCTCGTATTCCCCGTCCCGCGCCATGTGTCTGCCGTACTGGGTCTGCTGGAACAGCAGCAGCACCCGATCCCGCTGGAACCATGCGCAGCCGTACAGATGCTCTGCGTCCTCCGCGAACAGCTCGAAGGGCAGGGCGACTTCCGGGGGCAGGGGTTCCCGGGCCATGCACGCATGTCCGTCCTCATCCTCCAGCAGCTCATCGTCCTCCGACAGCTCGTCACCGTCCGACAGCCACGGATCCCCGGGCAGGGGCAGGCTGCACACCTGTCCCGCCAGACTGGCAGAGATGACGGCCCGGCTCTCCTCCGGTGCGGCGGTATCCGTCAGGCGGCGCAGCAGCTCCGCCTTCACCTCCTCGTACCGGTCGTATGTGGCCACGGTGATGGGCAGGAGGAAGAAAAAACCGTCCGTATCCGTCAGCGCCGACACCCGCTCCCACTCCAGGCAGGGGCGGCACACCAGGGCGCCGTTGCGCAGGAAGTCTATGTACCGCAGGTGGAAGCGGACCTCTACCTTGTCCTCCCCCAGCGTGAGGGCCACGGTGACGGGCTCCGGGACACAGTCTCCCTCCGCCCCCAAAAAGCGGTGGCTCCAGTCCGCCAGATAGGGCAGCTCCTGGTTGAGATGATCCATCAGATATCGCCCTATCTCCGGGTCGCGGGCGGTATAGAAGCCCGTGTTCACCCAATGGCGGAAGAAGGGCCGGTCCCGCAGCGTCGGCGGTCCTTTCCGGACAGGGGCGCTCCTGTCCTCCCGCTCCCGATCCGCCTTGACTTGGACGGCCAGCATCTGCCGCGCCCGTTCGATCACCTGCCGGGCGCAGGGGGCGCTGTCATGCTCCTCATAAAAGTCAACGATCCGCCGGAGGTAATACCCGCACTTGTTCTCATTCACCCAGGTGTGCAGCAGCTCTTCCTCCACGAAGCGGCGATCCAGCAGCGCCCGCTGGAAGTCCTCCCGGGCAAACAGGGCGTCGGTCTCCTCCATGTCCTTCTGCGGGTCGCTGCCCGCCCGCTGGTAGCAGCCCGAAAAGTAGGAGATGGCTTCCGTTTTCAATTTGGCGAAGCTCTCCCGCTTCTCCCCGCCGATGTCCGGCAGACGTTCCAGCACCCGCTCCCGCAGCGCGCCGTAGAGGATCTTGGCCCGGCCCATCACGGCGGTCTTCAGGTCCAGCTTCTGCCACGCGATGCGGTACAGCTCCTCCGGCAATTCGTACCGTTCAAAGAAATGGGTCAGCACCCGCAGGCCGGCGGGATGCCGTTCGTAGTCCATGTCCTGGCGCTGCTGGCATTTGTCGGTGATGTAGCTGGCGGCGTAGCAGCCGACGATCCGGCTGTACGTCCCCACCGCCGCCTCGTCCCACTCTCCGGCCTGGGCCAGACCCACCAGATGCCAATATTCGATGAAGCTGGTGAGGATGGCCAGCTCGTTGTTCCGGGGCGGCTTGGGCATGGGGCCTTTCTTGGCGATCTCCAGCACGGCCTCCAGGCCGTCGAACTGCGCCCCCCGGTAGAGCTGGAACTGGAACTCCACCCGGTCGCTGCCGTCCGGATCGCGGTACACCAGCTTTTTGCCCACGAACTGATAGGCCACGCACAGCCAGTTGAGGAACTCCCGGTCCACCGGCCACTCCCCCTCCAGCCGGGTGACGTGATCCAGCAGCAGCCGAGTGAACCGCGCCTCCCGGGCCGCGTCCAGGAAAGCGGCACAGGTGAAGTAGTCCAGCCACCGCTTGGAGTCGCGGCGCTGTTTGCCGGTGTACAGCTCCAAAAACTGCCGGATGGCCTCGCCGTCCTCGAAGGGATCGGGACCGTCCTCCGGCTCCTCCGCCAGTGTCCAGCCCTTGCCTCCCCCCAGCTCTCCGGTCCCTTCTGGGAGCTGGCCGGGCTCCGGCTCCGGCTGTCCCGCCGGAGCCGCGTCTCCTTGCTGGGCATAGGTCAGCGCCGCCTGGTAGGCTTCCCGCAGGCGCAGGAAGCCCTCCGGGTCCTCCTCCGGGTGGCATTCCCGGGTCTTTTGGGCATAGGCCCGCCGGATGGCGGACGCGTCCCGGGTGGGCTCCAGCCCTAAAACGCTCCAAATATGGTCCATGTTCGTTTCCTCCGATCGTTCATGGGTCCTTTCCCGTCTCATCCGTTGTTCATTCGCTGAAAGCTCGAGGCTCCATGGGGCCCCATCGGCCTGCGTCTCGATGCAGCGTCCTATCGCTCCTCTGTGCCGTCGTCCGGCGCATCCTCTATGCCGTCCCAAAACATCTCATCGAAGGGATCCGCAGCCAGCTCCTCCTCCAGCGCATCGAGCTGCTTCCAGATCCAGCCATAGGCACGCTCCCGCTCGATGGGGCTGCCCCGGTCCATCGTGGTGTTCCACTGGGCGATCAGGCCGGCCACCAGCTCCCGCCGGCGGCCCGGCACCTGTTCATACAGCCGCAGGGCCCGCTCCAGCAAGAGCTGTTCCTTTTGGAGCCCTGGGCCGCCAGCTCGATCTCGCTGATGCGGGCCATGACCTTCTCCCGCTCGGACTCGGACAGGTGCAGGTTGGAGTTCAGGATCAGCCGGTCCCGGCGGTCCCCGCCGCTGCTCCGGGCGCTGACGTGGAGGATGCCGTCGATGTCGTAGGTGAAGGTGACGGTGGCGCTCTGCTCCCCGGCCGGGCCGGGAGGCACCTGGACCTCCACCTCCCCCAGCTTCAGGTTCTCGGAGGCGAAGTAGCCCTCCCCCTGGTAGATCTCGAACCGCAGCGCCCGCTGGTCGTCATACATGGTATAAAAGGTGCCCTGGTGGCTGGCGGGCAGCATACTGCTCCGAGGGATCAGCACCGCCATATGGGGCGTCTTGTCGCCCCGGTAGCTGTAGGTGGCCACGCCCAGGGAGAAGGGGCACACGTCGGTCATCACCAGGTCCTGGAGGTCCTCCGCCCGCTCCTTGATGCCCGCGCACAGGCCCACCCCCAGGGCCACGATCTCGTCGGGCTGTGCGGCCACCTTGGGGCGGCGGCCGAAGAGCTCTTCCAGGAAGTCCCCGAACACAGGGAGCTGGGCGGAGCCCCCCACCAGGATCACGTCGTCGATGGCCCGGACCCGCTCCCGGTCCTTCATGGCCCGGCCGATCACCCCACGCACCCGCCGGAACACCGGCTCGCACAATCGGCGCAGCAGCGGTGGGGTGAGCAGTAGGCTGTACTGGTCCTCCCCCCGCTGGATGGAGATGGCCGCCGCCGGAGCGCTGGACAGGGCGATCTTGGCCGTCTCCGCCTGCCGGTACAGGGACGCCCGCAGGGAGGGCTCCAGCCGCTCCTCCACCAACCCATTCTCCCGGAAGAAATGAGCGGCGATGGCCCGGTCGATGTCGTCGCCGCCCAGGCGGTTGTCCCCGGCGATGGCGACGATCTCGATGATGTTCTCGAAGCAGTCCACGATGCTCACGTCCAGGGTGCCGCCGCCGAAGTCCACGATCATCATCTGGCTGTCGCCGCTCTGGGTGGAATACCGGTGGTACAGCGCCGCGGCGGAGGGCTCGTTGATCAGCCGCTTCACCGTCAAGCCCGCCATCTGGGCGGCCAGCTTGGTGGCGCACCGCTGGTCGTCGTTGAAATAGGCGGGCACGCTGATCACCGCTTCCTCCACGCTCTCGCCCAGGTACCGCCGGGCGTCCTCCAGGAGCTGGCGCAGCACGAAGGCGGACAGCTCCTCCGGCTTGAAGCGCCGGTCCCCCAGGGTCAGGGCCTTTTGCGTGCCCATCCAAATCTTGAAGGAGGCGGCGGTGGCCTCCGGGTGGGACACCAGCCGCTCCTTGGCCGCCGCCCCCACCAGCACCGTGCCGTCCTGGAGCACGCTCACCGCGCTGCTGGTCTTGTATCCCCCCAACTCGTTGGGGATGAGCTCCGCCCTGCCGTCCCGGTAGATGCAGGCCAGGCTGTTGGTGGTGCCCAGATCGATGCCGACGATCGCCATGGTCCATTCCTCCTGTCAATCAAAGTGCGAGTTTGTGAGTGGTATCCTTTTCCTGCCGGGGCAGTTTTCAGAAGCGGAACCCCCAGGGGGGCTCCCTCCAGACAAGCGCCACCAGATAGACCGCGGTGATACCGCACGGCACCGCCAGCAGCAGCGGGAGCGCCGCCAATGCCCTCCATTTCGGGCTGTTCCAGATCTTCCATGCCGTCCTCAGCAGGATGACCACCAACGCGCCCGCGCCTGATATCATGAGGGCTATGAAGAAATATGCCAGTCCCATCGAGATCCCCCTTTTGTCCATATCTATCCCGTGACGCGCAGCAGCCGGTGTCTGTATGTCCATAGCGGCTTCCTGCGGGACGAAGCTTCTCACCTGTCATCTAAAAGATATATGTCTCCAAAGCCTTTGTCAAGGACACAAAAGCCATGTGAGTATCTCGTTCCGAAATATGTTCGACCGATATGTGTGCCCAGATCTCTTCCCGCTGTTCTCATTTTGGGGCTCGACTCCTATGGGCAGGTCTGCCCGCTGCTACGCTGCCTGTTGCGCACCTCGAAAGCAGATATTTATGAGCTGTGAGACTTTGAATTTTTGCTCCTGTATGATATAATGAAAAAAATATCAGGATAGGGTCCTGTATCTGATTGGCGGCATAGTGTTCGATCCGAGAGGAAAAGGAGCAAGACGCTCATGGAACGAAGTACAGGACAGTTTGTAGAAGGTTTCTATCGAAAAAACTATCGCAAACTCTATCTCCATGCTTGCTCACTATTGGGGCGAGGCCCAGAGGCAGAGGTGGCCGTACAGGAAGCATTCTTAGCAGCCTGCAAAAAGCCGGACGAGTTCATCAACAGCCAGAGCCACATCGGCTGGCTGAAAAAGGCAGTAGAAAACGAAGCGTTACATATCTTGCGGGAGAAAAAGTACGCCACGGCACTCTTTATGTCGCTGGAAGAGCTTTCTCCCAGTCAAGAACCAACAGCTTTGGAGGACGATAGTTTTGAGCTGATCGAGCTTTGCCAGGGTGTCGTTCCCAAAGAAGAGCTTGGTTTCTTCTTCAGGATCGCCAAGCATGAGTCGACGTTTCTGGAAGAGGCCGAACGGCAAGGCATAAGATCGGCGGCTTGCTATAAACGGTTCGAGCGTATTCGGAAAAAGCTGCAACGAGCTTTGGAAGATCATTACAAAATGTAGCGTTCTATATTGGTCAGATCGCTGAATTCAAATCTTTTCCTCCGAGTGGTGTCGAAAAACGGGCCGCTCGTGGAGTATGGGTCATGAGGGGGGCAAAACCATGGGCGAGTCGAAATGGCTCAACAACGATCCGTACGCCTACTTGCGCCAGCTCTCCATCAGCAAGCTTCTGGAACTATTGGATGTTGCGCCTGTTCCCGCAAGCTGCCCGGAGGACGAAGCGTATGTAGACGCGCTAGAGGAGGCGATCATCGAAAAAGAAAACGAAGATCCCACAGGATTTTTCCCCGATGTAGACCAGCAATGGAACGAATTCGTGACCTACTATATGCCCAGCGCCAGCGAGACCGAAGCAGAGCCCGAGGATCTGGAACACACCGCATCCCCGCAGACGCCCCGGCCGTCCACCGGTGCCCCCTCAAAGCGTGTGATCCGATCCAAACAGATGCGCCGCATCGTCATAGCCGCCGCCGTCGCGATCGCCTGTATGTTTGGCGCCATGGTCACGGCCCAGGCCGCAGGCGTCGATGTATTTGGCGCGATGGCCCGATGGACGCAGGACGTGTTCAGCTTTGGGCCGATCGCGCCCGATAGCCAGGTGTCCGACGATCCAGGCCAGGAAACGAAAGGCCAGGAAACGAAGGGACCGGCGGCCGAGACCCCCAACACCGAGTTCGCTTCCTTGCAGGAGGCGTTCGACGCCTACGGTATGACGGAGGTACACGAACCTGCCTGGCTCCCGGAGGGGTATGCCTTGGACAGTCTTGACGTGCTGGCCCTGGACGATCCGTTCCTGCGCTCCTTTTCGGCGTCTTACACGAACGGCGAGGGGCGTGTGAGTATCTACATCAAGAGTTACGAAGGAGAACCTGCCACTCAAGTACAGAAAATCGGCGGCCCAGTGGAATCAGCAGTGAAGGACGGGATCACTTTTTACTTGGTTCAAAATACAAAGAACTGGACTATTGCGTGGTGTACAGATCAGTATGAGTACTACATCGGTTCTAAAGAGGGAAAAGATACCCTGTGGGAAGTTGTAGGATCCATGTTTACATGAAAGGAGGAGCTTTATGAAGAAAAAATGGCCGATTCATATCCTGTTCGTACTGCTGTGCATGGTGATGCTGTGCAACATTCCTGCGTATGCTGTGGAGGCACGGGCAGATGACCGAATCATGAGCAGCACGGCCACACTCTCAAAAGCGAGCAATGGCGATCTGAGCATCTATTTTTCCGTCCGGGCAACTGATGTCATGGAAAAGATCGGCGCCAGCAGCGTGGAGATCCAGCGCAGTTCCGGCAACGGCTGGGTGACGGAATACACGTTCACCACCAGCAATACCCCGACGCTGCAACAGGAAAACAAGGATCAGTATAGTATGGTGCTGACCTATCCACCGCGCTTCACTGGGGCGGAGTACCGCGCTGTGGTGATGATCTATGTGAAGGATGCAACGGGGGTCAGCACACAACAACTGACGAGTTAGATGTTAGAAACATAGTTCACTGGACGATAACTTTAAAGTTGAAAGGAAGACTAAAATGATGACAAAAATGATTCCGATGCTTCTGAGTATGCACCTGATGGTCATGGGTGTCGCATCTGCAAAAAGCGTAAATGATGTAGGGACTAACGGTCACGTCGAGACAAGCGGGAGCAGTTATTTTATCAGTCGTGATGAAAGTGCTATTGGGAAAGCAGACCTTATTGGAGAAGCGGAGATCTTTTATGATGATGAAGCGGCCGTCGATACTATTGACGACCAGATCGACGGATCGGGCCTTTCCGTATATCAGCTTGAAGAGATCTATTATAATGATCGGAACTGTTCCGTATGTGAGACGGTCATGTCCCCGATCGATGATACCACCTATGAAGTATGCACACCGGATGGCGAGGTGCTGGGCATACTTCATTTGGACACTGATGAAGGATCTGCCACTCCGTATGGCCTCCTATTTGACACCAACTGGACTGTGTCTTCTGGAAGTGTAGGCCACACGAATCTGGTCGTTGACGCTTATTCTGGTACGACCATCAGCTTCAATGTCAAGTCTGATAAAACAGGTTCCTCACGATTTGGCCTTTATTCGTATAGCGACGACAAATTTTATTCGATAACTGAGACATGGACCGATAATGCTGGCGGAAGCTTTACGCTCAGCAAAACATATACTGACGTTACACCTGCAATATGGAACATGAGCGACTATTCAAACACTTATACTGGATGGTGTATCATCTGATATACGCAGGAACTCCTTTACGCCTTCTGGCCCTTCTATAAAATATGACTATTGGGATCCACAGTTTTGATCATAGAGCTGATGAGTCAAGTCCAATAGGAAAGGGCCCATAGATCGCCATATGGGAGGCATCCGGGCACAGGACAAGATCCCCCGGCAGGGCCTCCGCCTGTGATACCGCTGTCACGTCACTCACACTGCTCCAAGCAAAAGGATATCAGTGGTAGGGCGCTTTATCCTCTGCTGCTGATATCCTTTTGTCGTACCGTGCTTGCCACCCTATTGGAGCACGACTTATACATTGTATGATCCATGAAAGCGAGGCTGGGAAAATGGGATCACGTTTCAAAAACTATGTCGTGTCGATATTTCTAACATTGCTTATGATAGTCCTTCCTTTGGGGATCCGCCTATGGATCATCTCAACTGCGGTATGGGACGAAATAGTGGCGATAGATCTTCGATCCATGGCAGCGGGTATGCTAATAGCTGTCATAGTGATCATCATCTCGATCGTGGTGAAAAAGCGAGCAGTCCCATTTTTCTTTGCTGTGGCAAGCCTGGCTATAAGTCTCCCCTGTAGTCCGGTCGTTTTTTCAGCACTATATCTTATCGGGGCTATACTTGCGCTTGCTTCTATCCCTTTTATTGCATCGCGATTGGCAAAGACAGGACCAAAAGTGTAGTGGATCTCGTTTCTAAAAAGGTTCAAACTGATGCATCGCTGGAGGACAGACGCTAATGGACAATATCATTTATAATGTATATGACCGCCATTTCGACATAAACCCCCGATTTTTGATGTTTGTGATATGTGGCGCGATCGCGCTGGAAGTGCTGACCATGATCGCCCTTCTCATCATAAGGAAGGTAAAGCCGCAGGCAAGGACGGACATATCACTCAAGAAAAAATGGAAACGTGCTTTTATTACTATGGTGTGTCTTATCGTGGTCGAAATACTGATCCTCTGGTGATAACAAATCGCTGTGGAAGTCGAAGGAGAATGTCACGGCCCCTTCCGCTTGCGCTATCGTTCATCCCGCTGGAGCAGTGACAAAAGGCCCGTGCTGTCAAATCTGACGGCACGGGCCTTTCTCATTTCGCTGCGGCGGCTCAAAGGAAGGTCTGAGGCTTTTTGTATCCTGCCGCTTTCACACTCAGCATCGTTTTCGAGGCCAGCAGCATGGGGGCGGGCAGCGACCGCGCCTTTTTCGGGCAGACCGCTACGCAGCGCATACAGGTGATGCACTTTTCCGGGTCTGTCGTGTCCGGGCGCTCTGTGGGGATCGCGCCGGCCGGACACCGCTTGGCGCACAGGCCGCATTTGACGCAGTCCTTTCCCGCCTTGGGATGGGCGGGCATCCCGCCAAATTCCCGATACGGCATATCGCCCGGGACCTGGACGGCGGATGGGCGGTCATTTTCAGACAGCTTTTGCAACGGTGTACAAAGGGAACATTATAAAAATTAACAATGGACTGCCAATCTTACGCAAAGATACCGCCCAAACGAGACTACGGGCGGTATTTTTGTAGCTTGGCAAGAAAGGAGGAACCACCCCACCGGGGCCTGATGAAAAATCAGGCCCCTTTTTTCATGCTCAAAATCAGGAGGTAAACGTGTATGCCAGATGATAAAACCACAAAAGCCCCGGAGACGGCAGCGCCGGACACCGGGCCGGGCAAGGCCCCGGAACAGGCCCCCGTCAAGGAGCCTGTGAAAACCGAACCGCCCGCGCCGGAACAGAAGCCCACGGAGCAGGCCACAGACAAGACCGCCCCGCCGCAGGATAAAGCAGCTCCCACTTCCGAGAAGGCAGGCGCGGAGAAAAGTCCGAATGTTTCTGTCTACAACTTTTCGGAAATCATGGCCGAGAAGAAAGCGGCGGAAAAAGAAAAAGCGCCAGAGAAGGTAGCCCCCGCACCGGATAAGGGAAAGGAGCCCGAAAATCCGAACAAGGCTGTGAAGAAGGAGTCTGACAAAACAGCGGAGCCGCCGAAACGCAGGGGCCGCCCGCCGAAGGAGGCGTGTCAACGCCAATATGAAATTGTAAGAAAACGCCGAAGAAATTTTGTAGTTTTT
>CANRXB010000050.1 GCA_947643715.1 uncultured bacterium
CAGGACAGGACAGGACAGGACAGGACAGGACAGGACAGGACAGGACAGGACAGGACAGGACAGGACAGGACAGGACAGGACAGGATCTGCTTTACCTGCACTGTGATATCCGTCTTTTTGGGGATCCTGGTCTTTTCCAGGGATCTCTATCCGGTCGTGGTGGGGGGAGACTGGCATATGTTCGGTTCGTTCCTGCTCTGGCCGCCGGTGATCGTCGCGGGCTATCTCTCTCCTGGGCTGGGGCGGCTGTGTGACAATGCGGTGGTCCACTACCTCGGAAAGATATCGTTCGGCATCTATCTGTGGAACTTCCCCATCCTGGCCACGATCTGCCTGCTGGACCGGTTGGATATCATGCGCTTCGACGTCACCGAGCCGTATTTTCTTGTCGTCCTCGTCGCCGTCCATCTGGCGGTCGGGGTCGTTTCCTATGAATGCATCGAGAAACGCATCACACGAAAGCTCATGCGGACGCCTGGACTGCATGGGTGAGCAGATAAGGTCCTTTTCAAGAGAAAGGAGAGGGATATATGGACGATCGGGCTCTGCTTGGGGGATCGCTCCCCAAGATCGGCTTCGGTACGGCGGACTTGTCCGGCCCTGTGGACGCGCTCGTGCTCTGCGCGATCGAGGCCGGATACCGCCTCATCGACACGGCCCAGGTATACGGCAGCGAAGAAGGGGTGGGCGCGGCGGTGCAGAAGGCCGTCGCCCAGGGCGTCGTCACACGGGAGGAGCTGTTCATCCAGACCAAGCTCGCGCCCGACTGCCACGGCTATCATGAGGCGCTGCGCTGCTTCGAGGAGTCGCTGGACAAGCTGCGCCTGGAGTACCTGGACATGTACCTCATCCACTGGCCGGTGGCCCGGGGCAGCGAGGAGACGTACCGGGAGAAGAACATCGCCACATGGCAGGCGTTCGAGGAGCTGAAGGCCCGGGGCAAGGTCCGGCACATCGGGGTCTGCAATTTCCTGGAACGCCACCTGCTGCACTTCACCGAAAACGGGATGACCTGCCCGGAGGTCGATCAGCTAGAGATCCATCCCGGCTTCCAGCAGCGGGGACTGGTCCGCTTCTGCCGGGAGCGGGGCATCGCGGTGGAGGCGTGGTCCCCTATGGGCCGCGGCATCCTGAGAAAGCCGGAGTTCGAGGCCATGGCGGCGTCCTACGGGAAGGACACCGGACAGCTCGCGCTGCGCTGGAACATACAGAAGGGATCTGTGCCGTTGACGAGATCCTCCGATCCGGCGCACATGGCCTTGGATCTGGAGCTGTTCGATTTCGAGATCGCTCCGGCGGACATGGCGAAGCTGGACGCGCTGAACACCAACACGGACCATCAGGACATCTGGAGCTATAAGCGCCAGCAGATGTATTGAATCGAAAAGGAGTGATCGATCATGCGAGTTGCGGATCTCGTGGCGAACATGCTGTACGACGCCGGTGTGCGGGACGTGTTCCTCGTCACCGGCGGCGGGCTGATGTTCATGACCGACGGCCTGGCCTGCCATCAGGGGCTGCGCGCGGTGCCCTGCCTGCATGAACAGGCGGCGGCCATGGCGGCGATCGGCTATGCTCAGTACCGGGACGGCTACGGCGCCTGCTATGTCACCACCGGCTGCGGTGGTACGAACACGGTGACAGGAGTGCTGCACGCCTGGCAGGACCACATCCCGGTGGTCTATGTGTCCGGGCAGTGCAACCGGAACGAGATGATGACCATCGCCAAGTCGCCGGTACGGGCGATCGGGCAGCAGGAAGCGGACATCGTGTCCATCGTCCGGAGCATCACGAAGTATGCCGTGACGATCATGGAGCCGGAGGACGCCCTGTACCACGTGGAGAAGGCCCTGTACTTGGCGAAAACCGGGTGCCAGGGGCCGGTATGGCTGGACATCCCGCTGGACGTGCAGGAGGCGGAGGTGGACCTGGCGTCGGCGCGCCATTTCGACGCCGCCGAGATGGCGCCTGTCCGGTCGGTGCCCGCGAAGGCGGAGGTGGACCGGGTCGTGGCCGCGCTGGAGGAGGCCGAGCGGCCGCTGCTGCTGCTGGGAGCGGGCGTGCGCTATGCCGGGGCGGGAGAGGCGTTCGCCCGATTGGCGGAGAGGTATCAGATCCCCTACGTCGCCACCCGCAGGGGCTGGGACATCTGTCCGAAGAGCGATCCGCTGCACATCGGCCTGGCGGACATCCGGGGCAACCGTTCGGCCAATATGGCCATGCAGAACGCGGACATGCTGCTGGTGCTGGGCAGCCGCCTGTCCATGTTCACCACGGGCTACAACTATGATTTGTTCGCCCGGGGGGCGAAGCAGGTGATCGTGGTGGACATCGACGAGGACGAGCATCGGAAAGGCACGGTGCATCTGGACCAGGTCATCAACGCGGATGTGGGGGAGTTCCTGCGGGCATTGCCGGAGCTGCACATGAAGCCCACGCGCGCCTGGGTCGAGACGTGCAGGCACTGGAAAGAGGTGTTCCCTGTGTTCACGCCGGAGCAGCAGGACGACTCCCATGGGATGAGCAAATTCGCCTTCATCGACAGGCTGAACCGGCACCTCAAGGCTGACAGCGTGGTCATCACGGACGCGGGCGCCACCACGGAGATCCCCATGCAGGGGCTGTACTTCACCACGGTCCGGCAGCGCTATATCGGCAGCGCGGAGCAGTGCGAGATGGGCTATGCCCTGCCTGCTTCCGTGGGGGTCTGCGTCGCCCGGGAGAAGGGGGAGGCCCTGTGCATCGTCGGGGACGGCAGTCTCCAGATGAACATCCAGGAATTGCAGACCTGTGTGACGCAAAAGCTCCCCGTCAAGATCTTCGTATGGAACAACGGCGGATACGCCACGATCCGGGGGCATCAGAAGAGCATCTTCAAGGGCCGCTTCCTGGGTGTGGATGCCCAGAGCGGCACGGCCTTCCCTGCGCTGGACAAGATCGCGGCGGCCTATGGCATCGCGTTTTACCGCGCGGCCACCCTGGCGCAGCTCGATGAGATCTTGCCGAAGGTGATGGCGGAGGAGGGGCCCGTCCTGTGCGACGTGATCTGCTGGACGGAAGAGGTGAACCCGATGGTGAAGGCGCGCTACCGCAAGGCGGACGGCAGCCAGATCGCCCTGCCGCCGGAGGACATGTTCCCGCCGGTGGACCGGGCCCTGCTGGAGCGGGAGATGATCGTCGAACCGATCCGGTGGTGGGAGTAGGACATGGCGCGGCGTGAGATCAAGGAGGAGGCATCGGGGATGAAGGATATCGGAGCATCCAGGCTGCTGCTGGACTGCACCCTGCGGGACGGCGGATACGTGAACGGCTGGGAATTCGACCGCCAGACCGTTTGGAACGTCATGGACGGGCTCTATCGGTCCGGCGTGCGCTATATCGAGCTGGGCATCATGGGCCGGGGCGGCGTCCCGGGCAAGAGCACACGGTTTTCGGATATGGACCAGATCGTGCCGCTGCTGGAGCGGCGCGAGCCGGACTGTCATTACGCGGTCATGGTCAATCAGGCCGAGGCGGCGAGCTTCCGCTTCCCGCAGCGCGGCGAGGAGACGGTGGATCTGATCCGGATCGCGTTCTTCAAAAAAGAGAAGGCCGCAGCCATGGCCACGGCCCGGGAGCTGAAGGCGAAGGGGTATCAGGTGTTCCTCCAGGCCATGGCCACCTTCATGTACGGCCCGGAGGAACTGGATGGGCTGATCGACGGTGTGAACGAGCTGGAGCCGGCGGGCTTCTATATGGTGGACAGCTTCAGCACGATGTACGGCCGGGACGTGAGGGCGATGGCAGACCATATGCTCGCGCGGCTCTCGCCGGAGGTGTTGTTCGGCTTCCACGCCCACAACAACCTCCAGTTGGCCTATTCCAACGTCATCGAGTTCTTCTCCTCCGGCACGGACCGGCCGCTGATAGCGGACGGCAGCATCTATGGCATGGGGCGCGGAGCGGGCAACGTCCCCATCGAGCTGCTGATGGAGTACCTGAACAAGTCCGCCGGGGCGGGATACGACGTGATGCGCGTCCTGGATGTGTTCCAGAAGGACATCCGCCCCATCTTCCGGCAGTACTATTGGGGCTATGCGCCGGAGTATTTCCTGACCGCCAGCAAGGACATGAATTCCGTCTACGGCTGGTATCTGAGCGAGCACGGCGTCAAAGACCTCCAGGACTTCGATGCGATCCTGGACCGTCTGCCCCAGGAGGTCCGCTATACCCTTGACCGTAAGGCGGCGGACCGGGCGATCGAGACTTACTATGGAGGGCGGGACACATGACCGAACAGGCGCGGAGGCTGAGGAAGAGCATATTGCGCACAGCTCATGCGGGCCAGGACGCCAACCTGCAGAGCGCTTTTTCCTGCGTGGAGATCCTGCGGGTGCTGTACGATCGGATCCTGCGCGCTCCGGGGGAGCCCTCGTGCGCCGATCGCGACCGCTTCGTGCTCAGCAAGGGACAGGCCACCATGGCCCTGCTGGCCCTGATGGCGGAAAAGGGCCTTCTGCCCCAGGAGGAGCTGGCGTCGGCCTGCCGGTACGGCTCGCGGGTCAGTATGCAGGCCGACCGGACGAAGCTGCCCTTTATCGAGGTGTCCGCCGGGAGCCTGGGCCATGGGTTCCCCGTCGCGGCGGGCATGGCCTGGGCCAATAAGATCGCCGGGCGTGGCGGATCGGTGTACGTCTTGGCGGGGGACGGCGAGATGAACGAGGGGACCATGTGGGAGGCCGCGATCTTCGCCGCCAGCGAGAAGCTGGACGGCCTGACGCTGATCGTGGACGACAATCGTTCCATCGGCCGTTCGATCGATATGGGGGATCTGGCGGCCAAGCTGCGGGCGTTCGGGTTCCACTGTGTGACGCAGGACGGGCACGATGAGGACGCGCTGGAGCGTGCGATCCGCACCGAGCATCCCGGGACGCCGCTGGCCGTGATCGCCAGGACCCGGCGGGGCTTTGGCAGCGGGACGCTGATGGAGGACGCTTCCTGGTTCCACCGGGCGCCGTCCGACGAGGAGCTGGCGATGTTGCTGGAAGAGGTGGAGCGATATGCGTGAGGGCACGCGGCCCTATGAGGTGGTCCGCAGCGAGCGGCATCAGATCGGCCGGATCGCGGTGATCCGGGACACGATCGTCATCAACGGGAACGAGCACGCGTACACCTACGTGGATTTCCGGGACAGCGTGTGCGTGCTGCCGGTGTACGAGGGCAGGGTGATAGCCATCGAGCAATACCGCCACGCGCTGGACTCCTGGGAGCTGGAGCTGCCCTGCGGCGGCATCGAGCCGGGGGAGACGGCGGAGGCCGCGGGCCGCCGAGAGCTGCTGGAGGAGACCGGCTTCGTGGCCGGGGAGATGGTCTATCTTGGCAAATATTACACCAACCAGGGCTATTCCAGCGCGGCGTGCAGCGTGTTCTTCACCAAGTGTACCGCCCGCGGCCCGGCCAGCCGGGACGAGACAGAGCTCATCCGGACCCATGAGATCCCCGTGGCGAGATTCGACCGGATGACGGCTACGAACCGTTTCAGGCTGCTGATCGGCCTTGAAGCGTGGAACCGCGCGAAGCTCTTCGCGCTGGTCTGAGGCAGGAGGGAAGATCTTGAGAAAAGCGATGCAGGAAGCCGTCCGGAACGTGATCGAGACCCACGAGGACACGGCGCTGCTTTTGATCGACATCGGCGTCTACCCGTTCCGCGACCTGTTGGAACGGTATCCCGGCCGGGCGAAGAACATCGGTATCTTTGAGCCGGGGACCATCAGTCTGGCTGCCGGCCTGTCCCTGGCGGGGATCGTGCCGGTGGTGTACGGGATCTCGCCGTTCATCGTCCAGCGCTGCCTGGAGCAGTTGAAGCTGGACTTCGTATACCAGCAGACAGGCGGGAACTTCATCACCACCGGGGCCGCCTATGACTTCTCCACGCTGGGCTATTCCCATTTCTGCCCCGAGGACGCCGCTACGCTGCGGCTCCTGCCCGGCATGGAGATCCTGACGCCCGGCACGCCCCAGCAGTTCACGGCGCTGTTCCGCGCCTGCTGGAACGACGGCCGTCCCTCCTACCTGCGCATGACGGACCACTGCAACCAGACGCAGGTGGACGTGGAGTTCGGGAAGGCCGCGGTGCTCAAGCGGGGCGAGCGGGCCACGGTCATCGCCGTGGCGGAGCAGCTCGACGCGACGCTGGCCGCCTGCAAGGACCTGGACGTGACCGTGCTGTACTACACCACCCTCGCCCCCTTCGACGGCGAGACCCTGCGCCGGGAGCATCGGGGCGGCAAGGTGTTCGTCAGTGCGCCGCTGTACGAGGGCACCTTGTGGCCCGAGATCGTACAGGCCCTTCAGGGCGAGAGCGTGGAGATAGGCGGCGCACAGGTCCCGCTGGAGATCCTGCGCACATACGGCAGGAAGGAGGAGAAGGACGCCGCCTTGGGGCTGGACGCCGCCGGGATCCGGAGGAAGCTGCAAGACTTTTTGTGATACGCACGGGGAGGAAAAAATAAGAACGAGCAAGGGGAGAGAGACATGGGAAGAAAAAAAGTCCAGCGCCCAAGGCCGAACGCGAAGCCCGGCGCGAGGGCGGTGGATCCGAACAAGATCAGGCTGAGCGTGGTCATCCCGGCCTATGACCTGGAGGACTGCATCGCCGATTGTTTGGACTCCGTACTGGCGCAGGACGTGGGGAAGATCGAGGTCATCGTGGTGGATGACCGCAGCACGGACGGGACCTGGGACACGATCTGTTCCTACGCCAAAAGATACGAGCAGATCGTGCCCATCCAGTTGCCGAAGAACGCAGGCCCCTCCGCCGCCAGGAACGCGGCCTTGGACGTGGCCAGGGGCGAGTGGGTCCACTTTTGCGACGGGGACGATTCGGTGCCGGAGGGCGCTTATCAGGAGCTGCTCCGGGTGGCGGAGGAGGAACATGCGGACTTGGTCACCGGTAACTACTCCCGCAGATATCCCAGCGAGAACGGCGCCGTCCGGCCGTTCTCCCACTACTGCGCGCCCACCGGGAAGGAACGCTGCTTCGAGTCCGGGAACACCACGCTGTGGAACAAGCTCTACCGCCGGTCGCTGATCGAAAAGCAGCATCTGCGTTTCGAGACGGACATGAGGTGTATGGAAGATCTCCTCTTTTATAATCAGTTGCTCCTCGAAGATCCAACGTTCGCCTATACGGACATGAGCGTCTACATATATACGGAGCCCGTCACTCGTCCTTCCGATGGGAACATCCGCTTCGCGAACATGGATTGCGCGACAGGGTTCGACAAGACCTGGCGCACGACGTTATCGTCCGCCATCCCCAAGGCAGACGAGGCTTCCTGGCGGCAGGCGTTCGATTGGAACCTCTCATGGTACTTCGACTGGAGTTGGAAGCTGATCCAGGACGTACAGGTCAAACGGCAGGCGTTCCAGATCCTCCGGGAGCTGATCTGCTGGGTGCAGGACGAGGCGCCGTTCTGCGGCTGGCTGGAGCCCGGGCGCGAGCAGGCGTTCCGCGATGTGTTCCGGGTGGACTTCCCCACGTTCTGCGGCATCAGCTTCGAGGACTACCTGCTCCACTTGGCCATGCAGGACGGCATCCGCCCCCGTGCGCCCTCGCCGGCGGCGGTCCGGGAGCTCAAAGGGCTGACGTGCGCCGAGCGGGACGAGAAGCTCCAAGAAGAAACGGGGCTCCGGCTCGGGGAGCTGTGGGAGGCGTATCAAAAGAGCTATACCGACCGGAAAGCGTGGAAGGACCACTATTGGGACCTTTTGGACGGGCTGGTCAACGACTGCTGGCGGCAGATCGGCGATTCGGACAAGAAGGACGAACTGTTCCTGGCCATACGGGAGAAGGTGGACGTGCTGCGCACCCGAAACGCGCTGTGCGGCCTGTCCACGCCGGACGACGTGCACCGGTTCCAACAGATCTTCTGTGTGGACAACGCGGCGCTGCAAACGCTCACGCTGTCCAGTTACCTGATGGTCTGTTCGCCCCAGGGCGGCGGGAGCCCAGGCGGCGGCGGCGGCGGCGCGAGCGGCGGCGGCTATCATGCGCCCGATCCCATCGTGGCGTTCGTCGCCGCTTGCCGGAACGGCCAGGCCGGGATGCGGGCGATCTTGGAGTCGGTGAAGGCATGGTTGAACTATAAATTGAAGCGAGGAAGATAAAGATGGATACGGTAAAGATCAAATTCACCGATTTTGCCGAAACGTCTTTCCAGGCGGAACGGCATTGGGTCTGGCATACTTTGAAGAAAAGGTATCGGGTAGAGTTATCGGACTCGCCTGATTTCCTGTTTTATAGCACATGGGGACTTGACTTTCTGAACTATGATTGCGTCAGGATCTTTTGCGGTGGAGAGCCGGTCTCTCCAAACTTCAATGAATGCGATTATGCGTTTGGATTTGAACCAATCGCCTACAACGATAGATTCATGCAATACCCTGTGGGGGACAGCGACAGTCCGGGCCTATATGACATAGGTGAGTCGATCCAGGACCGGAGTAAAGTGAAGCCCCAGATGTTCGACAGAAAATTTTGCAATTTTGTATATTCACAGGATTGGATGGGAGATGCTGCTGGTTATCGTCGGGATTTTTGTAAAGCGTTGATGCAATACAAGCATGTTGACTGTCCAGGGCTTATATTGAACAATATGCCGGCAGGCTCCATCGCAGAGCGCAGGATCGGCGGTCCTACGGGGCCGGTCTCTCCTGATTGGAGCAACGGGAAGCTGGAGTTTTTGAAAAATTATAAGTTCACGATCGCTTTTGAGAATACTGCGTTGGCCGGAGTGACCACGGAAAAGTTGGTCCAACCGTTCCAATCCTATTCTATCCCGATCTATTGGGGAAATCCGGATGTCACCAAGCTGTTCAATCCAAAAGCTTTCATCAATTGCAATGATTACAACGGCGACTTTGACGCGATGATCGCGCGTGTGAAGGAGATCGACGAGGATCGTGAGAAATATCTCGAGATGCTCGCACAGCCGCCATTGCGGCCTGATTTTGACTTTCACCGGGCTGAAAAAGCGGAAGAATTCCTGTTCAGGATCATAGAACGTGGAAATAGGCCCTTTTCTAAGGATACGATACATATCTCATCTTCTTTCCGCCTGCGGGAAGATCTTCGTGTAACAAGAGAAAAATTGGATCATGCAAACGAAATGCTGGAACAGTACGGTTGTGCTTATGACTCCAACTCCTGGAAGCTCCTGCGCAAGATGCAGCGGTTCGCGGATTCCAAATGGGGATATCTCCCCAAAAAGCTGTTCCTGTTCCTGCTGGGGGCTTATCGAAAGGTGAAAGGCGCCGTGAGCAAGTCGTGACGGCGGCCCCGCTCCCTGGGACATATCTCAAAGTATAGAAGGAAGATCGGATCAATGAAGGATTTGTTCAAACGTAGGGAAGACCTGTTGCCGCTGGCGCTCGCGGCGGCTTTCGCGGCGTCGGGCCTGCTGCTCTTCGGCCCGATCCAGATGTATGTGGCCAACCTCACGGAGCTTTGGTTCCCTATCATCGACGTGCTGTGGCCCAGCCTGATTGCGTTCGTACTGGCGTGGGGGGCGCTCACCGCGTTCGGGGTGGTGTTCAAGGGCTGGTCCGGCGGCTACATGTCCTTGCTCTGCGGCCTGGGGCTGGCGCTGTATGTCCAGGGGAACTTCCTGCCGTCGGATCACGGCATCTTGAACGGCCAGGCGATCGATTGGGACGCCCAAGGCAACGCGGCGGCGCTGAACGCCATGATCTGGGCCGCGTGCATCATACTGCCGTTCGCCGTGCGGGTCTTTTTCCCGGAGCGGCACAAGACGGCGGTGGTGTACCTTTCGGCCGGGCTGATCCTGGTGCAATCGGTCGCGGCGGTGATGCTCTGCCTCACCACGGACCTCACCCAGACGGCGGCGGAGGGGTCCTATCTGTCGAGCGAAGGGCTGTACGAGGTGTCGGAGGAGCAGAACGTGGTGATATTCATCCTCGACACGTTCGATCAGAAATTCTTCCAGGAGGTGTACGCCGCCGACCCGGGCGTCGTGGATCTTCTGGATGGCTTCACTTATTTTGAGAACGCCACAGGTCCTTATCCCAACACCAGGGCGGCGCTGCCCTATCTTCTGACGGGGCAGTATTATGAGAACGAACAGCCCTACGCGGGGTACGTGGAGGAAGCCTGGCGGGAGAGCGCGGGATATTATCAGGCGTTGCGGGACGAAGGGTTCGGTGTCGGCATCTATACCGCGATGGGGGCTGCGGTCTCGGACGAGGCGAAGCAGGGCCTGATCGACAATGCGGTGGGCAGCGGCTTGAAGGTGTCGTCCCACGTGGGACTGGAGAAGGCCATGCTGCAGCTCACCGCCATGCGATTTTTCCCGGAGGCGTTGAAACGGTATGTCTGGGCGTCCGGCGACCTGTTCGGGAACCTCAGGGCCGGGGGAGACGCGGATGCGAGCCCGTTTTCGGAGGAAGAGCGGGACGCTGTCTTTTATCAGGGGCTGGTCTCTCAGGGGCTGACGGCTGTCGAAGGGAAGCGGTATCGTTTCATCCACTTGGACGGGACGCATGAGCCATACACCGTCCTGGAGGACGTTTCGGAGGTCCCGGAGGGCACAGGCGCGTCGGCGCTCACAGAAGCGCGGGGCTGTCTGAACATCCTCAAGGAGTATATCCGGCAGTTGAAGGAGCTGGGCGTATACGACCAGACCTGCCTGATCGTCACCGGGGACCATGGCTTCAGCGCACAGACCAAGGCCGTGCCGATCCTGATGGTGAAAGGCTTCCAGGACAGCGGCGCGTTCCGATACAGCGATGTGCCGGTCTCTCACTCGAACGTCATGGCGACCGTGATGGCGGAGCTCGGCCTGGAGGATGCCGACCGGTTCGGGAGATCGGTGTTCGCGGCCGGCGAAGCTCCGGCAGAGCGGCGCAGATATCTGCAATACACGCTGAACGATTCATATGACAAAGAATACCTGCCGGACATGACGGAGTATCAGATCCTTCCCGACGGCAATACGGCGGAACATTTCATCCTGACAGGAAAGACGTATACGCCCGGCGGCCTCGTTGAGACCGATCCCTATCGATATGAGGTGGGAGAAGCCATCGATTTCGTAGACAGCGAGGCACTTTCGTACTTTTTGAGCGGAGTACCGGCATATGTCGAGGGAGATTTCGTGTGGACCTCCGGGCATTCCGGCAGGGCGTGTTTCCAAACGGGGGAGGTGGATGAGGACCTGGTGTGCCGCATCCTCCTGCGCGAGTACGTGCCCACGGGGGCCCAACGTATCGCGGTCAGCTCGCAGGGCGTGCCGCTTTATGAAGGCTCCGTCATATCTGGGATGTATAGCATCAATTTTGCCGTCCCGAAGGGCTGTATCCAGGACGGGCTGCTCGTCCTCGACTTCGTGTATCCGGACGCGTGTTCCTCCAAGAGCCTGGGGCTCAGCGAGGATACGCGAGACATAGCCATCGGGATCAAGCAGATCCGCTTCACCCGGCAGGAGGAGGCGCAACGGATCGTGTTCTCCAAGGACGGGGATTGCGGCGATCATCTCTACGACGGCTGGCACGCCATAGAGGATGCCTGGAGCTGGACGAGCCAGGCCGCGTCGCTCCTGGCAGTGCTGCCCGGTGAGACGGACCGGCAGATGTCGGTGACCTACTGGACCCATCCCGGAGCGAAGGACACGGATGTGTACTACAACGGCGAACATGTAGGGGTGCTCCCCCACCGCAGCGATGCGGAGAAGGGGACGCAGACGATCCTCCTGCCCGCGCAGTACCGCTCGGATGGGGGCGCACAGGTCATCACGTTCGTCACAGACGGCGCGACCACGTCCAAAGACTACTATGGCGGGGACGTCACCGACACTCGCGTGCTGGGCATCGCCGTATCGGAGGTGTCCTTCCCGTAGGCGGCGTCCGCTCCGGCGATGGCGTGAGGGGAGCGGGTACGCGCCGCCGGGGCGGGGGGCGTCGCGATCGGCGGGCATGGGCGGTTCTGTTCCGGGCCGGAGGCGCATACGATGCACAGAGGTGATCGTGATGCGAAAGAAGAGGACAAGTCGGCCCTTCCTGCGGTCGCTGCGGGTGGGAGCGGCGGTGCTGGTGGGATCCTTTGCCGCCTGGCTGCTGTGGCTGGTGGGGGACCCCGCGGCCGCTTTCCAGCAGCTCCGGGAGCTGGCGGGAAGCGTCCAGGTGGCCACCGCCTTGCTGTCGGTGGAGCTGGGGCTGGAGACGGAGCAGGACGGATTGTCCCGCTGGGACAGGTTGGTGCTGGCCCAATCCTCCCTGCTGGGGGGGATCGTGCCGTCCCAGGAGCCTGTGGACACCGAGCCCCCGCCCCCCGAGGAGAGCATGGACCCCGTGGAGCTGGACCCGGCCGGAGAGGACGAAGGCAGTCCGCCTCCCGCCGCCACCACCGCGCCGGAGGACATCATCCCCAAGACCATGGTCCCTGGGAGCTCTGCCAAGTATGTCGTGTCGGGGAACGTATCCATCTATAACCACACAGACTATACGATCGATGTCCCGGCCCTGCTGGAGAACGCCCCACAGCTTTCTGCCGGTGGGGACGGGCCGAAGGTGCTGATCTATCACTCCCATGCCACAGAGGCGTATACCATGGACGGTTTCGACACCTACGATCCCAGCGGGGACCACCGCACGCTGGACACGAACCAGAACATGGTCCGCGTAGGGGAGGAGATGAAGGCGGTGTTCGAGGCGGCGGGCATCGGGGTGGTCCATGACACCACGCTGTACGACTACCCCAGCTACAACGACGCCTACATACGCTCGGTGGAGGGCGTGGCGGAGAACCTGAAGAAGTATCCCTCGCTGGTGCTGCTGCTGGACGTGCACCGGGACGCGCTGGTGGCCAACGATGGGACGATCTACAAGGTGGTGGCGGGGACGGTGGACGATTGCGCCCAGGTGATGATGGTCATGGGAAGCGATGCCACCGGGCAGGTCCATCCGAACTGGAAGGTGAACCTGGCCTTGGCGGTGAGCATCCAGTCCGCGCTGGCGGGCAAGTGGTCCACCCTGGCCCGTCCTCTGGTGCTGCGGCCCACCCGCTTCAACCAGCACCTGTCCACGGGGACGATCCTGGTGGAGGTGGGCACCCATGGGAACACGCTGCAGGAGGCCATCACCGCCGCGCGGCTGTACGCCAGGACCGTGGTGGAGCTGATGGAGTGAGAGTTGAGAGGGAGCGCCGGACGGACCGGCGCTCCCTTTCGCGATGGTCTCCCGCGTCTAACGAAAAGGACGGCATGGCCTACGGGCCATGCCGTCCTTTTTTCGATACGATCCAGGGTCCTGCCATATGAGGGGCCAGACGTCCCCGTCAATTCTTCAAGCTGTGCAGCGGGGCCGGTATCCGCCCGCCCCGGGCCACGAATTCCTCGGCAGAGCCGGTGTGGCAGGGCATCACCGGAGCGGAACCCAGCAGGCCGCCGAATTCCACCACGTCCCCCACCGTTTTCCCCGGCGCGGGGATGATGCGCACGGCGGTGGTCTTTTGGTTCACCATGCCGATGGCCGCCTCGTCGGCGATGATGGCGGACAGCGTGGCGGCGGAGGTGTCCCCAGGGACGGCGATCATGTCCAGCCCCACGGAGCATACGCAGGTCATGGCCTCCAGCTTGTCCAGGGAGAGCTTGCCCGCCTGGGCGGCGGCGATCATGCCCTCGTCCTCGCTCACCGGGATGAACGCGCCGGACAGCCCGCCCACCGAGGAGCTGGCCATCACGCCGCCCTTTTTCACCGCGTCGTTCAGCAGGGCCAGAGCGGCGGTGGTGCCGTGGCCCCCGCACACCTCCAGGCCCATCTCCTCCAGGATGCGGGCCACCGAGTCCCCGACGGCGGGGGTGGGGGCCAAGGACAGGTCCACGATGCCGAAAGGCACGCCCAGCCGGGAGCTGGCCTCCCGGGCCACGAGCTGTCCCATGCGGGTGACCTGGAACGCGGTCTTTTTGATGGTCTCGGCCACCACGTCGAAGGGCTGGCCCTTGACGGACTGCAACGCGTGGTGGACCACGCCGGGACCGGACACGCCCACGTTGATCACCCGCTCGGCTTCGCCCACGCCGTGGAACGCCCCGGCCATGAAGGGGTTGTCCTCCACCGCGTTGCAGAACACCACCAGCTTGGCGCAGCCGAAGCCGCCGCGGTCGGCGGTGCGTTCCGCCGCGGCCTTGATGGTCCGTCCCATGAGGGCCACAGCGTCCATGTTGATGCCCGCCTTGGTAGAGCCGATGTTCACCGAAGAGCACACCACGTCCGTGATGGCCAGGGCCTCCGGGATGGCGGCGATGAGCTTTTTGTCCCCCTCGGTCATCCCCTTCTGCACCAGGGCGGAGAAGCCGCCGATGAAGTTCACGCCCACGGCTTTGGCGGCTTTGTCCATGGCGGCGGCGAAGGGCACATGGTCCGTGGTGCGGGAGGCCCCCGCCACCAGCGCCATGGGAGTGACGGAGATGCGCTTGTTGACGATGGGGATGCCGAACTCCGCCTCGATGTCCTCGCCGGTCCGCACCAGCTTGTCGGCGCTGGTGGTGATCTTGTCGTAGATCTTCCGGCAGGCGGCGTGGGGGTCCGGGTCGCAGCAGTCCAGCAGGCTGATGCCCATGGTGATGGTGCGGATGTCCAGATGCTGGTGGTCGATCATCTGGATGGTCTGTAGGATATCGTTGGTATCTATCATGGCCCTGCCCTCAGATGCGGTGCATCGCGTCGAAGATGTCTTCCCGCTGGACGCGGATGTCCAGCCCGCGCTCCTGGCCCGCCTGGGCCAGATCCTCCCGCAGCCGGGCGAAGGGCACCGTGGCCTGGGACGCGTCCACCAGCATGATCATGGTGAAGTACTCTTGCAGGACGGTCTGGCTGATGTCCATCACGTTGATGTTCTTCTCGCTGAGCAAGGCGCACACGGCGGCGATGATGCCCACCTGGTCCTTGCCGATGACTGTGACGATCGCTCTCATAGGATCTTCCTCCAATTCTTTATAGGTCGAACGGTCATGCCGGGATCAGCCGCAGGACCTGTTCACAGGCCGCGTCCAGTTCCGTCTCTCCGGAGATGATGTGGACATGATGGGGTTCGCTGTCGAACGTCCCGTGTTTCCGCTCCAGCATCCCGGCCACAGGGGCGGGGAGGTGCCCGCCCATGCGCTGGGCAAAGCGCGCCTTGATGGTCTCCAGATCGGCCGTCACTAAGACCCGGACGGCCCCCTCGGGCAGCAGGGAGAGGTGTTCCCGCTCCGCGATCACGTAGATCGTGTGCGCCCCGTCCATGGCGTTCCGGAGCATCTCCTGAAAGATCCGTTTTGCCTCCGCCTCGCTTTTCGCCGACCGGAGGAAATCTTTCCCGGTGTATACCGCAGCGCCCAGCCGCGTTTCCAGCCGCTCCGCGAGGGCGGATTTCCCCACACAGCTTTCGCCGAAAATGCCGATCACCATTTTCTCACACCCTTTACTGCTTACTGCAATTCGTCCAGCGTCAGGCTGAACGCCGGGAGGAGGTGCTCCATAAAGTACTCCAGCTCCTCCATGTCCATGTCCTTCAGCGCCGAGAGGGTCTGCTCCGCCGCCTTTTTGAACTCGCAGTTGCCCACTTTCAGCTCCTCCACACATTTGATATACGCCGCCAACTTGTCCGCCGCCTTCACATAGCGGCGCACGCCGGCGTCGCTCTCCCGCACCAAAGGCTCGTAGGCGGGGACCAGCTCTGGGGGCAGCATGGACAGCAGCTTGTCCTGCGCCGCCGCCTCGACCTGCCGGTAGGCGTCCTTCATCGGCGGATTGTTGTATTTGATGGGGGTGGGCATGTCGCCGGTGATGATCTCCGCCGCGTCGTGGAACAGCGCGGCCACGGCCGCCTGGTCGGGGTCCAGCTCCTTGTGGAACACGTCCCGGCCGATCGCCGCCAGCGCGTGGGCCAGCACCGCCACCTCGTAGGAGTGTTCCTCCACGTTCTCGGTGCGGGTGTTGCGCATCAGGGCCCACCGGGCGATGTAGCGCATCCGGAATATGTAGGAAAAGAAGCTGTGGTTCATAGGACAGGGCCACCTTTTCAAAGATTGCCCTGCTATTCTACCACGCCGCAGGGGAAAAGTAAATTGATATTTCGCGCTCCGGATGATATAATGGCGGGGACATGCGATCGGAGGAGGACCCGCCATGGACGTCGCCATCTATACCCTGGGCTGCAAAGTGAACCAATACGAGACACAGGCCATGGAGCGGGAGCTGCTCCGCAGGGGCCACGCGCTGGTGGACTTCGACGGTCCGGCGGACGCGTATGTGGTGAATACCTGCACCGTCACCGCCGTCAGCGACAAGAAATGCCGCAACGTCATCCGCCGTGCCCGGAGGTCCGCGCCGGACGCGGTGGTGGCGGTGTGCGGCTGCTACGCCCAGATGGAGCCGGAGGCGGTGGCGGCGCTGGGCGTGGATCTGGTGTCCGGCTCGGCGGGCCGGATGGGGTTCCTGGACAAGCTGGAAGAGCTGCACCGCCGCCGGGCGGATCGGGTGGTGTCGGTGGACCCTGCCCTGGCCCGGCGGGAGTTCGAACGCCTCCCCGCCGGGGGCGCGGCGGGCCGCACCCGGGCCATGCTGAAGGTGGAGGACGGCTGCGTCAACTTCTGCTCCTACTGCATCATCCCTTATGCGCGGGGCCCGGTGCGCTCCCTTCCCTTGGCCGAGGCGGCGGGACAGGCCCGCCGTCTGGCAGGGGAGGGGTATCACGAGGTGGTGCTCACCGGCATCGAGATCTCCTCCTGGGGGCACGACCTGCGGACCGGCGAGGGACTGGCCGACCTGATCGAAGCGGTGTGTGCCGCGGCGCCCGGGCTGCGGGTACGGCTGGGGTCGCTGGAGCCGCGTACCATCACGGAGGATTTTTGCCGCCGGACCGCCGCTCTGCCCGATCTGTGCCCTCATTTCCACCTCTCCCTCCAGTCCGGCTCTGATGCGGTCCTTGCCCGGATGGACCGGAAATATGATACCGAACGGTATCATCACTCCATTCGATTATTAAATGGATATTTTCCGGACGCCGGGATCACCACCGATCTCATCGTCGGCTTCCCGGGGGAGACCCAGGAGGAGTTCGAGCAGACCCTACGTTTCCTCCAAAGCTGCGCGTTCAGCGGCGTGCATGTGTTCCCCTATTCCCGCCGTCCCGGGACGCCCGCCGCTTCCATGCCGGGGCAGCTCTCCAAGGAGGAGAAGGAGGCCCGGGCCCGCCGGGCCATCGCCCTGGCCGCTGAGATGGAGCAGAGCTGGCTGGAAAGCCGGATAGGGAGGACCGTCCCGGTGTTGTTCGAGGAGGAGAAGGACGGCTGGTGGCAGGGCCACGCCCCCGACTATGCCCTGGTGCGGGCAAAGGGGGAGCAGCTTCACGATCGCGTCCTCCCAGTGCGCATCGAAGCCGTGGAGCGGGGCGCGCTCACCGGCCGGATCCAATGACCGGCGCCCGCTTGCACATCTTGCACATCCGGTTCCGGTGTGATACAATGATCAGGTATACAGATATCGCCGCGTTCCAGGCGGCGGGGAGGAGGGGATACCCATGCCGGAAGGATTCCTGCCCAATGACGAAGAGGTGACGGCAGGGCTTTGGGAGAACATCCAGGGCATCACGGCCAACAAGGTGTTCGGCGCGGTCGTTGCGGCCGCGGTATGTCTGCTGCTCATCAAGGTGCTCCTGGGCCTGTTAGAGCGTGCACTGCGCCGTTCCAGCATGGACGCGCCGCTCAAGACCTTGCTGCGCAACCTGCTGAAAGGCGCGCTGTGGTTCGTGTCCATCATCGTGGTGCTGGGCTGCCTGGACATCGAGGTCACGTCTCTGGTGGCACTGCTGTCCGTCACCGGCCTGGCGTTCTCCCTGGCTTTGCAGAATTTCCTGTCCAACGTGGCGGGCGGGATGCAGCTCCTGGCCTCTCATCCTTTCTCCGTGGGGGATTTCGTGGAGGCCGGCGGCTGCTCCGGCACGGTGACTGAGATTGGGATGTTCTATACCAAGCTCACCACGCCGGACAACAAGCTGGTCCAGCTCCCGAACAATACCATCGTGTCCGCCAACATCACCAACTTTTCCGCTCAGCCCAGCCGCCGGGTGGAATTGAAGGTGTCCGCCAGCTACGACGCGCCCATCGAGACGGTGAAGAGAGCGCTGGCGCAGGCGGTGTCCGAGCATCCCCAGGTGCTGGCCGATCCGGAGCCCATGATACGGGTGGAGGACTACGGCGACAGCTCCATCCTGTACGTGGTCCGGGTGTGGTGCGCCAACGCGGACTATTGGACGGTGTATTACGATCTGCTGGAAAGCTTCAAGCCCGCTTTCGACCGGTATTCGGTCGAGATGGCCTATCCCCACCTCAACGTGCATATGGTAGAGGGGGGTCGACCCGATCCTATCGCGCTCCGGCGCGTGGATGGATGAACGACATAGATCGAGGAGGAGATATCATGGACCGTTATCCCAATGCAGCGGCCGGCCTTCGGCTGATGTTCGTCGGGCAGCTCTTGATGATCGCAGGAGTGGCGCTGATCTGGGTGCCTCTCGTGGGGTCCCTGCTGACCATCGGCGGCATCGCGGCGGAGGGCATCGGCATATACAAGGCCGGGATCGACGATGAGAACTACCGCGGCGCGCTGGTGTTCGTGGCCCTCGCGCTGGTGGTGGATCTGATCGCGGGCTTCGTCTCGAGGGGGCTCTTCGGCAGCCTGCTGGACGTGGCCGGCAACGTGCTCAACCTGCTGGTGGTGTTCACCGTGTGCAACACCACGTCGAACCTGCTCCATTCCATCGGGAACGAGGCGTTGTCGGACCGCGGCGGCACAGTGGTGAAGATCTATACCGGATGCACCGTGATCTCCATCGTGTGCGGCGTGCTGAGCATCGTGCCCATCATCAACATCGCCGTCGCCTTGGTCTCGATCGTGTCCGCGATCGTGCTGGTGATCGGATATGTGATGTATTTGTTCTTCCTCAACGACAGCAGCAGATCGCTGTGATCCCAGACCCAGACGGCCCGGCCTGTGATGGCTGGGCCGTCTTTTTTTCTTCCCATCAGGGGCATCATATGATATACTTTTGCAGAGACTATGGGAATGGGGTGCCGTATCATGGAAAAAGGACGATTCATCGTATTGGAAGGCATCGACGGCTCGGGCAAGAGCAGTCAGATCGGGCCGCTGATCCGCCGCCTGGAGGGGCTCGGGGTGCGCTGCCGTGCCACCAGGGAGCCCACCGACGGACCGGTCGGCTCGCTGGTCCACCAGACCATGACGGGCCGGGTCAAAGCGGACAACCGGGTCATCGCCGCGCTGTACGCCGCCGACCGGCTGGACCATGTGGTCAACGATCTGGACGGGCTGCTCCTCCAGATCCGGCAGGGCATCACGGTGGTGTGCGACCGCTACTATTTCTCCTCCTACGCCTACCACAGCGTGGACATGGATATGGAGTGGGTGATCCAGGCCAACTCCGTCAGCGCGGGCCTGCTCAGGCCCACCGCCACCGTGTTCCTGGACGTTCCGGTGGAGCTGGCCATGGAGCGCATCCGCCGGGATCGCCTCAATGAAGAACTGTTCGAGCGGGAGGACCGCCTGCGGCGCACGCGGGAGCTGTATTTCCAGTCCTTCGACCGCTTGAAAGAGGAGGAGAACGTGGTGGTGGTGGATGCCTCCGGCACGATGGAGCAGGTGGCGGAAGGCATCTGGACGGCGGTGGAGCCGTACTTCCAGGGTACGTCTGCCGAGATCTGGTAGATATGCACAATTTTCCAGCCTGATCATTGGAGACTCTTGAAATTTTAAAATGTTTTACTGAAAACTCTTTTCAACCCTTGAAAAATATGTTAACATGTTGTTAACAAAGGGCGTGACCTTCGGAACCAGCGTTAGGATATGCCCTTCAACAAGACCTGACGTGTTAAAGAGGGAGGATTTGAGTTATGTACAAGTTCCTGCAAAAACTGGGCAAGTCTCTGATGCTGCCCGTCGCGGCCCTTCCCATCTGTGGTATCCTGATGGGCTTGGGCTATGCCCTGGCCCCGGGCGTCATGGGCGTGCCGGGCGCGCCCACCGAGGGCGCGGCTTTCGTGGTGGGGTTCCTGCTGGTCAAGGCCGGCGGCGCACTCATCGACAACATGCACTGGCTGTTCGTCATCGGCGTAGCCGTGGGCATGGCCGACGATAAGGACGGCACCTCCGCCCTGGCCGGCCTGGTCAGCTTCCTGATGATGAAGTCCCTGCTGGCCCCCG
>CANRXB010000051.1 GCA_947643715.1 uncultured bacterium
TCTACACAAGAAAGTAACATGTATGTCAATGGCGGCAGCGAAGAAGAGTGGATGAATCGTTTGGCTGATGCAATGGTCCCATATCTTGATGCATCAGGCATCAGATACGTTCGCAACACTCCAGACATGACCGCTGTTTCCTCTATCCGTGCTTCCAATGCTGGTACTTATGACCTTCATCTGGCTCTTCACTCCAACGCCTCTGCACCCAGCAACTATGGCAGGACTCGGGGCATCATCGTATTTTATTACCCTGGCAGCACCAATGGAAAACGTGCGGCCGATATCATGGCCACCAACCTCAAAGCGATCTATCCTCTTCCTAACCGGGTCCGTGCAGAGGCGACCACGTCGATCGGCGAGGTCCGCCAGCCCAGGGCGCCATCTGTATTCATCGAACTCGGCTACCATGATAATGAAGATGATGCCACCTGGATCAAAAATAATCTGGACGAGATCGCAAGGACGATCGTACTGGCGCTCACCGAATACTTCGGTATCCCGTTCTTGACCCCCAGCGATACACGCCGCCAAGGAGTCGTTGACGTTGATTGGGGCTATTTGAACATACGCTCCAGACCATCGACCTCTGCACCTGTGATCGCCAAAGCATATGATGGTGCACGTTTGACGATCTTGAACGAGTGGCAAGGTTGGTATCTCGTGTCATTCGATGGCGCCGAAGGCTATGCCAACAGCGACTTCATCACCTTGCTCTGAAGCGATGCGCTGGACTTTCTTGAGATGAACAGACCGCTTCACCACATATGCAGCCATGAATGCACATGAAATCACGTTGGAATGGTATCCTGTCACACACGGCCCCTCCTTTGGGGGCCGTGTGTGTTCGTTCTTTCGACCGATATCCCTCCTCATGGGCCAAGCGCACTACATAAAAGCAAACCATAGTATGGCAGAAAAGCGTTCCGCTCTTGAGTGTTCCAGCAGCGAAAAAATCACCGAAAGGACTTGCGTCCATCGTGAAAGAATGGTACATTTATTGATAGGTAAGATATCGCGGCCGACACTGAACCAAGAGGATGTGATCCACCATGAAAGACCGACCGGACATGGCCCCAGCAACAAGTGGAGATCCATATTATGTCAATCGAGAGCTGTCCTGGCTCCAATTCAATAAGCGTGTGTTGGAGGAGGCGGAAGATCCCGCGAACCCTCTATGCGAACGGCTGAATTTCGCCTCCATCTTTCAAAGCAATCTGGATGAATTCTATATGGTGCGAGTGGGGATGCTCTTGGACACGGCTCATCTGGACGTCGCCGATGACAAGACCGGCATGACCAGCATGGAGCAGACCTCCGCTGTGTTAGATAAGACCCGTGAGCTTCTGACACATCGGGACCGGATCTATAAGGAACTCATGCAGGAATTGGTGAGCCACGGCGTGGAATTCTGCCGCTTCGACAGCCTCCAGGACAAGACCCAATCTTTCCTGGAAAAGGACTTCACTTCTAACATCCTTCCATTGCTCTCCCCTCAGATCATCGGACGCAAGCAGCCCTTCCCTTTCCTGCGCAACGAACAGATCTATGCTATCGCCATGCTGAAAAGCAAGAACGGGAGCGAGCGCATGGGCATCGTCCCTTGTGGAGAGGGCATCCTGCGCCGGTTGGTCCCCCTTCCAGGCGAGCGGCAGCGTTTCATGCTGGTAGAGGAACTGATCGCCAGCTTCCTTCCAAAGATCTTCTCTCATTATAAAGTCGATGGTTCCGTGCTCATCCGAATGGTGCGCAGTGCGGACATCCACATGGACGATACTTCCTCAGAGATGAGCGAGATGCTTGCGGAGGAGTACCGCAAGAGCATGGAAAAACTGGTCCGCCGCCGCAAGCGGTTACAGCCTGTGAAGCTAGAATATCACGGTAAACTCACTGACAGCATCCGCGACAACCTCTGCAGTTATCTCGGGCTTTCCAAAAAGCACCTCTTCTCCAGTTCGATCCCCCTCGACCTGTCTTTCATGGGGTCCTTGCGCGATATGCTTCGAGACCAAAGCGGGCTGTTCTACCCCCGCCAGGTGCCGCAGAACTCTCCCAATGTAGATCCCCTGCTCCCTATGACAGAGCAGATCCGTCAACGGGATCTGTTGCTGAACTATCCTTATGAGAGCATCCGCCCACTGCTGCGGCTTTTACAAGAAGCTGGCCAAGATCCAGAAGTCGTATCCATCAAGATGACACTTTATCGGGTCGCACATAACAGCAAGATCGTAGAAGCTCTGGTAGATGCGGCTGAAAACGGCAAAGAGGTCGTAGCGCTCGTAGAGCTTCGGGCCCGATTCGATGAGGAAAACAACATCGGCTGGTCTCGTGTCCTGGAGCAAGCCGGCTGTCGGGTCATTTACGGCTTGGACGGACTGAAGGTCCATTCCAAGCTGCTGCTGATCACTCGGATGCATAACGATCAGGTAGAATATATCACCCAAGTAGGCACCGGAAATTATAACGAAGACACTGTCCGGCTTTATACCGATTTCGCCCTCATGACTGCATCCTCAGAGATCGGAGCAGAGGCCGCTCAAGTATTCAACTGCCTGTCCATGGGCGAAGTGGTAGAGCAGAGCCAGCATTTGATGGTAGCTCCAGCCTGTCTTCGCAGTAAGCTGATGACCTTCATCGACCGTGAGATCGATCAGGCAAAGCAAGGGCTCCCTGCTTATCTGGGCTTCAAACTCAACGGCCTCACCGACAAACTCATCATCGACAAACTCGTTGAAGCGTCTCAGCACGGTGTCAAGATCGATCTGATCGTGCGTGGTATCTGTTGTCTCATCGGCGGCATACCCGGCGTGACGGAAAACATTCGTGTCATCAGCATCGTGGGCCGCTATCTGGAGCACGCCAGGATCTATATTTTTGGTGAAGGTGACTGGCGCAAAATATATATATCCTCTGCCGACTTCATGACCCGCAACACCACACGGCGGGTAGAGGTCGCTATACCTGTGTATGACGGCGCCCTGTGCCAGCATTTGGAGCAAATGTTCCAAGACCAACTCAGAGACACCGCCAAAGGGCGGCTCCAAGATCCGGACGGTGAATACGTCCGCGCCCAAGGCAAGTTGTTCAATTGCCAGGAGCATTTTTGTGCACAAGCCCACAAGGGCGTATGGGCGCTGCCCAGACCGTCAAGCACAGCGGCCCCAGCCCCTGAGAAAGCGTCAGCTCCCACAAGCGAACGCCCCGCATCGGCAGAACCCCCAGCGCAAACAGCCCCATCCCCACAAAAGCAGCCTGCGAAAGCCGTTCGGACTCAAAAAAGCGCCCAGCACCGTCCCAGCTTATTGAGCCGTATCATGGGCCGGGGATAGTGCGATCTGTCTGTTCAGCCGGAATGGCTCAAATATGTCATTTGAAAGGAAGCTATATCATGAAACGGATCGGTTTACTCACCAGCGGCGGCGATTGTCAAGCGCTCAACGCCACTATGCGCGGCGTGGCCAAAGGACTCTATAACATTTACGGGAACGAGGTGGAAATCGTCGGTTTCATCGACGGCTATAAGGGGCTCATCTATGAGGATTACAAAAAGCTGACTCCCCTGGATTTCACCGGCCTGCTCACCCGAGGCGGCACCATCCTTGGCTCCAGCCGCCAGCCCTTCAAACTGATGCGGGTGCCGGATGAGAACGGCTTGGACAAGGTAGAGGCCATGAAGTACACCTATCGCCGCCTTCGGCTGGATTGTTTGGTAGTGCTCGGTGGCAACGGCAGCCAAAAGACCGCGAACCTGCTCAGCGAAGAGGGGCTGAACGTCATCGGTCTGCCCAAGACCATCGACAACGACCTGTGGGGCACGGATACCACCTTCGGTTTCCAAAGCGCCATCTCTCTGGCGACGGAAGTCATCGATTGCATCCATACCACTGCGGCTTCCCATAACCGGGTATTCATGGTGGAGATCATGGGGCATAAAGCAGGTTGGTTGACTTTGAACGCAGGCATCGCAGGCGGTGCAGACATCATCCTGATCCCAGAGATCCCTTACAGCATCGACTCCGTCGTCACCAAGATCAAGCAGCGGGCCGCTTCTGGAAACGGCTTCACCATCCTGGCCGTAGCGGAAGGCGCTCTGTCCAAAAAGGAAGCCGAGATGCCCAAAAAGGAGTATAAACAGCATATGGCGGAGGTCTTGGAAAAGTATCCCTCCGTCTCCTATGCCATCGCCGACAAGATCTTGAAAAAGACGGGAAAAGAAGTCCGCGTCACGGTCCCCGGACACATGCAGCGAGGCGGGACTCCTTGCGCCTATGACCGGGTCCTCTCATCCCGTCTGGGCACTACCGCAGCCTTGATGATCTCCAGAGAGGAATACGGCAATATGGTCGCGATCCAAGATCACGTGATCACCTCTGTTCCTTTGAAAGAGGTGGCCGGCAAGCTGAAGACCATCGACCCCAAGTCCGACATCATCACCGAGGCCCGGCTCCTTGGTATCAGTTTCGGAGACGACTGATGCCTCTATCATGCCTTTCTAGGCCCCTTCCGTAAAACAGCTATAAAAAAGATGACCACCCTTGAGAAGAGGGTGGTCATCTTTTCACTCGTCAATCATCGCCGCGCAAAACGTTCTGCGCATAGTCCTTCAGACTAGCAAAGGAATTCACGCTGTCCGACCGCGTTCCGATCTGTTCCCTGGCATAGTCCGGAAGCGTATCATAATAGCGTTTTGCCTCCGGATCGCTGCTCAGCAGAGCATTCAGGTCTTGATAGTGCTGCATCCACGTATCACCTCGAGGGATAGCATTTGCAGACTGAAAAAAAGTATGCACTCTACCCGGCCAGACACGCTGCTCTTCTTCACGCCCGTGCCTCTTGCGCCCCTCAAAGCCTCTTGAAAACGGTCGAGTCTTTATATCTTTCAAAGCTCATAAACCGTCAGAGCAATGGTACGATGTTCTGGAACACCCCCACGACAAGACAGGCCAGGACCAACAGCAACAGCGCCCATTTGAGCACAGCTTTCAGCAGTTCGCTGTCTTTACCTGTCAGCCCTACCGCTGCGGCAGCAGTGGCGATGCACTGGGGCGAAAGGACTTTACCGATGCCCGCTCCAGTGGAATTCGCTGCTGCCAACCAGAGCTGAGAGATCCCGATGGCACTGGCAGCCTCCGTCTGGAGTCTGCCCAACAATACCTCGGTATTCGTGCCGCTCCCGGTGACGAATGCGCCGATGGCCGCGATCACGGGAGCAAAGAACGGGTAAAACTGTCCGGCAACGGTGACAAACAGATCGGCCATGTCAGAGATCATACCGGAATAGGTCATGATCTTTGCAACTGCCAACACAGACATGATCGTCACGATCGTTTTGCTCATTTGTTTCACCGTAGCCACCAGAGTGTCCCACATCAGCTTCCCACCCGCTTTCTGGGCACATCCGCCGATGATGGCAGCGATGAAGATGAGCACGCCAGGGGTGTTGACCCAATTGAATGAGGTCATACCTGCCCCCTGTGCTGTGGATATCTGGACCTTCGACGAGAATGCTGACAGGAACTCATTCACTGGCGGCACTGATTTGGACGTCAACAGCAAAAGCACGAAGATCGACACAAACGGCAAACAGGCTATGAGTGGCGGCATCCCCTCTTCTGCGATATCTGTCTGAGCAACACTGCCCATATCATATTCCTCCGGCACAGCTCGATCGGAGCGTCTCCTTGCCAGAACCAATGTCACGATCAAGGACACGACGCTGCCTACGATCACAGTCAACTCCGGCCCCAAGAAACGGGAGACCATGAGTTGTGGGACGACGAACGACACTCCCGCAGCTAATGTCAGGCCCATCATACCTTTGAGCGCCTTTGTCCCGTCACACGCGATGACCATAAGAAAAGGCACCAAGATCATGAATGGGGCCATCTGCACCACAGTGACGAACGCCAATGGCAACGGATCCAGTCCAGTGACACTGGCCAGCGTCACCGTCGGGATCCCCACCGAGCCAAATGCGGTGGGGAACGCATTGGCCAACATACATACCAGGCAGGCTTGGACCGGCCCCATCCCCATCACCACCAGCATACTCGCGGGGATGGCGATGGCCGTGCCGAAACCTGCCATACCTTCCAGGAATCCGCCGAAGCACCAGCCAATGAGCAGAACGATCACTCGTTTGTCTCGAGAGACCCCAGCCAGCATCCGTTTGATGACTTCCATCGCACCAGTGCGCAGAGACAGATTGTAGGTGTAGATCGCCGCAACGATCACCAGGATAATGGGCCACAACGCAGCAGCAAAGCCTTCCAACGCCGAGGTCGCACAATCCACAGCAGGCATTTTCCAAATGGTCAATGCGAGCACGACGGCGATGGCAAGGGCGACCAAGCACGCTTTGTGACCCGGCATCTTCAAAAAAGCAAGCGCCAGGACAAGCCAAACGATCGGTAAAAGTGTCAGCATGGATCGCAGCATGGGAATCGTACCTCCTTTTGGATCAGTTCCCACTGCACAAATCAAATTGGTCCTACCCAATTTGTGTGGGCTCTACGGCTCATAGGCCCCTCCAAATGTTGTGCAGTAGCATCATCATCGATTTTTGATGAGATGTCTCTGAGGTCATTATACTTGTTTTTGGCGATATGTCCATATAAATCTATTCCAAAAATATTTTTTAGTCGATACATACAAAACAAGCCTTGCTTTTTGTGGAAATGGTAGAAATCAAAAAAGGGACTTGTAATTCTCCAAAAATATGATAAGCTGAAATCACATACAATTGGTCATACCAAAATCGATCAGAGCTTACTCGAACTACATTATGACAGGAGGTATCCAAAGATATGACGATCACGATCCCTTTTGGCAAAGCCGGAACGGTGCTCCATGACATACCCGCAAATACTGAGATACTGGGATCCCACATCGGGGAACTGGCTGCCACCGGGACGCAAGACAGCCTAGTGAAAGCCGCCATGGCCTCCCCTGTCGGCACACCACCACTCCACGAACTTGCCGCCGGAAAGAACACCTGTACCATCATCATCAGCGACCACACCCGGCCCGTCCCCAGCAAACATATCATCCCCTTCATGCTGGAAGAACTGCGCCAAGGCAATCCTGATATCCAGATCACCCTGCTGGTGGCCACCGGCTTTCACCGCCCTACGAGTCCCACAGAGCTGGTCGATAAGCTGGGCCAGGACATCGTGGATCATGAACATATCGTGATCCACGACAGCCGCGACCCGGACTCCAACGTCAAGATAGGCGTCTTGCCATCTGGCGCGGACTGCGTGATCGACCGGGCCGCTGTCGAGACCGATCTGCTCGTGGCCGAGGGATTCATCGAGCCTCACTTCTTTGCCGGTTTTTCTGGCGGACGTAAAAGTGTACTGCCCGGCGTATGCGATCGAGTCACAGTATTGGGCAACCACTGTGCGAAGTTCATCGCTTCTCCGTTCGCCCGCACCGGCATTTTGGACGGCAATCCGCTCCACAAAGACATGCTTGCTGCGGCAAAGCTGGCAAAGCTGGCCTACATCGTCAATGTTTTGATAGACGAAGATAAAAAAGTTGCAGCCGCTTTCGCCGGCGATCCGGTGGAGGCCCACCGCCAAGGTTGCGAGATGCTGCTGCGCTATTGCCAGGTGAAGCCGGAACGCCGAGGAGACATCGTCATTTCCAGCAATGGAGGCTATCCCCTGGATCAGAACATCTATCAAAGCGTCAAGGGGCTCACTGCGGCCGAGGCGGCAGCCGCAGAGGATGCGGTGCTCATCATGGTGAGTTCCTGTACCGACGGACACGGCGGTGAGAGCTTTTATCGAGCCCTCCACGAATGCCGATCTCCCGAAGCCTTGACGCAGGAGATCTTGGCTACACCACAAGAGCAGACCAAACCTGACCAATGGGAATATCAGATCTTGGCCAGGATCATGTGTAAGCACCGAGTGATCTATGTCACCGACCCTGCCCAGCGAAATACTATCACCGACATGAAATTGGAATGGGCACCAAGCGTAGACGAAGCATTGTCCCAGGCTCGAGCGGTCAAAGGCGAAGATGCCCACTTGGTCGTCATCCCCAACGGTATTTCCGTGATGGTCCAATAATAGACGGTTCTTTCTGTAAGCATCTTGAATATCCGCTAAAATCAAAAAGGAGGCTTTCCCATGTCACAGTATAACCAGGTCACCCCTGAGATCATCGCTCAATTGGAAACCGCAGTCCCCGGCCGCGTCGTCGTGGGCAATGACGTGAATCCCGACTACGCCCGAGACGAGATGCCCATCTATGGTGTAAAAATGCCTGATGTGTCCATCGATGCCCAAAGCACCGAGGAGATCGCTGCCATCATGAAAATCTGTTATGACAACGACATCCCTGTCACGACGCGCGGCGCAGGCACTGGCCTCGTCGGCGGCTGCACTCCCATCTGCGGCGGTGTGGTCATTTGCACCATGCGGATGAATAAGATCTTGTCCCACGATCTGGAAAATTTCGCAGTCACCGTCCAACCCGGTGTCCTGCTCCAGCAGCTTGCGGACGACGCCCTTACTCACGGCTGCATGTATCCTCCCGATCCCGGTGAGAAAATGGCTACCTTGGGCGGCAACGTGGCCACCAACGCCGGCGGAATGAGGGCGGTGAAATATGGGGCCACTCGGGACTATGTCAAGGCCATGACGGTGGTCCTCCCCACCGGTGAGGTGACCAAGTTCGGCGCTACAGTATCCAAGACCAGCTCCGGCTACAGCCTCACCGACCTGATGGTCGGTTCTGAAGGCACGCTGGGCATCATCACCGAACTGACCCTCAAGCTCATCCCTGCCCCCAAAGCTACCGTGAGCCTGATGGCCCCGTTCGAGGATCTGTCTGCCTGTATCTCCACTGTCCCCAAGGTGTTCATGAACCACCTCAAGCCCCAAGCCTTGGAGTTCTTTGAAAAGGAGATCCTCATCTCCTCTGAAGAATATTTGGGCAAGCAGGTGTTCCCCCGAAAGATCGACGGCGTGGAAGCGGGCGCATATCTTCTCATGACCTTTGACGGAGACAGCATGGACGAACTGGACCCGCTGGTGGAGCGAGCCGCAGAAATGCTGGTGGAAGAAGGCGCGCTGGACGTGTTGGTCGCCGACACCGCCCCCAAGCTGAAAGATACCTGGGCGGCGCGCTCCTCCTTCTTGGAAGGTATCGAAGAGCAGACCAAGCTGCTGGATGAGTGCGACGTCGTAGTCCCTGTGAACAAGATCGCCGAATATGTGGAATACGTGGCCGCTGAGGGCAAGAAGTATGACTTCGAGGTCAAATATTTTGGCCATGCCGGCGATGGGAACCTACATATCTATACCTGTTCCAACGATATGGAAAAAGAGGAGTTTCTACAGCAGGTCGAGTCGTTCTTCCGGAGCATCTATGCCAAGACCGTAGGACTGGGCGGTCAGATCTCCGGCGAACACGGTATCGGTCTGGGCAAGGTGAAGTTCTTAGCTGAGGCTGTCGGCCCGATCAACATGGCGCTGATGCAGGGCATCAAGAAGGTGTTCGATCCGAAGCTCATCCTCAACCCTGGCAAGGTCTGCCATATGCTGTGACCCTCCCCATGGACGTTCAGGTCCCCGGTCCTTTCAAAGTGGATCCACCCTCTCGTCGGATGCTCCCCATTCTCGGCTCCCACCAAAACGCTCATGCTCTCTGCTGAAAGATCTGCTTGTATGCGGCATCCAAAAATGCTATAATCATAGCAATCAGACAAAAGGAGAAGCTTCTTGATGGGTGAAAAGAGTGAGAAAGCTTACGAAAAGGTCATCGAGCATATCAAAAACGAGATCTGGCAGGGCACGCTCAAACGGGGCGAACGTCTTCCTCCGGAGCGGGAACTGGCTGGCACTTTGGGCGTCAGCCGGAACTCTGTACGCGAAGCCATCCGTACTTTGGGCCTGATGGGTTTCGTATCCAGCACTCAAGGTGCAGGTAATTTTGTGACCTGCGATATCGAACAAAACCTGCGGGAGAGTCTGCGCATGATGGTCATGTTGGGCGAGACCAATTACCTTCAGATCAGTCAACTCCGCTGCGGTTTGGAGAGCGAAAATGCCCGGCTGGCCGCCGAGCGGATCCTTCCCAAACAGGCGTCCCAGCTCAAAGAGCTGGCTCGCCTGATGCGGGAGGAACCTGACCCACAAAAGGCTGCTCATTATGATCAGGAATTCCACACCCTGCTTTGTGAAGCATCTGGGAACCGCCTCATCAAAGCGATGTTCAGCGCGATGCTTTCCATCATCAACGATTTCATCAGCACGATGTATATACACATCGTGGCGGACAGCCATCAAACAGAAGCCCTGCACGCAGCCCACGAGGACTTGGCGAACGCATTGGCCGCCCATGATGTCGCGGCCGCGAACCAAGCTGTGCACGTCCATTTTGAAGTGGTAGATGCTTCTATCCGCCGTGGAAAGATGTTATAATGGCGCGACATCGTCGATCCAAACGATCGTCCCTATCCTGGAGCAAAACGACGACGGACGGCACATCGTATGATGTGCCGTCCGTCTGTATATATGGCAAGCAGGTCTGTTACTTGATCACCAAAATCGTGGATGTCTCATTGATGTGTCCCAAGAACGCTTCGCCGCCAGTCGAAAAACCGATACTGGGATACCGGCCGAACAGAGTACAATACGGCTCCACCTGGTCCTCGTTCAGGATCTCCAGCGTTCGATAGAGGCAATTGAAGTTGATGACGCCAGCCGGCTGATACGTGATGCTCGCGTCCAGCGCTTTCTTCGTATCATCGACGATATTGCCGATCTCCAGGATATTGATCTCCGTCCCCTCGGGCAGCCCACAATGGAGCGTGATGCCGTCATCTTTGATCTGGTCGAAGGTCCGCACGAAGATCTCATCACCAGCTACGACGCCCAGCGGATTCGAAACGAAGTGATCCTGGATCTTCTCCAGTGGAACGCCCAAGACTTCAGCATAGACCTCGCCGCAGGGCCGGCCATCGAATTCATAAAGGATGCGGTTGCGCAGGTCGGACTTGGTCACCAACAGCTTACGCTCCGACAGGATGTGAGCGCTTTGGGTCTTGAGCACATCGTAGCCGTTCACCGTTTTCAGCATCGCCAACACCGCCGCACCGGTATAGCTCTTGCTGCCGGCATAGACCTGCGAGATGCCGCTGTCCGCCACAGAAGAAGAGCCGCCTACGAACAGGATATCCGTGGCAGTGCCCAAGCGGTCCATGAAGATCTCCTCCGCTTTCGCACTAGACTCGAACAAGACGATGCCCACATAGCGCTCATAATGGGAAAGGAGCTCCTCTTCCCCACCATAATAGGACTTCATCTCGTCCAATGTCGCCCGAAGGTCCGGCTCCTCAGCGATGTTCTCCACTACACGCACGCAGACGTCAGAAACGCTGTCGGCATCCATGGCCATGACGCTGATAGAATGGTCCAGATATCTCGAATCACAATATTCGCTATGAGACGTAGCGCCGATGACCTCGCTGTCAGGAAACGCCTCCTTCAACGCCGCTCCCGGAGCCTCATATCCACTGGAGGCAAAGAACAGCAACAGCTTCGGCTGGAAGTCCGCCAGAGCCTGATGGGCCTGATGGGCCGCGTCGCGGCTATCCGTACCTTTGATAGAAAGAGTTTTGATCGCCAATGTTTACCCCGCCTTTACTTCAATATTGATGATATGTATCAAATCGCAACGCCGAATTCCTTGGCCACCTCACGGACCTTTTGCACGATCGCCGGATCGTCCGGGGATGCAGCAGTATACTTCTCGACTGCGATCCCTTTCAAATACATCTTCGTCTTCACACTGTTGGCAATGACCGCGTTTCCTTTCGCTTTTTGTGTGATGATGGTCTGGATCATACTATGGATCTGTCCTGCCAATTAAATCACCTCTTTGCATTTTTCACGTTCCACTCTTCCTCATCAGAATGCAACATATATTTTATTATAGCATGGAACGAAACATCTGTCATTTATCTATTTAGGACAATTATACTTTTCCAAGAGCGCCTTTATTTGTTGATCACGCCTATATATGGCGTCCATATCACGAACAGCTTCCTGATATCATGTCCCACGCTGCGGCCCCACCGCGGATCTTGATATCAAAAGGCAGGGGCACGACCGTACCCCTGCCTTTTTCTTATTGAGGATTGATGGTGTAGTTCGGCGCTTCCTTGGTGATATAGATATCGTGGGGGTGAGATTCTTTCAGCCCGGCCGCGGTGATCTGGGTGAACTGAGCCTTGACGCGCAACTCCTCGATGGTGCCGCAACCGCAATAACCCATACCAGAACGCAGACCGCCCATCATCTGGTAGATGGTCTCAGACACCGGCCCCTTGTAAGGGACGCGGCCCTCCACACCCTCAGGCACCAGCTTCTTGTTGTCCTGTTGGAAATAGCGGTCTTTGGAACCCTTGGCCATAGCGCCCAAAGAACCCATGCCCCGATATACCTTGAACTGCCGGCCCTGATACACTTCGGTGTCGCCTGGGGACTCCTCACAGCCCGCCAGCAGAGAGCCGAGCATGACCACATTCCCACCCGCTGCGATAGCCTTGGCGATATCGCCGGAGTACTTGATACCACCGTCGGCGATGATAGGCACATCATATTCCGCTGCCACCTGAGCCGCATCGAACACGGCGGTGACCTGGGGCACACCGATGCCTGCGACCACGCGGGTGGTGCAGATGGAGCCGGGACCGATGCCGATCTTCACGCAGTCCGCTCCCGCCTCGATCAATGCGCGCGTACCCTCAGCAGTGGCCACGTTGCCTGCAACGAGCTGTACGTCCGGATACAAGGATTTGATGCGCATGACACACTCCAATATGTTGCGGGAGTGTCCATGGGCCGAGTCCAGGCACAGCACGTCTGCCCCTGCCTCCACCAAAGCGGCGACCCGATCCAGCACATCGGCCGTAGCACCGATGGCTGCACCTACCATCAACCGTCCCTTCTCATCTCGGGCCGAGTTCGGGTACACTTGGGCTTTCTCGATGTCCTTGATGGTGATGAGTCCTTTCAAGTGGAACTGGTCATCCACGATAGGCAGCTTTTCGATCTTATGCCTGCGGAGGATCTCCCGGGCCTCATCCAGCGTGGTCCCTTCAGGCGCAGTGACCAAATGGTCCTTGGTCATCACGTTATCGATGAGCTGGTTCATATCCGTCTCGAACTTCATATCCCTGTTCGTGATGATGCCGATGAGCTTCCCACCATCACAGATAGGTACGCCGGAGATACGGAACTTGGCCATCAGCTCGTCAGCCTCCGCCAAGGTATGGCCAGGCCCCAGCCAGAATGGATCGGTGATGACGCCGTTCTCACTGCGCTTCACCATATCCACCTGTTCGGCCTGCTGACCGATGGACATGTTCTTGTGAATCACACCGATACCGCCCTCTCGGGCCAACGCGATGGCCATACGGTACTCTGTCACCGTATCCATAGCGGCGCTCATCACCGGGATGTTCAGGGTGATCTTCTTGGTCAGACGGGTATGCAGGTCCACGTCTGCCGGGAGCACGTTGCTCTCCGCTGGGATGAGCAGCACATCGTCAAAGGTGAGGCCTCGCTTGCCAAACTTTTCGTTCCAATCCATCTGCGCCATGTTCCGTCCTCCTATTTCTTGATTTTTCCCATTCTACGCTTTGTCCCGGTCTCTGTCAAGGCGTACCGGCCACAACATCGTTTTTTGGCACTTTCGCCCATGAGAATAGGCTCACGAGCTCTTTGGCTGTCACTTTTTCCGGCCTGTCCAACAGTCCCGCATAGAATGCCAGCAGCCCGGTCAGCTCCTCCGGACCATAACGCTCCCGCAGCGAACCCATGTCCATATCGCGGTCTCGTTTCGCCAGCCTTCGCCCATCCGGGGCCAACAGCAGCGGGACATGGAAAAATGCCGGTGGGACATAGCCCAGCATCTGGTGGAGCCATGCTTGCCGCGGCGCGGAGCACAACAGATCCCGCCCTCGCACAACATGATCGATCCCCATCAACGCATCGTCCACCACTACCGCAAGCTGATAGGCGAACACCCCGTCAGAACGCCGGACGATGAAATCGCCGCAGTCTCGAGCCAGATCTTCCGTATATCGACCGCAGTTCCCATCTTCCACTGTCACTTTCAAATCGGGGCACCGCACACGCCACGCCGGGCGGCGCCCTTGGAGCTCCAGCGCTTCCCTCTCCGCTGCCGTCAAGTGGTAGCATCTCCCGTCATAGACCACCGCACCGTCATCCCGGTGAGGAGCCGACGCCGCCAGCCGCTCCGACCTGGTACAATAGCAAGGGTAAACTGCTCCTCGTTCCTTCAAGGTCCGGAAGACTTCTTCATAATATTTGGTGCGGCAGCTCTGCATATAGCCCGCTTCCAATCCACCTTCGTCCCAATCCAGCCCCAACCAGCGCAAGTCGTCAAGGAGCTGTGCTGCAAACTCCCGGCTGGTACGCTGCGTATCCAGATCTTCGATGCGCAATACCAGTTCCCCGCCCGCGCTGCGTACATCCAACCATGCCAACAACGCTGCCAGCATGTTCCCCAGGTGCATCCGGCCGCTTGGAGTAGGTGCGAATCGCCCCTTCACCTCCATCAACTCCTCCTCCCTGCTCAGTCGAAAAATGTGATCTGCCGGTCTCCATAGCCAAGGGTCGCTGCACGATCGATGGACTTCATATCATACAAGATCCCCCGCTCCTGACATGCCGTGGTAAACGTCTCCCACAACTTCTTTGCCCTAGGAGCGGCACATTGGTATCGATCTCCGTATTGGCGGAGGTAGCGTTCCTTCAAGCCTTTCCCGGGGAACATCCGCTCCAGACCATCCAAAAAATACTCCCGCTGGCCTTGGCGCATCGTGACGCCGAGTGCGGCATAGACGAACCTCGCACCTGCCCGAGCAGCACTCTCCACCACCGACAACACATTCTCGTCACTGTCCTCCACAAAAGGCAGCACAGGCATGAGCAACACTCCAGTGAACAGGCCGGCTTTGCTCAACCGCTCCAACGCCGCCAGCCGGGCGTTGGGCAGCGGTGCGCCAGGTTCCAATCTCGACGCAAGATCGTCATCCACTGTGGTGATCGTAAGCTTACATACCACTGGAGCGGTGCGCTGGATGGAACATAAGATATCGATATCCCGGACGATCAGATCGCTTTTGGTCGCGATAGCCACACCATGATCATACGCATCGATGAGCTCCAACGCGTGGCGGGTGAGCAGCAGTTACTTTTCAAAGGGGTTATATGGATCGCTCATCGACCCCATACTGATGAAAGCAGGCCGGACCCTCCTAGCCAGATCGTCCCTCAGGATACGCAACGCGTCTGCCTTGGCCTTCACTTGGTCGAAGTCTTCGATCTGGTAACAGTCGCTGCGGCTGTCACAATACAGACATCCATGACAGCACCCACGATAAAGGTTCATGGTATGGTCCGTGCCGAACCACTCTCCAGAGCGGCTTCGATGGAGCAGATGCTTGGCAGGTATATACTCCATATCGGTATCCCCTCCCTGCTTCCGACTTATCTCTCCTTGACAGACCGCTTTTTTCGCAATCGCAACTGGATATCCTTCTGTGCGCCCAGTTCCCGAAGTCTTTGCGCGACATATGCAGCCTTTTCGCCGACCGAAGCGTCCCCTGACCCCAGGTCCGCTTCTACAGCCCCAAGGATTTCCTTTATCTCATCGACCTTCAACAGATTGACGGACACGCAATACAGCGTTTTACGCCGTCCGTCATCGTAATGGGTCAGCAACGTATCCAATAGCTCCACCTTTTCGACCTGTTCACGGTCATAAGCTCCAATCCCGTCTCTCCTGGCTTTCTCCATATCCGACCGCCGGTTCCGATAGGTGATGAAGGAGTCGAGATCATCGCTGTCTCCACATCGTTCACAAGGATACTCTACACATTGGAAGCAGTACTCGACCCCGCCGTGCTCCAAACTGCATCTCGCGATCTTACAGGAGCGGCCCTCGATCCCACAACCGGAGCAATGCCCACCAAGCTTCATAGGACACAGCCCACAGTTCAAGCCGCAAAGCGAAAACAGCGGATCGTTTCTTATGAATCCTTTCATAAGCCTCTCCTCATGTGGCGCAAGCCCCTCCCGGATGATGCCGGGAGGGGCCAGCCTGTCACTTTTTGTTGAAGATGCGGAAGATGTCGTCAAAGGGGTCTGCCTCCGGAGGCTCCGATGTCGATTCGCTCAACGGTCTGGGAGGCGTGATAGGCCCGACCCCCGCAGGAACACACTTGGGCCTGTCCTCCGGCACAGCCTGCTTTCGCACCGGCTCTTCTTCCTTCTCCGGGACAGGGTTGTCCACTCCGCCGAACCCGGTCGCGATGACGGTGACCCGCAGCTCGTCCTCCAAAGTATCGTCGAACGCAGTCCCCATCATGAAAAGCGCATCGGGATCCGCTACCTGCTTGACCATTTCGGCAGCCTGTTCCACTTCCTCCAATCCCATGTCCGCAGGACCGGTGATGTTGACGATGATGCCCTTGGCTCCCTGGATAGATGTCTCCAGCAGCGGACTGTTGATCGCGATCCGGGTGGCTTCCTCAGCTTTGTTCTTGCCTGCGGCCCGTCCAACACCCATATGGGCCAACCCCGCATCCTTCATCACAGCGGTGACATCGGCAAAGTCCAGGTTGATCAGTCCCGTGGTCTTGATCAGATCGGAGATGGACTGGACCGCCTGACGCAGCACGTCATCGGCGATGGCAAAGGCATTTGCAAATGTGATCTTCTCATCGGTGGCATACTGGAGCCGGTCATTGGGGATGATGACCAAGGAATCCACTTTCTGGCGCAGCTCTTCGATGCCCTTGGCCGCCTGCTCCATGCGGCGGCGGCCTTCGAAATTGAAGGGCTTCGTCACGACGCCTACCGTCAGGATGCCCTTCTCCTTTGCGATCTCCGCCACCACAGGGGCGGCACCGGTGCCAGTGCCGCCACCCATGCCAGCGGTGACGAATACCATGTCCGCCCCTTCCAATAGGGCGTTGATCTGCTCCTTGCTCTCCCGAGCGGACTCCCGCCCCACTTCGGGGTTGGCCCCCGCGCCCTTGCCGCCGGTGAGCTTTTCGCCGATGGCCAGTTTTTGAGTGGCCTCAGAGGCGTTGAGGCACTGTCGGTCTGTGTTCACTGCGATGAACTCTACGCCCTGCATCCCCGCACGGACCATCCGATTGACCACATTATTACCACCGCCGCCTACGCCCACCACCTTCAATACATCTTCATGGCTGGCAGCGGAATCCATTACAAACGCCATACCTCATGACCCTCCTATGTGAAACCAGTAATCGTTATCCTTTACAGGTACAAAACCATATCTTGTTATATTGTACCCTTTTTTCTCCAAGCGGTCAATAGAAAATCGCAGCTTTTTACCGGGGTGACAAAAAATCAACCGATATCCGGACGGAAGCGGGCCCTGCCGTCGGCCACTGTCAGATCCAGCAGACCGCTCTGCCCCTCCTGGATCTTGCCCTCCGACAAACCGGCCTCCAGGGCGCTCAGGGCCAAACGGATATAATAATCGTAGTCACCACCCCGAGGCAGCTTGATGCGATAGATCCCGTACTCCAGCGTCATCGACGTAGTGGCAGTGCAGTCCAGCGACATACAGCGAGTCAGCATCCCCTGTCCCTCCAGCACAGTCAACAGTTGCTTCACATAATCCAGCGTGAGCTGCTCCTCCGATGATGCCTGTACCATCCCGCCTGGATATGGCCCCACCGCTGTCAGTCCGGAGATCTGGATGGTCTGGACCCCGCCGTCATCCAATTCCAACAGCTTGCCATGCGAGGAGATCAGCCACCGGCCCTCGGCACTGTCCACTGATGCCGCCGCGACCCGCTCCGTCACCTTGAGCACTACGCCGTCAGGCAATATCTTGCGAATCGCCACGTTTTCCACATACGGGAGCTGGGTCCGGATAGCCGCCGATACCCGGCTGCCGGACAAGGCGATGAGATTGTCCCCAGTCTGGATACCGGAGGCCTCCATCACCTCCTCGGCAGTATAGCGCACGTTCCCCGTCACCTCGACCGTATTGACTCGGAAGAACACTATACATGCCACCACGACCGCCGCCGCTGCCAGCAGGATAGACAATACCTTGTACAGGCCGCTGAACCGGCCCCGCCTCCGGCTGGGCCGGCTGTGTCTGCGCTGTCGTGCCACGGTATCATCTCCGATCTGGTCTGTCTATACGAAAAACGATGTATCTCCACCATCCGAACCAGTCATATGTCATCTCTCACGCTTCCCGGCGCTCCACACGGGCTCCCAGGGCACAGAGCATCTCCTCTAATCCCTCATATCCCCGGTCGATATGGTGCAGCCCGGACAAGATCGTGGTGCCCTCCGCTCCCAACGCAGCCGCTGCCAGAGCACCGCCCCCTCGCAGATCCACCGCCTCTACCCGCGCCCCATGGAGCTGCTCCACTCCCCGCACCAAGGCCACCCTTCCCTCCGTCGTGATGTCCGCTCCCATCCGCAGCAGTTCCTGGACGTGACGGTACCGGCTGTCGAACATGGTCTCAACGAACAGGGTACAGCCCTGGGATGCCGCCAGAGCCGCCATCACCGGGGCCTGGGCATCAGTAGGAAAACCCGGATAGGGCGCCGTCCGGATAGTAGGTACACCTTTCAACGGTGCACCTCGCGCCCGTTCCAACTCGACGAACTCCATTTTGCTCTCCACCCGACACCCCGCCTGATGGAACACGGATAGGACGGTAGCCAGATGCCTCCAATCCACCCCTTTCAGGCGGACCCTCCCGCCAGCGGCGACCGCCGCAGACAACAGCGTCGCTGCCACGATGCGGTCGCCCATGACGGCGTATTCCCCACCGGAAAGCGTCCTGCCTCCCTCCACCGTGATCGTGGAGCTGCCTGCGCCACGGATATCGGCCCCCAAACTATTGAGGAAGTGCTGGAGGTCACCGATCTCTGGCTCCCGAGCAGCGTTGGCGATGGTCGTGGGGCCTGTCGCGCCCACAGCGCAGAGCATGGCGTTTTCCGTCGCCCCCACGCTGGGCAGGGAGAGCTGGACCTCCCCTCCAGTGGGCCGGCCCAGGCAGTGGATCCCCCTGTCCTCCACCACCTCGCATCCCATGGCCCGGATCGCGTCAAGATGTAGGTCGATGGGACGCGGTCCCAACTCGCATCCACCGGGATAGGTCAAGTGCGCCTCCCCTGTCCTAGCCAGCAAGGGTCCCAAGAAAATGATGGACGAGCGCATCGTGCGCATCTGCTCCTCCGAGATAGCGTTGCCCGCCGCCCCGGTAGGATCCACGACGATCGTGTGCCCCTCCTGCTCCACCCGACAGCCTAGCTGACGCAAGATCCCCAATGCAGCGGTCACATCGGTGAGACGAGGGCAATTGGTCAAAGTCACCGGCCCCCGTGCCAACAGGCAGGCCGCCAGGATGGGCAATACGCTGTTTTTCGCCCCGTGGACGGACAGCTCCCCCTCCAGCGGCACTCCGCCCCGAAGATACATCACACTCATGGCAAAGCCTCCCCATAGAAAGAAATCTCGCT
>CANRXB010000052.1 GCA_947643715.1 uncultured bacterium
TCCAGGACCGGATCTGCGACTTCGTCACCCGCAACAGCCGCATCAGCCGGAAGGAATTCGAGCATTTGATGCTCAACACCGGAGAGATGGCGGCCGATGTGGGCAGCGTCATCTACGGCAAGGAGGCGGTGGAGCTGGGGCTGATCGATCATTTGGGCGGACTGTCCGACGTTTGGGTTTGTCTTCAGCCCCGGTGGGGGGGGCCAAAAAAAAACCGCCCGGGGGTCCAATAAGCCAATGGGGCCCCGCCGCCCCCACGCCCGGGGCTCCCCGGCATCGTGCAAGGGCAGCCGCAGGCTTGGTCAAGCTGCTTGACGATCCGCAGGACGCCACGTCGGCGGTCTCGTGCACGATAGCGGTCGAAAAGGATGGGACGTACCATGTTTCTTCGGAGAGATGGTCAGATGGTCGAGCAGGATGGATGACGGACGCGAGGCGGACATAGACAGGAGCCGTTCCCCAGGCAGTCATGCCGGGGAACGGCTCCTCACTGATATCACACGATCTCCAGCAGGCGGTGGCCCATCTTTTCGATGAGGGGCACCACCAGCGCGTTGCCCATGATGAAATACCGCTGGCGTTCCGGCATCCCGGTATCGGTCCAGCCGGGCGGGAAGCCGTTGATGAGCTCGCATTCCTCGGGGGTCAATCTGCGCAGCCTGCCGGTCAAAGGGTCCTCGATGACGTGAGAGCTGCGGTTCTTCGAGCCTTCGCTGGTGAGCATCGTCCGGGCGGGGCGGTCCAGGGGATCGGGGAAGGCGATGGCCCCCTCGGAAAAGAGGTACTCATAGCCGTCCCGGGAGGTGCGGCTGATCTTTTTCGCGCCCTTCATCTCCTCCCACTTCTTTTTGTCCTTCTCCGGGATGAGATAGCGCTCGTCCACGCCGTCGCGGGACACGATCTCGCTCAAGGGCTTGGAGGAGCGGCCGGTGAGCGGATCGGTGTACTGAGGGACGAGCTCCTCGGAATATATCGTCCCTTGGAACATCAGCCCGCCGTTGTAGAAAGCGGCATGGAACCGATCTGTGACCGCCACCAGGTCCTCATAGCGGTCCAGGCTCTCGGTGGTGGATCGCGGCCGGTCCACCGGGCCCTGGGCGACGGGGAACGCTTTGGCGAAAAAGCCCTCCTGCTTGAGCCAGTTGGAGGCGCCCATCCCCACGAAGAGGTCGCTGAGGGTCTTATAGAACGCCGTCGTGTTCCGGTATGCGAAGATGAACGTCCTGCGCCGGCGCTGTACGTTGCCGTAATCCGCGGCGTTGATGACGCGCCACTCCACGGCGTAGCCCTCGGTCTCGAGGCATTTCAGGATGATGGCGAAGTCGCGCCCCCGCTGCTTGGACGGCGATTTCAAGAGCCGGTCCACGTTCTCCAGCAGGATGTAGTTCGGATGCCGCTTGCGGACGATCTCATCGATCGACCACCAAAGAACGCCCTTCTTGCCCTCGATGCCCCGGGCGCCGGTGCTGGCGACAGAGTAATCCTGACAGGGGAAGCCTCCCACGAGCAGGTCGTGCTCGGGGACCTGATCGATCGCCGTGGCGATGTCGCTGTTGATGCAGCGGGCATCCTTGCCATAATGCTGTTCGTAGCATTTGAAGGCCCACTGGCCGCTCTGTCCGGGCTCCCATTGGTTGGCCCAGACCGTTTTGAAGATCTCTTTTGAACAGCTTTCCAGACCGACGCGGAACCCACCCACGCCGGCGAAGAGCTCGACCACCCTGATCGGTTTACATTTAGCCACTTCCACATCACCACGAATCATGCTATAATCGAAACGACACGAAAGAGTATACCATAGCTTGGGGAAAAGATCAAGAGGCAATTTGCCGATTTGAGGGTTGGATATGGTGGGCACGAAGTACAAAACGAGAGAAGCGGTGCTGAAGCGGGGGCGGGAGGCGATCGGCGTCCCGCTGCGGGAGATCGACAAGACGGGACGGCTGGTCACCGGGAAGGGCGCGGTGGGCACCACGATCGAGGAGAGCTGGTACGGCTATGCCCCGAACTCGGAGTCGGAGCCGGATTTCCCGGAAGCGGGCGTGGAGCTGAAAGCCACCCCGTATGTCCGGGGGAAGAACGGCATCCGGGCAAAGGAACGGCTGGTGTGTAACATCATCAACTACATGGAGGAGCATGGCAGGACCTTCCAGACCAGTTCCTTCTGGCATAAATGCAATACGATGCTGCTCATGCCCTATGAGCATATCGAGGGCGTTCCCAAGGGGGAGCTCACGATCGACGAGGCGGTGCTCTTCAGCTTCCCGGAGGAGGACCTGGCGATCATCGAGCAGGACTGGGAGACCATCATGGGCAAGGTGCGCAGGGGGCAGGCCCATCTCATCTCAGAGGGCGATACATATTATCTCGCGGCGTGTACGAAGGGGGCCTCAGCGGGGAGCGTCCGGGAACAGCCCTTTTCCGACATCCCGGCCAAGCAGCGGGCCTATTCCCTGAAGGCGGGGTATATGACGCGTATCCTCGACACATATGTGTTCGGGAACGGTGAGAGCGAGCGCATCATCAAGGATTGGCGGGTGCTGCAAAGGCAGACGTTCGACCGATACGTGATCCAGAAGGTGTCCCCATACATCGGGATGACCCAGGCGGAGCTGAAGGCCCGCTTGGACGTGGCGAGCGACGCGAAGAACTTGAACGAGCTGCTGTTGGCCCGGATGCTGGACGTCAAAGGGAAGATCGCCTATACGGACGAGTTCCAGAAGGCTGGGATCATACCAAAGACGATCCAGGTCCGAAGGGACGGCACGATCAAAGAGAACATGTCCTTCCCTACGTTCGACTTCATCCGGCTGGCTCAGGAGACCGAGTGGGAGGAGTCGGAGCTCTATGGATACCTGGCGCCGGCCAAGTTCCTGTTCGTGATCTTCCAGGAGGACGCTCGGGGTGAGAAGGTGTTCGAGCGGGTGAAGTTCTGGAACATCCCGGCCGGCGATCTGGAGGAGGTCCGCCGCGTCTGGGAGCGGACCGTGGACACGCTGCGCAGAGGGGTGGCGTTTCGTGAGACGAGCAGGGGCGTCAGCAACGATCTGCCCAAGCAGTCCGAGAGCGAGGTGGCCCATGTCCGGCCCCATGGCAGGAACGCACAGGACAAGCTGCCCCTGCCGGATGGACGCATGATGACGAAGCAGTGCTTTTGGCTGAACCACGGATACTTGGAGCGTCAGATCAGGGAGGGAGATCCATGGCTGGGTACGTTTTCGCGATTGGAAAAGACGAGGACCCGATGAGTGTCATCAGGGACTGCGCGAAGGACGGGGTGTATTCGACGTTCCTGCGGGGCCTCGCCCCGACGCCGTTCGAGGGCACGCTGGCCGACTACCTGTCCATGAGGCCGGGAGACAACGTATATTTTTTCTGCAAACGCCGGTATTACGGGGTGGGGAGACTGGTCGCGGTGGGCCCTGACTGCAAATACTGCAATTATCCGGGCTCCACGCTGCCGAGAAACGTTGGATATGGTAAGATCCGAAAGGATCTGCTGGTGGACTATGGGGAGCAGAGCGCTTCTGCCCGTTGGATCTGCACCTTTGAAGGCGACCCCGCCTTTTTTGAGGAAGGCATCGATACGGACGAGATCCTCGCCTATAAGCCGGACACGTTCAAGATGCTCCGGGCATTCTGGAAGCGGTCCTTCATCAAGCTCGGCGATGAGGAGAACAGGTCGCTCAAGGAGATTTTCCTGCTGCGGCATCAGAGAGAACTGGAGACGGGCGAGCGCATACTGCCTACCGAGCGCAGGGTGCATCGGGCCATCCGGGCGCACGATCTGGAGAGATACCACATCGAGCCGGCTGAGCTGCTCCGGTCGGTGGCTGACGAGAACGAGCTCAAACACGAGATGGCGTTGGAGGCGGCGGTGATCCATGCGCTGGCCAAGGACGGGCTGCGAGATCTGCTGGGACACTGGGACTATATCTCGCACCAGGTCGTGGCGTCGCCCTTCAAGCCCGTGGACTATATGGATAAGATCGATGTGTTCGCGGCCCGCTACCTTCCGGGGACCGAGATCCCATGCAAATACCTGACCATCGAGTTGAAAAAAGACATGGCGGGGAAGGAGACGATCGATCAGGTCCTGAGATACGTGGACTGGGTGTGCAGTGAATATGCGTATGGAGACTACGCCGCAGTGGAAGCGGCCATCATCGCATATCGGTTCTCGGACGATATAGCGGGGTATCACGCGGATGTCGTCAAACGATATTATACGATGGGGAGCCATCCGGTGCGGAACGAGCAATGGGCCGCGCTGCGACTGATCCGCTATCGGTATGAGGAGGGGCAGGTCAGATATATAGATGAAACACCGACGGCTTGAAACGACGCCGGAGATATCTCGTAGGATGTCTAGGGTGCATCTGAAGCGGGGAAAGATGGAGACCGCTTTGGCAAAAGCCCTGTGGCACAAAGGGTATCGATACCGGCTGAACGATCGAAGGCTCCCAGGCTCTCCGGATATCGCGATCGTGAGATATAAGATCGCGGTGTTCGTGGACGGGGAGTTCTGGCATGGACGGGACTGGGGCACCAGGAAGGAAAAGCTGAAGTCCAACCGGGAATATTGGATAGAGAAGATCGAAGAGAACATGGAGCGGGACAGGAGGAACGATGTCCTGCTCGAAGCCATGGGATGGATCCCCGTCCATTTTTGGGAGAAAGAGGTGCAGAAGGACCTGGCGGGCTGCGTCCAGGAGATCGAAGAGGCATGCGTCCATCGTCGCATCGATGAGCGTTTGCTGAGCTGTCCTGACGAGGAAGAGCTTGGGGATGATGGAGACCAGATACCGCAGTCTTGAGGCCCTGCGTTTTCGACGTTTCGTTGAAAACACAGGGCCCGTTCGTAGGTCTCGCGGCTGCGCGGAAGGATGGAGGCAGAGCAGACGAGCCGACCAGAGGAACGGCCGATGTGGGCGTTTTTCTCGTTTTCGGGAACCTGAACTTACCAAAAAAGACTTCGCATATAAAAGCAGGGGCGGCTAAAACTATGCTTGGATTTCGATCCAACAGATAAATGATAAAGATCAAAAAGGAGAACAAGGATATGTCTAACAGCAATAATTCTAACCGTCTGGTGGTCCCCGGCGCTCGTGAGGCTATGGATAAGTTCAAGATGGAGGCGGCCAACGAGGTGGGCGTCAACCTGAAGCAGGGCTATAACGGCGACCTGACCAGCCGTCAGGCGGGCTCCGTGGGCGGCCAGATGGTCAAGAAGATGATCGAGGCCTACGAGAACGGCCTGAAGTAACGAACTGAGTATTCCCCGTTAAAAGGGGAAATAAGCGGCGGAGCGTCCCATCGGGGCCCTCCGCCGCTCATCATATTCTGACATATGCGGCCCACAGCCGGGGCGCTGACGCCGTCAAGTGCGCCGGACCGGTCTGCCGCAGGACAGCCGGCCCTCCGGACAGGTGCCGAGGAGGAGGCAGCCTGGACCATAGGATCGGAACAGCTCGGGAAAGTCGTCCCGCAGGAGGACCAGCATACGCTCGGTCACACGGCGGATCTCCCACTGTGCGCGGCTGCACGCCCGGAGCTGGACGAACAAAAGCGATTCTCGGGCGTTCATGGTGGTCATGACGTCCATAAGGTTCCCGCTCAGCGCGAAATAGTACCCAAATCGCCTGAGCGCGTCGTGGTCCTTGGCACGCTCCAGCAGTTCGCCGGCCCGGGCCAGGATGCGCAGATAGCAGTCCTTCGCGGCCGGAGCCTGGAGCACCGTATCGGGGACGATGCAGCGGCTGTGGTCCACGCTCTGGATGGGCGGGATGAGGATCGACTGCATACGATGGCGTGCGAGATGGGTGACGCAGGACAGCGTGACGTCGGAGAGCAGGAACGTATAGGACAATTGCTCCAATTCTCTGGGACGCGGATCGTGGACGAGCTGCTCCAGGTCCAGGGGACCGCTCCGGCCGGGGCGGGCGGTGGCGAAGGCCATCTCCAGGATGGTTGCCGGGTCGGCGGGGGACTGTACCAGCCGGACCCGACCGGCATCCTTTGCCTGCACGGGCTCGATCGTGTGGCTGGAGGCGGACCAGATCCCCTCGCCGCTGTCCGGGCCTTGTGCCGCGCTGTCGCTGGACTGGGAAAGGAGCACAGGGAAGAGCTCCGCGAGCTGCTGCGTCAACTGTTGTGCCAGATCTTGCAGCTCGGGGACGTCCCTGCCCCGGCCGCATCGGACGGAGCGGATGAGGAGGAGCAGTTCCCGGGCGTTCAAGGTGCAGTATAGGTTGCTGCAAAAGGCATAGGGCAGTATGAAACGCGCGTCCTCCCGGGGGATCCCATGGTCCAGCAGCGCCTGGTAGCCATGGAAGAGCCCGTCCATATATTCCCGGTAAAGGGACAGACATCCGCCCTCCAGCTCCGGCGGGACATGATAGCCCAGGCCGCTGAAGTCCACATAGCGCCTCGATTTCACGGTGAACGAGGCCAGCCGGCACTCGATGAGGTACTGCTCCACGAATGCCGACACGTCCTGGAACGCGATGGTGAACACCGCGTGTTCTATGACGGAGCTGTGGCCAGAACGCATCACCTTTTCGATCAAAGCAGCGTTCCTGGGGTCGGTCCTGGCCGCCTCGAAGATCTCGCAGGCGCTGCCCTCCGTGGTGGATATCCTGGCGGCGCTGGCACAAGCCGCCTCGTTCTCCAGGTTCCAGCTCACGATCTTCGCGATAGAACGATGTACCATCCATATCCTCTCCCATTCGATATTCCATATCTATGATACCACGATCGTCCGCAAAATGGAATAGGGTGAGGACATATCGGCCGATGGATGAGATGCGCCCCGCCGGGAAAGGGGACCCGGCGGGGCGCATCAGGAGGGGGGACAAAGGCATCGCGGCCCTATCGAGGGTGCAGGGATACGGATGGGATCAGATCCCCATCACGGCTGCTTGCCGATATAAGCCAGGATCCCGCCGTCCACATACAGGATGTGGCCGTTGACGAAGTCGGAGGCAGCGGAGGCGAGGAACACCGCCGGGCCGCTCAGATCGGAGGCTTCGCCCCAGCGGTTGGCCGGGGTCTTGGCCAGGATGAACTGGTCGAAGGGGTGCCTGGAGCCGTCGGGCTGGATCTCACGTAGGGGCGCGGTCTGGGGCGTGGCGATATAGCCCGGGCCGATGCCGTTGCACTGGATGTTATACTGGCCGTACTCGCTGGCGATGTTCTTGGTCAGCATCTTCAGCCCGCCCTTGGCAGCGGCGTAGGCGGACACGGTCTCCCGGCCCAGTTCGCTCATCATGGAGCAGATGTTGATGATCTTGCCGCCGCCCTTGCGGATCATGGAGGGGATCACCGCCCTGGACACGATGAAGGGAGCGTTGAGATCCACGTCGATGACCTGGCGGAAGTCCTTGGCGGACATCTCCACCATGGGGATGCGCTTGATGATGCCGGCGTTGTTCACCAGGATGTCGATGACGCCCACCTCGGCTTCGATCTTGGCCACCAGTTCGTTCACGGCGTCCTCGTCGGTGACGTCGCACACGTAGCCGTGGGCGGTGATGCCCTGCTCGGCGTAGGCGGCCACGCCCTTGTCCACCAGCTCCTGCTTGATGTCGTTGAATACGATGGTGGCGCCTGCCTCCGCCATAGCGCTGGCGATGGCGAAGCCGATGCCGTAGGAGGCGCCGGTGACCAGCGCCACTTTTCCGTCCAGTCTGAAAGCGTCCATGTTCATGATGATGCTTCCCCTCTCATTTCAAATCGGTGGGTCTCAGATCGTCCATATCGTCGAAAGCCTGGTTCTCGCCGCCCATGGCCCAGATGAAGGTATAGTTCGCGGTGCCGCAGCCGCTGTGGATGGACCAGGAGGGGGAGATCACAGCGTCGAAGTTCTGCATCACCAGATGACGGGTCTCCTCGGGCTGGCCCATGAAGTGCATGACCACCTGATCCTCAGGGATCTCGAAATAGGTGTAGACCTCCATCCTGCGCTCGTGGGTGTGGCTGGGCATGGTGTTCCACACGCTGCCGGGGGAGAGCTGGGTGAGTCCCATGGACAACTGGCAGGTCTCCAGCACGTCGGGGTGGATGAACTGGTTGATCACCCGCTGGTTGGAGTTCTCCGCGCCGCCGCAGGGGCGGTGGTTGGCGTTGTCGAAGGACAGGAAGGTGGTCTTGCAGGTCTTGTGGGCGGGGGTGGAGGCGAGGTAGAACCTGGCGGGAGCGGCGGGGTCCTCGCTGCTGAAGGACACCTCCTTCGCGCCCTTGGCGATATAGAGGCAGTCCTCATAGCCCAGGACGTAGCGTTCCCCGTCCACTTCGATGGAGCCCTTGCCGCCCAGGTTGAACACGCCGGCCTCCCGGCGTTCCAGGAAGTAGGAGGTGCCGAAGTTCGCCCACACGTCGATGCCCTTGTCGATGGAGACCTTCTCGTCCACCGGCATGATGCCCATGACGACCATGCGGTCCACATGGGAGTAGGTGGCCCGAACGGTGTCCGGCACATAGAGGTGCTGGATCAGGAACTCGTCCCGAAGCTCCTGGGTGGTGTAGCGTTTGACGTCGTTGGGACTGGCCGAGTAGCGGATGTCCATGATGATGCACTCCTTTATACGATATCCAAATATTTTGATGGGCGTCCTCGGAAGAGGAGCCTCCCAATGGTGATAGAGGACCGCCTGTCCATGGGCCGCGCATAGCGATAGTTTGTGCATGGATGCGTGGGATCTTTCATCCTTCTCATATGGACAAAGCCGGCGAAATGCGGTATAATCCGTCACAAAGCCCGAAGGGGCGGGAAGGAGTGGTCGTGCCATGGACGATATCGTCTATGCAGGCAAACACACACGCACGTGGACGGTGTCCCGCCACCTCCACAAGCAGTGGGAGCTGATCTTCTGCACCGGCGGCAGCGGCGAGCTGGTGTTCGACGACAGGACGCTGGCCTACCGCGCTGACGACGTGGCCGTCATCCCGCCCATGACGCCCCACGCCAACATCAGCGAGGAGGGCTTCACCAACATCCACGTGAGCCTGATGGACGCGGCCCTGCCCCATACGGAGCCCTCCATCGTCCACGCCGACCCCAACGGTTTCCTTTTGGACGCGTTCACTGCGGCGTTCTATTATTATTCGGAAGCGGCGGCGGGGCGGGCCCTGCTCCCGCTGTACGGCCAGTTGATCGTCGCGTTCCTCACCAGCTACCGGCCTGTCCACCGGCACAGCGAGAGCGTACAGCGGATCGAGGACGACATCCTCCAGCACTATCCGGACTGCGATTACGACCTGAACGCCTGCCTGGAAGCCATGCCGTTCCAAACGGGATATCTGAAAAGGCTGTTCAAAAAGGAGACCGGCCTCACGCCGCTGCAATATCTGACGGACAAACGGCTGGAGAACGCGGCCAGGGCCTTGGCCTCCATCTGCGGGAAGGGGAGCATCTCGGAGACGGCCCATCTGTGCGGGTTCGACGATCCGCTCTACTTCTCGCGCCTGTTCAAGAAGAAGTATGGCGTCTCGCCCCGCAATTACGCGCCGGACGCGGCGGCTCCCGAGCCCCTGGGCCCGGAGGGCACGAAGATCATGGTGTGAACCGGAGGGAACGGCGCCGTGGAGCCGTTCATTTCGTACTGATATCATTATAATCGCCCCTGGACCCGATGTATATAGATGAAACGATCGAGTTTATGTACAAAACGGACCTCCTCTGCCCAGAGCCTGGGGGATCGGCCGATTTGAGGGGAAACAGACAGCGCACAGGGCGTAGACGTCCTGTGCGCTGTTCCGATCGATGGTGGTCAGTTGCCCAGATAGAAACGGCCGTAACGGTCGGCGGCCAGGATGGCGGCGGCCACGGACTCGGGGGTGACCGGGAAGGGCATGTTGTGGAGGGTGTCGGTGGGCGCGCAGGCGGCGGTGGCCACGGCCATCACCTTCTCGGTGGTGACCTCCCGGATGCCCAACTGGCCCAGGGTGACGGGCAGGCCCACCGCGATGCAGAACTGGATGGTCTCTTCCAGTTCCTCCAGGGGGACGTCCTCCAGCACGAGCTGGGTCAGGGTGCCGAACGCCACCTTCTCACCGTGATACATGTGGTGGCACTCCTCCAGCACGGTCAGACCGTTGTGGATGGCGTGGGCGCCGGCCAGTCCGCCGCTCTCGAAGCCCAGGCCGCTGAGCAGGGTGTTGGCCTCGATGACCTTTTCCACGGCGGGGGTGCAGGCGCCGACCTCCAGCGCCAGTTTGGCCTTGAGGCCCTCTTCCATCAGGGTGTCCAAGCACAGCTTGGCCAGGGCCATGGCCGCGCCGGTCGCCTGGCCTCCGGCGCAGTTGGCCGCGCAGCTGCGCTGGCAGGCCCGGGCCTCGAAATAGGTGGCCAGAGCGTCGCCCATGCCGGAAACGGTGAGGCGCACCGGAGACTTGGCGATGATGTCGGTGTCCATCAGCACCATGTTGGGGTTGGCTGGGAGGAACAGGTATTCCTCGAACACGCCGGCGTCGGTGTAGATCACCGACAGGGCGCTGCAGGGCGCGTCGGTGGAGGCGATGGTGGGGCAGATCAGGACGGGGACCTTCTTATAGAAGGCCACGGCCTTGGCGGTGTCCAAGGTCTTGCCGCCGCCGATGCCGATGACCAGATCGCAGCCCTGGGCGTCCATCACGCCGACCAGACGGCCGATCTCGTTCTTGCTGCACTCCCCCTGGAAAGAGTCGTACACAGGGGTGCAGGAGGAACCCTGGAACCCGCTGTCCAACGCCGCCTGTATGCGTTTGCGGCCGGAATCGGTGATGAGGATGAGGGCCCTGGAGCCGTAATTCTGGGCATATCCTCCCAGCTTGGCCATCTCGCCGGGACCTTGCACATATTTGCTTGGGCTGATCATGATCTTTGCCATAACATCGCCTCCTGTAAAAGATGGAGGCCGGGCCCGAACGGTCCAGCCTTGTCCTCAGTATACTCCCTTTTTTTCCGGATGTCGAGGGTTTTATGCAGACGCACACGGATCGATGGGAGATGCGCCGCGTCCCGGCTCACTGGACCAGGAACCCCGCCTGTTCCAGCGCCTGTACCGTGCGCTGGAACGCGGGCCCGTCCGGGCACCGCAGGGTATGGAGGTGGATGCCGCCGGTGAGGACGGACAGGGGGCGGGCGGCATTTTCTTCGACTTTCCGCATGAACCCAGAGACGTCATACCGGGAGGACAGGCCCAGAGGCCCTGTGAGCTGGCCGTATACCGGATGCTCCACGATGACGTTCTCCACCGTACAGCCCTGATCCACGATCAGCGTCAGCTCCCGCTCCATGTCCTCGGAGCTGTGGAGGCAGGCCACCGTGCGCACCAGCCCGGTCTGGGGCCGGTCCAGCACATAGCCTCGGGGGGTGGCCGTGATCGATTCCCCCGCCGCCCGGATCAGAGCCACGTCCCCGACGATGATCTGCCGGCTCACGCAAAGCTTCTGGGCCAGGGCCGTGGCGGACAAGGGCCGGTCCGCAGCCTTCAGGTATTCCAAGATGTGCTCCCGGCGCTGGGCGGTGTTCATGGCGTAGCTCCTTTCGGCGGCTCGGCGGCTGTCTGACCAAAGTATAGCATAAGCCGGCACGCTTGACAAGCCGTCCGATCCCAGCCCGAAGGGGAGAGAAGGGGCCGCCGGAGCATCGCCGCCCTGCGGACCTATGCACCGGCGGGGCCGAATATCTCCTCTAGTTGGTCCTCCACCTCGGGCCCCGGCAGCAGTGCGGCGCACAGCCCCAGCCGGTCCGCCACCGCCAGCTTCTCCCGGATGGAACGGGGAGTGTCGAAAAGGACGAAATGGGCCTGGGGGCCCGCCATGTAGGTGTAGTAATGGGCGCACAGCCCCCGGTCGAAGAACACCGCCGGTTCCAGGCGGTGGATCTGTCCCTCCAGCTTTTCCCGGCTCATCGGCTCGCCCCGGCCCCGGGCGGGGAGCAGGAAGTCCTCCCGCACCCATTCCACCGCCAGGGCGGCGCGCTGCGGGCCGTACCGCTGCGCCCCTTCCGTGAGCCGCCGCTCCAGCGTGCCGTGGGTGAGCATCGAGGGGATGAGCACCCGGGCGTTGGGGGCGTAGGAGGCGTAGCACTCCGGAACGTACAGCGACCAGCCCTGAGCGGCGCAGTTGCGGTCCAATATCTCCACCAGCTTGCCCAGGCATCCCGCAGGCATCCCCTCGAAATCACACACGATGCCCCGGAACGCCCGGCGGCGGCACTCGCCCAGGATCTGCCGGCAGCAGCCCACCGGGTCGCCTGCCCCGTCGTATCCGGCGCAGTCCACCTGCATCAGCCCGCCGCGCAGGCCCTGCGGCAGCCGGATGCCAAGCAGCTTCGGCCCAGGCCCCACCCGGTAGGCCATGTGGGCGGGGCTGAGGCCGAAGCTCCTCCCCTGGGTCTCCTGCCCGGCGGGCAGGGCCAACAGCAGTTCTTTCATCGGACTTCCCCCTTGTGGACGGCAAAGATTTGTGGTACACTGTATCAAGATTTATGCTCGTCCCGGGCAGAATAGAAGGTGGAGTATGTCGTGGTTCCGGGCCCGTTTTTCCTGTCATGACGTTTATGAGCTGTCCGGTGAGGCCCTGGCCCGCCGGGGCTTCAAGCTGCTGCTGGCCGATCTGGACAACACCCTGGTCCCCTATGGCGTGCCTCTGCCGGACGAACGGCTGGAGGCGTGGCGGGACGATCTGTCCTGCCATGGAGTGACGCTGTTCATCCTATCCAACAACCGCCACGAGAGCCGCCCGCGCATCTTCGCCGAAGGGCTGGGCGTGCCTTATATCGGCCATGCGGGAAAGCCCAGGCCGTCGTCCTTCCTGCGGGCGATGGAACAGCAGGGCGTGGCCCGGGAGCAGACCGCCATCGTGGGCGACCAAGTGTTCACCGACGTGCTGGGGGGCAACCTGGCGGGGGTGAGCGCTATCCTGGTGGAGCCGATCCGGCTGGCGGGCAACCCAGGGCGGTATCTTCGCTACGCGGCGGAGCTGCCCTTCCGACTGCTGTCCAAGAGAGGTGAGCGCATATGAGCGCGATGTTCGGCCCTGCCGGCAACGCGGAGGATTTCCCTTACAAGACCTCCGCCGACGCGCCCCGCTGGCTGCGGGAGATCGGCCTGGACTGTTATGAGTACCAATGCGGGAAGGGCGTCCATGTGGGGGAGGACACGGCCCGCAAGGTGGGGCTGGCGGCGGAGAAGGAGGGGATCGTCCTCTCCCTGCACGCGCCCTATTTCATCAATCTGGCCAACCCGGACCCCGAGGCGCTGCAAAAGACCATCGGATATATCACCAAAGCCTGCCTCGTGGCGGACTGGATGGGGGCGCGCCGGGTGGTCATCCACTCCGGGGCGCTGATGAAGCGCACCCGGCGGGAGGCCCTGGACACCGCCCTGCGCTCGTTGGAGCAGGTCGTGGCCGCCTGTGACGGCGAGGGGTTCGCCCACATCGCCCTATGCCCCGAGACGATGGGCAAGATCAACCAATTGGGGGATCTTGACGAGGTGCTCGAGTTGTGTACGCTGGACCCCAGGCTGATCCCCTGTGTGGATTTCGGCCACCTGTACGCCCGGTCGCTGGGGGCGGACGAGGGGCCGGAGGCCATGGCGCGGATGCTGGACCGCATGGAGGAGGTCTTGGGCGCGGAGCGGGCCGGCCGCTTCCACAGCCATTTCTCCCACATCGAGTTCACCCCCGGCGGAGGGGAGAAGTGCCACCGCACCTTTGCCGACGACGGCGGCTACGGTCCGGATTGGACGCCCCTGGCGGCGGAGGTGGTCCGCCGGGGATGGAGCCCCACCTTCATCTGCGAGAGCGCCGGGACCCAGGCCGGGGACGCGTCGGCCATGAAGAAGATATATCAGGACCTTGAAAAAAGGGCCGGACGAAAAGAGGTTTGAGGAGGGGGAGCGGATGCTGTACGGCGCGTCGTATGGGATCGAGATGCCGTCCTGGCTGTACATCGGGCTGGGAGCGGTCATGGTGGCGGCGGGACTGTTCGTCATCATCTATCCAAAGGGGTTCCTGCGCTGGGGCCAGGGCCGGCACTATAAAGGAAAGGAGCCGGCCAGATCGGCACTGTGGGCGGCACGGTTCGTAGGGGCCGCTATCATCATGATGGGTGTGATCTGTTGCTTCGATCTCATCCGTCAGGCATGAGGACCGAATATTCTTGTTCAGGAGATGGTTGCATTGACACATTTTGAGAAGATCGCCGCTGGTCTGAAGGACCGGGGCCTGGACGCCATGCTGCTCACCAGCGAGCCTGGCGAGTTCTATGCCGTGGGGTTCCACGGAGAGGGAGTGGCTTTCGTCACCCCGAACAAGACCTGGTACTACACCGATCCCCGGTATATCGAGGCGGCGCAGCAGCTCATCGCCGGGGCGGAAGTCGCGCTGCCGCCCAAGGGCAGCAATTACCGCGAGCTGGTGGCGGGGCTGGTGAAGGACAACGGCGTGTCCAAACTGGGGTTCGAGGAGCGCTATATGTCCGTGGGCAGCTACGATCAGTGGACGAAGGCGGTGGAGGCCGAGTTCGTCCCCGCCTCCGACCTGCTCGTCAGCCTGCGCATGGTGAAGGACCAGGGGGAGCTGGCCGCCATGCGGGAGGCCCAGCGCATCACCGACGAGGCGCTGCTGGAGATCCTGGACTTCATCAGGCCCGGGCTGACGGAGAGCGAGGTGGCCGCACGGCTCACCTACATCATGGCCCGGAAGGGGGCGCAGCGCAACTCCTTCGAGCCGATCGTGGCCTGCGGTCCCAACGGCTCCAAGCCCCACGCCGTCCCAGGTCCGGACACGATCGAGAGGGGACAGTTCGTCACCATGGACTTCGGCTGTGTGGTGGGGGGATATTGCTCCGATATGACCCGCACCGTGGCCGTCGGCCGGCCCAGCGAGGAGATGGTGCGGGTATACGATACCGTCCTCAAGGCCCAGCTCGCGGGCATCGCCGCAGCCCACGCCGGCGTCACCGGGGCGGAGGTGCATGAGGCCGGGGCCAAGGTCATCGCCGACGCGGGGTATGGGGAGTACTTCAACCATGGCTTCGGCCACTCCCTGGGCATCGAGATCCACGAGGACCCCGGGTTCCATACCCGCAACGACAAGCCCATTCCGGCGGGGGCCCTGCTGTCCGCTGAGCCGGGGATCTATCTGCCCGGTCGGTTCGGCGTGCGGATCGAGGACGTGATCATGCTCACAGAGGACGGCTGTATCGATATCACGCATTCACCCAAACAGCTCATCGTCCTTTGAACGATGAGAGGAGAGGGCGCCTGGCTATCATGCCCCGGCGCCCTCCCTTTTTATCATCGACGCATAAAAAAACGCCTGCCGCGCATACTGACCCACAGTCACGGAAATGTGGATCGAGGAAGAAAGGCGGCGGGCGGCTTGGCGAACTGGAAAAAACGTCTGGAAGCGGGGGCGCTGGCTCTGAGCGTTTTTGCCCTGGCGGCGGTCTCGGGCTGGGGCCCGGGACACCGGCAGACGGACCAGGAGGTCATAGGGGCGGCGAAGCTCCCGGCGGGGCCTTATGTGGCGCTGACCTTTGACGACGGGCCCCGGGGGTCCACCACGTCCGCTCTGCTGGACGGGCTGGCCCAGCGGGGGGTCCACGCCACCTTTTTCGTCATCGGCGAGAACGTGGAGGGCAATGAGTTGCTCCTCCAGCGCATGGAGGGGGAAGGGCACCAGGTGGGGCTGCACACCTATCACCATAAGTCCCTGGCGCAGCTCAGCGCCGCTGACTTCTATGCCGAGGTGGACAGCCTGCGCAGCACCCTCACCGCCCTGCTCGGCCGGGAGGACTTCATGCTCCGCCCGCCCTACGGCATGATGAACGCAGCCACCCAGACCAGGGCCGCGGCCCCCATCGTCCTTTGGTCCGTGGACCCGGAGGACTGGTCCGACCGGGACACGCAGCGTCAAGTTTCCATCATCCTGGACGAGACGGAGGATGGGGACATCATACTCCTCCACGACATCTATCCCGCCAGCGTGGACACCGCCCTCCAAGTGGTGGACGCCCTGATGGCCCGGGGCTTCCATTTCGTCACGGTGGAGGAGCTGTTCGCCATCCGGGGCGAGAAGCCGGAGAACGGCAAGGTGTACCGGCACTTGCCGCCGTCCTTGGGATGAGACGCGCCGTCCCTGGAAGATCCCCTTGCCGGACCGGAATGGAACGAGCCCCCTGGTGAAGCCAGGGGGCTCGTCGTTTCGATCTAATCCATATCTTCCTCGCAGGAGGACCCGTCCCGCTCATCGTCGAAGGACAGAGCGAACTTCCCGCCGCACACGGGACATACCACCAGACCGGCGGTCAGCGCCTCGTCGTCCACCAGAAGGTCCTCCCCGCAGGTGGGGCAGGGGAGCTGGAGACGGTCATCCTCGCTGTAGTCAGAGTCGGAGTCCCGATCGTCCTCGCTGTCGAACGCCGCGTCCTCCAAGTCGACCACGGTGTCCCGAAGCTCGTCCAGCTCCTCGCCGAAGCGGTCCATCGCCGCGTCCATGCCGTCCAGCCGCTGGCCCGCCTCTTTCAGCACGTCCAGCACTTCAAAGAGGATGCGGGCCTCGCCCGGCCGCTCCTTGTCCAGCCCCAGGCCGTCGAAAAGGCCCTGGATATAGGCCACCTTTTCAGAAATGGTCATGACGTCCTCCTCGTCAGGTCCGGATCAACCCTTGCACCGCTCCAGATACTCCCCGGTGCGGGTATCGATGCGGATCTTGTCGCCGGGATTGATGAACAGGGGCACTTTGATCTCCGCCCCGGTCTCCAGTGTGGCCGGCTTGGTGACGTTGGTAGCGGTGTCGCCCTTGAAGCCGGGATCGGTCTCGGTGACCTCCAGCTCCACGAAGTTGGGGGGCTCTACGCCGAACACGCTGCCCTTATAGGACATGATCTTGCAGGTCATGTTCTCTTTGACGAACTTGAAGTTGTCCCCCAGCACGTCTTTGTTGATGGGGGTCATCTCATAGGACTCCATGTCCATGAAGTAGTACAGGTCGCCGTCGTTGTAGCTGTACTCCATGTCCTTGCGGTCCACGAAAGCCTGCTCGAACTTGGCGGTGGGGTTGAACGACGTCTCGGTGACTGCGCCGGTGATGACGTTCTTCATCTTCGTGCGAACGAAAGCCGCACCCTTGCCGGGTTTGACGTGCTGGAATTCCACCACCTGCATCACTTTGCCTTCCATCTCGAAGGTCACGCCGTTCCGGAAATCGCCTGCTGTGATCATAGCCATTGGTCTCGTCCTCCAATATCGAAAATTCAGGTCTCTTTCGTTAAGAAATTTAGTCAACATATTATACCCCATATGCCGACGGATTGCAAGAGGTTTTGGAAGGCGATGTTTTTGAGGCGGAAAAGCGCTTTGGAAGTTGCATATGCACAGGGAACTGCCCTGCGATCGGCATACCAGGGGCGGAGGTGGAACGGATGCCGATGTATCGACATGCTGCATGAGGACGACGAGACCACTGTGACGAAGGAGGTGGACGATGTGACATGAGCAGACCGAGGAGGGATCATTCCGGGACGGGGAACGGATCGGGGCGTGCCGGGAGGGACGCCGGTGAGCGTGCCTTGCCCCGGAGGCAGATGCGATCGAATAGAAAGGTGATGACATGGGGTATTTAGATAACGCGGGATTGGACCATCTGTGGGGAAGGATAAACGAGGCTCTCTCCAACAAGCAGGATAAGCTGACCGGCGCGCCGGGCCAGGTGTTGGGGTTCGATGCGGCAGGCAACGCGGCGGGCCGGTGTAGCTGGAGCGATCCGAACCTGCTGGACAATTGGTATTTCGTTGACCCGATCAATCAAAGGGGGCAGACGGAGTACATCGGTCCATACAAGACATATGGGATAGATAGATGGTATGCCACAGGAGCGACCATGACTGTCACAGTGGAGGAAGGAGCCGTCCGAGTGGCGGACACAGGCGGGAGGATCCAGTTCAGGCAGGATCTGGAGGACGGGACGAAGCTCCGGGGGGAAACGCTCACGTTCAGCTGTATGATACGAAAAGAGCGCCCCGGAAGTGTGCGGATCGGGATCTATCATGGGTCGCCGAACTCGGTGTATTTTGCGAGCAAGACGACAGATCTGGGAGACGATCTGCAGTTGATCTCCGTCACCGGGACCGTACCGGAAGATGCCGATACGTCGATGGGGGTATATTTCGATCCGATCGGCAGCTCCGCCGAGCTGTATGCGGCCAAACTCGAGCTGGGCGCTGGACAGACGTTGGCGCACCAGGACGCGAGCGGGAAGTGGGTGCTCCGTGATGTCCCTCCGGATAAGGTCCAGGAATTGGCCAAATGTCAAAGGTACTATACCAAGACCAGGGTGTCCCGCGTGCCGTGTATGATCTATAACTTGAGCGATACCTGTATGCTCTGGGCGTCTGTGAAGCTTCCGGCGGCGATGAGGATGAGCCGGCCTTCGATCAAGGACTTCTCGATCAATGATTGGGTATATCATCAGGGAAGATCCTATGATCCGAATGGGATCGCAGTGAAGGGAGTCGAGGTCACGGCCGATGGATCGGCTAGTAAAGACGGGAACGTGGCTTTCTCGGTGGCATTGGAAAGGCCGCTGAACAATTACGCGAATGCCGCGTTGGGCATGATAGCGTCGGTGACCTTTACGTTGGATGCGAACCTGTGACGCGGCATCAGGTTGCGCGACCGAGCCCGATCCTGCTAAAATAGGGAGCACACCAAAAAAGAGGGGGAGCGGACATGAGAGGATGGGCAGTGACGGCGGCGCGGATCGC
>CANRXB010000053.1 GCA_947643715.1 uncultured bacterium
AGGTGGTCAACGACTTCGCCCAGAAGATCGACATCACCGACTCCACCCAGGTGCTGCAATACGGCGCCGCCGCGCAGAAGAACATCGCCGGGTTCTCTGAGAACGCGCTCAACAACGTTCGGACCAAGGATCTGGGGGAGGTGGGCGAGGCCCTGTCCTCGCTGGTGGTGGAGCTCAAGACCTTCGGTCAGCCGGAGAAGAAGGGCATCGCCGGGTTCTTCCAGAAGAAGAGGAACGAGCTCACCGCCATGAAGGCCAGCTACGACAAGGCGGAGGTGAACGTGGACAAGATCTGCTCCATCCTGGAGGGGCATCAGGTCACCTTGATGAAGGACATCGCCATGCTGGACCAGATGTACGAACTGAACACCAAGTATTATAAGGAACTCACCATGTATATCCTGGCGGGGAAGAAGGCGCTGATGAAGGCCCGGAGCGAGACCCTGGAAGAGATGCGCAAGAAGGCCGCCTCCTCCGGGTCTCAGGAGGACGCCCAGCGGTACAACGACTTCGCCAACCTGTGCAACCGGTTCGAGAAGAAGATCCACGACCTGGAGCTCACCCGGATGATCTCCATCCAGATGGGCCCCCAGACCCGGCTGATCCAGAACAACGATACGCTGATGCTGGAGAAGATCCAGTCCTCCCTGGTGAACACCATCCCCCTGTGGAAAAGCCAGATGGTGCTGGCCCTGGGGCTGGAGCACTCCCGGCAGGCCACCGCCGCCCAGTCCGCGGTGACCAATATGACCAACGAGCTGCTGAAAAAGAACGCGGACATGCTCAAGATGGGCACGATCGAGACCGCCAAGGAGGCGGAGCGCTCCGTGGTGGACATCGAGACGCTCCAGCACACCAACCAGCAGCTCATCTCCACGCTGGACGAGGTGATGCAGATCCAAAAGGACGGCGCGCAAAAGCGCAAGGAGGCCGAACTGGAGCTGGGCCGCATCGAGGGCGAGCTGAAACAGAAGCTCTTGGAGCTGCGTGGATGAGTGCGCGGAGAAGCTTGGAACGGAGCGGGCGCGATCGCGTCGAAGTAGATCGAAGTAGAAAGGATATTCCATGAGAGGTATTCTTATATTCGTCCTGTGCATCGCGGCGGTCGGGGCCGCGATGGGGGGCGTCGCCGCCGCGGTGAAGAACAAGAAGGTGAACGTATTCAAGACACAGGCGGGGGCGTGGCTCTTCACCATCGTGATGGTCATCGCCGCCATCGACATCGGCTACGCCAAAAGGCCCAGCGGCCCATACGGCTACGAGCCGCCTGGCGAGACCATGGCGCCTGCCGCCGGTTCCTATGTCTGGGACAACGCCCAGGTATTGTCCGCTCAGACGGAGCGGACGCTGGACCAGCGCAACGAGAGGCTGTGGGACCGCTACAGCGCCACCGTGGGCGTCGTCACCTGCAACTATATGGACGGGCTATATGACTACGCTTTGCAGTGTGCTGCGGACATGGGTCTGGGCGGCTACGATTTCACCGTAGTGCTGGATATCAGCGGCGAGAACTATTGGCTGGTGCAGGGCGCGGACATGACCCGGGACTTCACCAACGACGACTGCTCCGACTACGCCTATGAGTATATGGAGAGCTGGTTCGCCAAGGGCGACTATGATGAGGCGGTGTTGCGCCTCACCGAAGCCCTGGAGGAATGGTATGGGGACTTTTATGGCTGAAATGGGAAAGGAGGCTGAGCCATGGAAGGATTCGCAGACCTGATCGTCATCCTCGTACTGGCGGTGGTCTTGCTGCTGGTGATAGAGGGCTCTCACCGCCGGCGTTACCGCAACGGCTGGTATGGGCCGAGCTATGTCTACCGGCCGTTCTATATCTTCCGGCCCCGGCCTCCGCGCCCGCCCCGGCCCCCCCGCGGCCCTGGCTTCGGTCCCGGTCCAGGGCCTGGGTTCGGACACGGTCCCGGTCCCGGCATGGGGTTCGGGCCTGGTCCGCGCCCCGGCACCGGTCCCCGTCCTGGTGGGCTTTTTGGTGGTAAGCCCGCTGGCGGTCCCCGTCCCGGCGGGTCGTTCGGCGGCGGACGTTCCTTTGGCGGCGGCGGACGGCCCTCTGGAGGCTCCCGCCCTGGTGGGCTGTTTGGCGGCGGTGGGTCTGCTGGAGACTCCCGTCCCGGCGGGTCGTTCGGCGGCGGGCGTTCCTTTGGCGGCGGTGGACGGCCCTCTGGAGGCTCCCGTCCCGGTGGGTCGTTTGGAGGTGGACGTTCCTCCGGAGGTCCTCGCCCCAGCGGCTCGTTCGGTGGCGGTAGGCCCATGAGCGGTCCCCGCCCCGGCGGCTCCTTTGGCGGCGGCGGACGTCCGGGCGGAGGCGGACGAGGAGGCGGCCGGCGTTGATGGTCCGCATCTGCTTTTTCCGATAGGCTCTGAGGAGCGGGCGGTCGCCCGCTCCTTTTTCTATATTTCCTCCAAGATCCTGCCTTTTTCGCCGGATGAAAACAGCAGGATCATAGAAATTGAAAAAAGGCGAGAAATCCAAGAAAAGGTATGATATAATTAGTCGAGTTACCGGAGTGCGGGCCAGGCCCGCGGGAAGGGATTGAGCGCATGGGTATCGCGGACATCATATCGTTGCTGGGCGGTCTCGCTTTTTTCTTGTTTGGCATGACCCTGTTGGGGGACGGCCTGAAACGAGTGGCTGGCAGTAAGCTGGAGACCATCCTGGGCAAACTGACCTCCAACCCGATCAAAGGAGTGCTGCTGGGCGCGTTGGTGACGGCGGTGATCCAGTCCTCCTCCGCCACCACCGTGATGGTGGTCGGCTTCGTCAACTCGGGCATCATGCAGCTTTCCAATGCTGTGGGCATCATCATGGGCGCGAACATCGGCACCACGGCTACCGGCTGGGTGCTCACCCTGGCAGGGGTGGAGGGAGAGGGCGGTTTCACCTCCGCCACCGTGTTCGCCGCTGTGGCGTTCGTCGGCATCATCCTCTATTTCTTCTGCCGAAAGCAGACGCAGAAGAACGTGGGCCTCATCCTGCTGGCCTTTTCTGTGCTCATGAGCGGGATGCAGGCGATGAGCTCCGCCATGGACCCGCTGAAAGGGAACGCCGCGTTCCTGGAGTTCATCGCCGCTGCCTCCAATCCCGTGGTGTCCCTGATCATCGGGATCGTGGTGACGGCGGTGATCCAATCATCCTCCGCCTCCATCGGCATCTTGCAGGCCCTATCGGCCACCGGGGCCATCAGCTATGAGGTCGCCATCCCCATGGTGCTGGGCATGTGTATCGGCGCGTGTGTGCCGGTGCTGCTCTCCGCCATCGGGGCCAACGCCAACGGCAAACGTACTGCGATCATCTATCTCTACTTCAATATCGTGGGCTCCGCGCTGTTCATGGTCCCGTTCTATCTGATCGACGCTTTCGTGGAGCTGGGTTTCATGGCTTTGCCCGCCAATGCTTTTGGCATCGCCGTGTTCAACACGATCTTCAAAGTAGGGGCCACAGCCGTACAGCTCCCCTTCACCGGGCTCCTGGTCCGGCTGTCCAAGGCCACGATCAAGGAGGAACGCTCCGAGGACGACGAAGAGTTCGAGGAGAACCTGTTGGACGAACGCTTCCTGGACTATCCGCCCCTGGCGTTGGAGCAGAGCGGCCGCACCGTGAGCCGGATGGCCACGGCCTCCATGAAGAACCTGAACCGTTCCATCGATCTGTTCACCAAGTTCAGCGGGGAGAAATATGAGAAGATCCTAGGCCGGGAGAACGTGGTGGACCGCTATGAGGACCGGCTGGGCAATTACCTGTTCCATCTGAACAGCCGGGGGTTGAACGAACGGGAGACCCTCATCAGCTCCCATTACCTCCACTGCCTCACGGACCTGGAGCGTATCTCCGATCATGCGGTGAACCTGGCCGATCTGGCCAAGGAGATGGAGAGCAAGGGCATCGTCTTTTCTCCCGACGGACTGGAGGACATGACTCGGGCCAGCGAAGCGGTGCGGGAGATCGTCGGCTTGGCCCAACGGGCCTTGATCCAGGCGGACATAGCGGTGGCCCAACAGGTGGAGCCTTTGGAGGAGGTCATCAGCACGATGCTGGAAGGGATGAAGCTGCGGCATATCCGCCGGCTGCAGAACGGCGTGTGTACCTTGGAGATGGGCTTCATCCTCAACGACCTGATCAACAACTTCGAGCGCGTGGCGGCGCACTGCTCCAACGTGGCCCTTGCGGTGCTGGAACTGCGCTATGCCGACCTGCAGTTCCACGACTATGCCAGGGGCGTGCGTCAGGGCGACCAGCCGGAATTCCGTAAGTGGTTGGCCTTCTATCAGGAAAAGTATCTCAAAGCCGCTGTACCTACTTGAATATGGACCGCCCGTCCCGGGAAGAGGACGGGCGGTCTTTTGTTGGCTCGTGGCTGCCGCGCCCCTGTCGGGATCTCCTATTGACAAAAGCCTCCTACAGATGTAGTATAGTGATGATACTACACTTGTAGGAGGCTTTGCCATGGTCAGGCTGTCGGAACGGGAGTGGTCGGTGCTGGGCGTACTTTGGGAGAGCGGTGGGGCCGCTTTGGGAGAGGTTACCCGCGCCCTCCAGGATGAGACGGGCTGGAACCGCAACACGGTGCTCACCTATCTCACCCGGATGGAGGCCAAGGGACTGGTGTCCATCGACAAGGAAGGCTGTCCCCGCCTTTATCGCGCGGCGTTGAGCAGGGAGGACTGTCAGGCGCAGGCCAGGGACAGCTTTCTCCGGCAGGTGTACCATGGGGCCACAGGAGATCTGGTGGCGGCCTTCCTGCGGGAGAGCCCCATCTCCGCTCAGGAACGTGACGAGCTGCGCCGCCTGCTGGACGAGATGGAGGTGTGACCCGCTCGGGTCGCGGATGGGACCATGGATCCCGCGTTGGAGGCGGGACGATATCCAAAGAGAGGAGCACATCTGAATGACGGATATCTGGAGCTTCTTGTTGCAGACGCTGACCGCCTCCGGCGTAGCGGCCCTGCTGTTGGCCATCAAGGCCATGTTCCGGGACAAGCTGCCCCCGCGGTGGCAGTTCGCGGCATGGGGAGTATTGGCCTTGACACTGCTCCTCCCGGCGGGACGGGGCGGGCGGTACGTCTTGGTGAACTGGCCCGTGTTCGTGGAAGCGGCAAGGTCCGCCCTCACGGGAGAGTTCGGCGTGCTGACCCGGGTAGCGGCGCCTGTCCCGCTGCCGTCCCTGGCCGCGCCCAGGTCGGCGGCGGATGTGCTGTACCTCATCTACCTGGTCGGAGTGGCGGCGCTCATGGTCCGGTATGTGGCGTCCTATGTCCGGCTGCGGCTGGCGCTGCGGCAGGGGAGGCCCGCCCAGGCCGGGCGGGTCCGGGCGGTGGCGGAGCGGTACGGCCTGCCTGTGTGCCCTGCTGTGGAGGTGGACGGTCTGCCCACCGCGTTCGTATGCGGCGTGTTCAGGCCCGTGCTGGCCTTGCCCGGCGGGGTGGAGACCGACGAGAAGGTGATCCTACACGAGCTGCTCCACCTCAAGCACATGGACGTGCTCTGGGGACTGGTCATCTGCTTCTTCCGCTGCATCCATTGGTGCGACCCTTTGCTGTGGTTGTGCGCCGATCTGGCGGGGAACGATCTGGAATCCCTGTGCGATCAGCGGGTGCTGGAGCGCCTGGAGGGGGAGGAACGCCGTGACTACGGACGGATCCTGCTGTCCATGGCGGACGAGCGGTATGCCCGGACGCCGGGCACCTCGTCCGCTGCCAACGGCGGAGAGAACGTCCGCCGCAGGATCGAGGCCATCGCCCGCTTCAAGCGATACCCGGCGGGGATGGCGCTGGTGTCGGTGTGCGTGGTGTTGGTGCTGGCGGTCCCGTTGACGGTGGGGGCGCGGGCGGAAACGGTGAAGGAAAGCGTGACATGGTTCGAGCCGTACTTTGGCCATGACACCACCTGGCTCGCCGCTGCCAGGACGGTGTACTGCACCACGTATGCCGGAGCTTTCGACACCTACGCCAAAGCGGTGATCCAAGAGAGCGCGGTGTACCGGGCCATGTGCGCGCCATTGGCGGAGCAGGACGGACTGGCGCAGGCGAAAGATCTGGGCTGGGGCTCATGGGACCCTGGGCTGCCGCTCCCGGCGGTGGGCCAGTCCGGATATGAGATCTGCGATCTTTCTCCGCTGGAGGACGGAGCGTGGGAAGGAGTGCTGGTGGTGGCGCTGCCCAGTGAAGAGGGATACGCCCATAGGGACATCCGCATGGGGATGCAATCCGTCCGGGTGGAGAAGGAGGGGGAGCGTTGGGTGGCCACCCCGCAGGAACAGTTCCGGATGATCTCCACCTCTAACGGCGACCTGTCCGCTTTCCCCTGCGCCGGACTGCCCGCCAAGGTGTACGAGGCCCAGGCAGGGGACTGGATCCTCCGGGTCCAATATCAGACCGCGGCCCACGTGGACAGCTCCACTCATCAAGAGGACTGGTTCCAGACCTATACTGTTTTCGACACTACGCCCAAGCCCCACGGGACCTTCGACAGCGCCCGTCAGAGCAGTGAGCTCTGGGCCGTCTACACCGGGGACCAGAGGGACAAAGAGGGATACGACCGTATCGGGGCGTCCGTTCGCCCGATGTGGGAAGGGGACGCCCGTCCGGTGCTAGAGCAGCCCGCCCGTCATGGGAGCGGGAGCAGCAACGACGGCAGCGCCTGGGGCGGCAAGCCTTTGTCCGGGGATCGGGGGGATGAGGTGTTCCTCAGCGGCGGCGGGGGAAGCATCAGTGGAGATGTAGAGGATGTGAAGTATTTTTGTCCGGACTACTATGCGGCGGACCTGTACCTCAACGGTGGGCCGGCGATGGGACTCACTCTCTTGCCGGTGGAAGGGGGCGTATGGGTTGGATATTGATCGAACGACGCTGGCGCGGGGGCTGTCCAACGCCGCTTGGGGATATCTGCTCATCCACTTTGATATCAACTTGAACGCGGTGAGCATCCTGCCCTCCTTTGTGGGATATGTGCTGCTGCTGCACGCCATCCGGGATCTGTCCGCGGCGCGGCGGGATCTGGCCCTGCTGCGGCCCCTGTGCATCCTGTTGGTGGGATGGAACGCTGTGGATTGGGGCCTGGCCTGGTTGGGCGGCGATGTGCACGGGTGGTTCCCGCCCTTGGACCTGATCGTTACGGTGACAGTACTGTATTTCCATTTCCAATTCCTCACGGACATCACGGTGCTGGCGGAGCAGTGCCAGCCTCAAGGATATGGGCTGGACCGCCGCTTGCGCCGCCGAAGGACGGCGTATGTCGTGCTCACCACTGCGGCGGACATCACCCTTTTCTTGCCCGCCGGACGTTTCGCGCAGGAACGGACCTATGTGCTGCTTGGGCTGACCGTCGTACTGTGCGGCGCGGCGTTCTTCGTCATGCTGGGGCTGTTCGAGCTGCGCCGGGGCGTCAAAAAGGGACAGGACGGCTGGCTGGAGGCATGAAAAAGACCCGCATGGGGTTTTCCCCAGCGGGTCTTTTCCATACACGTTCATTCGCCTATGCCCAACTCCGACAGCGCGTCCCGGAGAGATCGCCACTGCTCTGTCAGGGCGGCCAGCTTGTCCCGGCCTTGTGCGGTGAGGCGGTAATATTTGCGGGCTGGGCCGTCGGAGGCCGCTCCCAGGTACTGCTGAGAGCAGCCCTCCCGGCACAGTCCCCGGAGCAGGGCATAGACGGTGCTCTCCTGGGTGTCGGGGAAGGTGTGGTGGAGCCGCCGGAGCAGTTCGTAACCGTACTGGTCCCCTTGGGCCAAGAGGTGGAGGAGGCACAGCTCGATGAGGTCCTTTTTCAGCATAAGGACACACCTGCTCCCGCCAGGCCGGCGACGGTGATGGCGAGATAGTACTGCATGTGGGGATGCCACCAGCCTGCCTGCAAAGTGCTTTCTGGGGTTTGCATGGACACCAGTAACGCCAGCGATTCCATAGAGATCAGCATGGCGGCCAGTCCCAGGAGGTACACCGCCACCCAGCGGCGGTCCTTCGTGCGGGCCCGCACCAGTCCGGATTCGCCGATCAGGGCCATGGCGATGCCGCCGTATTCCAGGGTGCTGAGCAGGGTCTGGACCGATCGGGACACCATCCGGTCTGGGCCGATCCAAGACGGCATCTCTCCCCACACCTTCGAGAAGGTCACCGGATCGCGTGCCCAGGTCCAGAAGAGGAGGAGCGCTGCTCCGATCCAGGCCAGCAGCAAGGCCAGGAAAACGAGGATGGCCTTGGGGCGCGGCCCCTCCTCGCGCTGTTGCCGGCGGGACCAGATCAGGGCCACGATCGCGCCCAAAAGGGCCAGGACAGGGCCGTAGTGGCCGGCGGGCCCGCCGGGGAAGGCGAAGTTGGGATCATAGGGGCCGGCAAAGCATTTGTCCCAGATGAACCAGAACGGGCCGAACGGGCTGAGGCCGGGAATGAGGATGCAGGCGGACAGGACGGTGAACACGGCCAGCCACCGGAGGTACACCTTGGGCTGGGCGAGCTGCATCACCACTTCTCGGGGCTTGCCCAGATCCCGAAGTAGCTCCCGTTCCGGGCGGGGCGGGGAGCCCACGATGTCCCGATAATCGGCGATGACGTCCTGCGCCTCCTGCCGAGGGAGCCACCACCGGGCGGTCCGTTCCAGACGGGCCATATAATCCTTTTTCACAGATGCTCGCTCCTTCCTCTATCGTATGTCTGACTACTGTAAAAAAGACAGTAGTCCTTGGAACGATGATACCACATCGAAAAGGCGGTGTCAATAGCCGCAGCCCGGTCCTTTCCGGAGAAAAGAAAAACATCCGGTACGCATCAGCTTGCGTACCGGATGTTTTTCTGTGACAGGACGTTCAGGCCCGTGCGCCGGAGGCTGAGTCGGCCTGCTTGAGCCGTGCGATGGTGGCTTTGAGTTTGTCCATATCGATGGGCTTTGCCGTATGGGCGTCCATACCGGCGTCCAAGGCCGCGCGGATGTCCTCCTCGAAGGCGTTGGCGGTCATGGCGATGATGGGGATGGTCCGCGCCTGGGGGTGATCTGCGGCACGGATCGCCCGGGTCGCTTGGTAGCCGTTCATCACGGGCATCTGCACGTCCATGAAGATCATGTCGAACTCGCCGGGCCGGGCGCGTTCGAAACGCTTCACCGCCTCTTCTCCGTTGGGGACCACCTCGCACCGGATGCCCTCGATCTCCAGCAGCTCCAGCAGGATCTCGGCATTGATCTCGTTGTCCTCCGCCGCCAGCACGTTCAGCCCTTCCAGAGAGGTCCTGGTTTGTCCGGTGGACTCGTCCTCCTGGGGCCCTGCGTCCAGGAGCTGGGTCATCGCCCGCTGGAAGCTGGAAAGGAAGAAGGGCTTGGCCAGGAACATGTCGATCCCGGCGTCTGTCCCCGCCTGCCTGGCCTCTTCCAGATCGTAGGCCGTGAGCACCAGGATCGGCACCTGGGGCCCGACCTGCTCCCGAATATGCCGGGCGGTCTCGATTCCGTCCATGCCGGGCATCTTCCAGTCCAGCAGGATGATGTGGAACGCCTGGTCCCGGGCCTGGGCCTGAACGGTCAGCTCCACTGCCGTACTGCCGTCGGTGGCGCTGGAGACCTCCACGCCGGTGCCGCTCATGGCGCTTTGGATGTCCCGGCAGATGTCCGCATCGTCGTCCACCACCAGCAGGCGGGTGATGCTGTGGCGGAGCCAGAACCCATCGTCCCGCTCGGGGCCGGCCGCAGCCAGTCCCACCTCTACGGTGAAGGTGCTGCCCCGGCCCAGCTCGCTCTCCACGGTGATGGTCCCGCCCATGAGGTCCACGATGTTCTTGGTGATGGCCATGCCCAGGCCGGTGCCCTGGATCTCCCGGGTGGAATCGGTGACCTCCCGGGCGAAGGGATCGAAGATGTCCTGCACGAAGCCGGGGCTCATCCCGAAGCCGTTGTCGGACACGGTGAAGCGCAGGTGGGGATGGGCGGTCTGGCCCCGGTCCAGCCCCTGTACGGTCAGCGCGATCTGGCCGCCGGGCTGGGTGTATTTCACCGCATTGGACAGCAGGTTGATCAGCACCTGGTTCAGCCGCAGCTTGTCGCCCAGCAGAAGCTCGGGCAAGCAGCCTTTGGTATGCAGGTCGAAGCGCTGCTGCTTGGCCCGGGCCTGGGGGAGCATCATGGTGTACAGTTCGTCCACCAGCTCGGGCAGGCTGAACTCGGTCATGTTCAGCGAGGTCTTGCCGCTTTCGATCTTGCTCATGTCCAGGATGTCGTTGATGAGGCTGAGCAGGTGCTGGCTGGACGAGGCGATCTTCCGGGTGTACTCCCGGACCTTGTCGGGGTTCTCGCACTCTTTGCCCAACAGGACGGAAAAGCCCACGATGGCGTTCATGGGGGTGCGGATGTCATGGGACATGTTGGCCAGGAAATTGCTCTTGGCGGCGTTGGCGGCTTTGGCGGTGTGGAGCGCGTCTTCGAGGGTCGCGTTCAACTGGCGCTCCTTGGTGCGGTCGGAGAGCATCAGGATGAACTGATCCTGGTCCTCCAGGGTGCAGTGGTAGAGGAGCTGCTTGAACCAACGCAGCTCACGGGTCTTGACGTGGAGCAGGTCGCGTTCTCCGGTCCATACGCTGCCCAAGGGGATGCGCTCCAGGATATCGGGGGAAAGGCCGGACCGGCCGTCCGGGGGCAGGTGGCGGTGGTCGGCGAACAGGAGGGAGCGGACGTCCGTGCGGACCTGATCTGCCGTCGAGCCCAGGACCCGTTCCAGGTTCGGGCTGACGTAGCCCACGGTGAAGTCGGCAGGGGAGAACAGGATGAAGATGTCGTCGGTGTTCTGGGTCAAAAGGTCGAACAGCTCCTCCCGGGAACGGATCTCCCGGTTCTTCTCCCACATGCGCCGGCGGCTGTTCAGCATGATGGAGACCACCACACCTACGGCGATGAGCCCGAAGAGGAGGGCCAGGACGATCAGGGTCACCAGAGTGAAGCGGTTCATGCTGGCGTTCACGATGCCGACCGGCGCGACACTCACCAGCATCCAGTCGTCGAACCCCACCGGCTGGTAGGACAGGTAGTGGGAGGTCCCGTCCAGATCGCAGATGACGGTCCGGTGGGCGCCGTCTTTCCAGTCCTGGGCGATGAAGTCGGCATCGAGGCCGAGGAAATCGGCGTTGCTGCGCAGGTAGGCCAGGAAATTGTAAGGCTGATCCCCATCGCTCTTGGACGAGAACAGGATGCGGCCGTCGGAGTAGGTGATGAAGCAGTCGCTTTGCCCGGAGAAAGCGTTGATGCTCAGCGCCCCGGCCATATCGTCCGTGTTGAAGCTGATGCCGATGGCCGTATATTCGAACCCCAGATAGTGCCCTGGCTTTGTGGGGACGGCGAAGATGGTGATCTGCTTCATGTTTGGCAGGGTGCCGTCCACCACGATGTCCTCCTGCGCGCTCACCAGCCGGTCCAGGTCTTTGCCCAGGTCCAGGTAGCCGGTCTGGCCCAGTTCCGTGGTATAGTTCCCGTCTTCGGAAAGGAAGTAGAAGGTGGTGAAATGCCAGTCCTCTTTCTCCTCCTGGATGAAGGCGGCGAGTTCCTCTGGGGCAGTGTCCGCCGTAGCGTGGATATAGTTCCGCCAGCTATGCAGCAGCCGCCAGTTTTTGGTGATGGTGGAACGGAAAGTGGAGTTGATCTGGGTATAGATCTCGTCTAAGTGGCTCACGCTTTCCAGGACGATCTGATGGGTGGCGAACCGGGAATAGGCCAGGCTGATGAGGATGGCCATCGCGATGGCCGCGACGATCGCGATGGTGGCTCTGGCCCTTGTCAGTTTTTTCCGGTCCATGGTGTATTCCCCTTATTACTTGGATTCTTTGAGCGTGATATACGGTGTGGGCGGCACAGGCTGCTCGCCTTGCTTGATGTGGTCCGTCCACAGGAGCCGGGCGAATCGCTCGCTGGCGGTGAAACGCTCCGATGCGCCCTCGCCCAGCGCCTGCTCCATGAGGGGCTGGCACAGGCTGGGGAGGTCTGCGATGGTGAAGGTGTAGGTCTCGCCGTCTGCCAATGGCGCGCCGTCCACCAGGATGCCGGACAGGCGGTAGCTGCCGTCCAGCTTCTCCACCTCCATCGTGAAGCCGCTGGCGATAGGGAGGGTCTGATTGCTGAAAGGATCGTTGGAGAGGCCGTATCCCTCCACGGCCAACCGGACCAGCTCCCGCACCTCGGCACCGGTGAGCCGGGCCGTATACAGGCGGTTGCCTCCGGACGGCATGGTCTCGTCCAGCCGCTGATCGGTGTAGTCCCCGGCGTACAGCGAGCCGGTACAGATGGAGGCGGGGGCCAGCAGCAGATCGCTGCCGGCGATCTTGCGCAGGGTGTTGGCGATGGAGGAGGCGGCCTGGTTGCCGGTGTCCGGCTGGAAGCTGACAGGACGATCGTCCTCCAGCGTGGCCACGATCTCCTGGTCTTCCGTGGGGGCCGTCAAAGCGGCGCTCATACGTCCGTAGGCGCTGTGGGCGTCCAGATCCCCGGACAGGATCCCATGCACCGCCTCTACCACAGCGTTCTGCAAACTGGCCGAGTTCATGTGGATATACAGATGATTGGAGTCGATGACGCTCTGCAGGCCCTGGAGGGAGGCGGGCAGAGGGACCTCTACCCCTCGGTTGTAGGGGAGCATATGGATATAGACACCGGAGGTCAGGGCCTCGTATCCTTGGGAGGAGAACATGACGTCCAGCACCTTCAACGCCAACTCTTTCTTCCTCTCGTTCCCGTCGTCATCCAGGGCCGCGCTGAGCGCCACCTGGAAACGGGGCACGGTCAGCAGCCAGTTGCCGCCTTCGCCCTGTCCGAAATAGGGCAGGAGCACGCAGTCGAAATACTGAGAATAGGTGGTCAGCTCGGAGACCATCCCGCGGACCATCGGGACCTTGCCGTCCCGGAAATCCTCCATGGTCATGGTGAAGCCCCGGTCGATCTCTGCCGGGCCCATGCCGGTGTCTTGGACCACGGCGGCGAAGCGCTCGAGGACGCCTGTCCACAGCGTTTCCTCCAGAGCGTCGGTGTGGCCCCGCTCGAAGTCGTGCCGCCACTGGGTGCCTTGACGACTCATCAGCGAAGGGATGGACCAACCCTCCAGTGTGTAAAGGCAGGTATAGGGATATTTATAGTCGGTGGTGTAGGGCTGTATCCTTTGGTCCAGGAAAGCCCGGCAAGCGGCGGCAAAGCTGTCATAGTCTGTGGGCAGTGGGATCGAGTATCGCTCGAACAGGTCCACGTTGGCCAGGATGCCGTTGGCGACCCCGCCCGCAGGGAGCCAGCGGACGGCGCCGCCGTCGTCCCGGTAGTTCTCCAGATAGGTGTCATAGAAAGCGGCGGCTGTCTCCGTCGCGCTCAGGTCCATCAGATAAGGATCCAGGGGGAGGGAATCTCGCGGGGACAGCCCGCCGCTCACCACGATGATGTCGGGCAGCTCGCCGTGCGCTTGACGCTGGAGGTAGAAGTCGGCGGAGCTGCGCCCGACCACGAATTCCAATCCCGCCTCCGGCACCAGTTCCTGGAGCAAGGGCGCATATTCCTGGAGCAGCTCGCTGCTGTAGAGATAGACGGTCAGCCTCGTGCCCTCCTGACGGGCCTGGACGGAGGGGCCGCAGCCGCAGATCGACAGCAGGAGCGAAGCGGCCAAAAGTGCTGTGAGACATCGTTTTTGCTTCATGATCATAACACCTCCGATCCCGATGGGATCACGGTCAAAAAATGGATGCCATACCTTTTCCATTATATTATGATTATAGCATTTCCTCCCCAGGCTGGCAAGCCCTCGTCGGGAGCGAGAGGCGAAGGAGAGCGTCCGATCGCCTCGAAATGCCGCCGGAGCGTCCGATCCGGAGCGGGGATCGATCGTTTCCGCCAGATGGGAGTATTTTACGGGCCCCTTGCCATTTGGTCCGGTCTTTGCTATAATGGCCGGGTCAGATTGGCTGGACACATATGAGATGAAGGAGTTGTGAAGCTGCGTATGGACGCCTCTGTACCCACGTTCCGGCAGACGCTGGGACCTTTGGGGCTGGATGTGCCCCCAGCGGGGGAAAGCAGGTTCGGGGAATTGATAGCGGCATACCGCGCCCGTCTGGAGCCGGGGGCCGGTCCGGTACACATACGAGGGATGGGCTCCATGGCGGAGTGCAGGGCCGCGCTGCTGGCGGCGGCAGAGCTGGGCTGCGGCCCCGTTTGGGTGAGCTGGGCCTGCGACAGCGAGGGCATGTCGGCCACCCGGGTGCATATGCTGGCCGCTTTGTTCGTGGCCGAGGGGATGGGGGCGGCGGCCTTTGGGATCGAGTGTCCGGAGGACGCGGCCAAACAGCGGTTGGACGAGCTGGCCGCTCATGCGGAAGGCCCCTTGTTCCAGGTCAAGGAGGGAGGGGTGGAGCTGTTCCGCTATGAGCCTGTGCCGCACGATCCGGATGCCATCCCATGCGCTACGGGGACGGACCCTTGCTTCATCAGTCCCACCATCGACGTGGGGGAGGAGCTGGAGTGTGGCCCCGATCTGCTGGAGGACATCATCGCCGCGGAGGACGATCCGGTGGGCGCGATGAAGATCGCCATCCAGAGCGGGGACGATGTGGACATATTCGCCCTGCACCAGTATGCCGTGGGCAAGGCCCTCTGCCTGTGCTCGGACGTGCCGGAGCTGCTGGAGGCGGCGCTGAGGGCGTATCAAGGCCGGGCGTTCTATGACGGCACCGGCGGACTGAGCCGGGAGGAGCTGGAGCGGCTCACCGAACGGTATGGGCTGATCGTGCTTTAGGAGGAGACTAGGGATGATATTGTCCATCGACGAAGTGAACGCTATCTTGGACGAGGTGTGCGGCGAGTTCCCGGAGGAACTGTTCCAGCAGCTCAATGGAGGCATCCTGCTGTTGGAGGAGGCCCTTCCCGACCCGGAAGCGGGGGAGGACGTCTATGTCATGGGAGAGTACTGCGTGGACGAGATGGGCCGCTACATCGATATATATTACGGTTCCTTCGCCGCTTTGCTGTCCGATGAGCCGCGGGAGGTCTGGGAGGACGAGCTGCGCGTCACGCTGCGCCATGAGCTGACCCACCATGTGGAGGGGCTGGCGGGGGAACGCAGCTTGGAGTATAAGGACCTTGCCCAACTGGACGAATTCCGGAGCGGCGGGGACCGGCGGCAAGAAAAATAGACGATCATGAATGAGAAAGGAAGCGATGACATGCAGACCATCAAGTACACGCCCAAAGGGGTATGCTCCAGAGGCATGGAGATCGATGTGGAGGACGGCGTGATCCAAGGCGTCCGAGTGTCGGGCGGGTGTTCCGGGAACCTCCAGGGCATCTGCGCTCTGCTGAAGGGGATGACCGTGGACGAGGCCGTCGCCAGGATGGAGGGCATCCGCTGTGGGATGAAGCCAACCTCCTGCCCGGACCAGCTCGCCCAAGCGCTGAAGGCGGTCCACTGAGCCCGATCGCAGCGATGATGGCGGCGGGGAGCCGCCGCGAGAAGATCCTCCGCCTGCGGGCGGAGGATCTTTTTCCATCAAAGGAAGGCGTTGCCTGGGCTGGAAACCATTCTGACTTGCGGAAAGGTTACAAAACAGTTACAATATGTCCATAACCGACCCCAAGGAGTGACAGGACATGAAGATCAAAAAGACACTTGTGGGGCTGGCGCTGACGGCGGCGCTGGTCCTGCCCGCCTCCGCCAAAGACGTGCTGAGCATCAACGGGCAAAACCTATGGAGCCAGGCCCAGGCCCGCTTGGTGGACGGCGGCACCACCTATGTGTCGCTGCGCACCATATCGGAGGCGCTGGCCCCCGATGCCCGCGTGGTGTGGGAGGACGGTGCGGCCTGGGTGCGTGGCGAGGGCCTGGCCCTGTGCGCGAAGCCCGGAGATCAGTGGCTGACGGTGAACGGCCGGGCGCTGTACGTCCCGCAGCAGGTGCGGCTGGAGAACGGCAGGACCATGGTGCCGGTCCGCGTGCTGGCCGAGGCCCTAGGCAGCGGAGTGGATTGGAACAAAGAGACGGGCGTCACCCTAACCCCAGGCAAAGGGAGGCCCGGCCCGGCGCCTTACACAGAGGAGGAACTGTACTGGATGTCCCGCATCATCTCGGCGGAGAGCCGTGGGGAACCGTTCCTGGGCAAGCTGGCGGTGGGCACTGTGGTGCTCAACCGAGTGGCGAGCGAGGAATTCCCGGATACCATATACGATGTGATCTTCGATCGCAAATGGGGGATCCAGTTCGAGCCGGTGAGCAATGGGACCGTCTACGATGAGCCCACACAAGAGAGCGTGCTGGCGGCCAAGCTGGTGCTGGAGGGCGCCAGAGCGGCCGGGGACAGCCTGTACTTTTTGGCTCCGGAGCTCACGGACAACCACTGGACCATGGAGAACCAGACCTATGTGACTACCATCGGCTGCCATTGGTTCTATAAGTGAAGCCCTGAAAGATCTGGCATCTATCGTCGAAGATCCATCAGATCGTATGATATGCACAATAGCCGAGCCTATCTTATCGATAGGTTCGGCTATTTTGACGGCTTCAAAAGGTTGCAAAACGGTTTTCAATAAGTTACAATATGGTTACAATTTGAGAACAAATTGTAATAAGGAGAGATTTCATGAAAACACGAGCAACCAGCGTCCTGCTGGCCACCCTCGCTGTCGTGAGCTTTGTCCTGCCCGCGCTCGCCGCGGCCTCCGATGGGTCGATTCCTGAGGAGCCCCCCGTGGAGATCGTGGAGATCGAGGAGGTAGAGAGTGCCATCCTGCTGGATGGCGAGAGCGTCCCAACAGTAGAATATGAGATCCTCGACGGCGTGTGCTACGTCACGGTCAGCTCCTTCGTGTCCATGCTGGATGCGGAGGCCATGGTGGAGGAAGAGGGCGGAGTGGTCCGCGTCTATGCCTCCACCTCCACTGTCACCGAAGTCGCTCCGTTGGACCCGAACATGGAGAACGCGTGGGTCCCGGACGGCGAAGAGAGCGTCGGCTATACTACCGGCGAAGAGGTCCCTGAGTACCCCTATCACGGTGTGGAGCCTGTCACCGATGTGACGGTGGAGGACACCGGCGACATCACCGGCCAGGATTGGACCGGATATGCTGCCGATGTGGTGGACACCGGGTATGCCGCCGATGTGGTGACGGCCGACCTGAACCTGACCGCAGCCATCGGAGGCACCTATTTCGTAGCCAATGACCGCTACCTCTATGCGGGCAACGGCCTGGTGGAGCTGAACGGCCGCGTGGCGGCGCCTGTGCGCCTGCTGGCCCGGGTGTTCAACCTCGCGGTGGCTTACAATACGGTGGACGACCAGGTGCTGCTGAGCCACCAGGAGGGCGCGGAGCCTTACCTGACCTCCGGCGGCATGGCCTATGATGGGGACACCCTGTATTGGCTGTCCCGCATCATCCATGCGGAGAGCGGTAACCAGCCCCTGGAGGGCAAGATCGCCGTGGGCAACGTGGTGATGAACCGGGTGAACGACCCCAGGTTCCCTGACACCATCTATGAGGTGCTGTTCCAGAAGAACCAATTCAGTCCGGCTGCCAGCGGTTCCATCTACCGCGATCCCAACTGGGAGTCCGTAGTCGCGGCCAAGCTGGTGATGGATGGCGCTCAGGTGCTGCCCGACGCGCTGTTCTTCAACATTGCGGGGGCCAGGACCTACGCGGCCCGGACGAGGGACTATGTGGCCACCATCGGGGACCACGCATTCTACAAGTGAACGACGAGGGTGAACGCCGCGGCGGCCGCCGGGCCGCCGCGGCGCTTTTTTTGGGGGGGGGGGGCGGGGCGGTGGGTACAAAAAATTGTACGATCGGAGCTGTTTTGGTTAGGTAGGAAGAGCACACCGCTTAAAACCAGGCAC
>CANRXB010000054.1 GCA_947643715.1 uncultured bacterium
CGTCCCCGCCGCCACCGCCGCCATCATGAAGAGCGAGGGCAAGGTGCGCCAGGCCATCGACCTCACCGAAGCTTGGGACAGCCTGCGCAACGGCAGCCAGCTCATCATGACCGCCGTGGTGGCCCGCACCGAGTACCTGGAGGAGCACCCCGCGCTGGCGGCCGATTTCCTCGACGCCTACAAAGACTCCATCGACTTTGTGAACGATAACGTGGACGAGGCGGCGGCGATGGTCGCGGACCTTGGCCTCGCCCCCAGCGCGGCCATTGCCAAGCAGGCCATCCCCCAGTGCCATCTGGCGTACCTGTCCGGGGCCGACATGGTGGCGGCCATCTCCGATTACTACTCGGTGCTGTGGTCCATCGACCCCGCCGCTGTGGGCGGATCCCTGCCCGATGACGAGATCTACTGGTGGATAGAGTGATAGGATGCCGTTTCGTTCCTTTTCATGGAAAGAGATAGGAGCCGCGAAGAGACTCGGCCCGCCGGACCCAGGAAAGGTGTCCGTCCGGCGGCGGGGCGCGGGCGCGCGGATGAGAGCAGTATGAAAAGACCTTTGAAGATCCTCATACCTCTGGCGTTCTGGCTGCTGGTCTGGACGCTGGCCTCCTGGGCGGTGGGACGCGACTTGCTGCTCCCCGGCCCGGTGCGGGTGGGGGAGCGGTTCCTGGCCCTGGCGGGGACGGCGGATCTCTGGCTGTCCGTGGGGGCCACGTTGGGACGGGTGTTCCTGGGCCTGTTCTGGGGGGCGCTGGCGGGGACGGCGCTGGCCTTTGCCACCCACTTCTCCCCTTGGGCGGACCGGCTGATCTCCCCTGCTGTCCGGGTGGTCCGGGCCACGCCGGTGGTGTCCTTCATCCTGCTGGTGTACCTGTGGGTGCCTCGAGAGGCCATCCCCTGGGTCATCGCCGGGCTGATGGTGCTGCCGGTGGTGTGGGGGGCCCTGTCCGCCGGGCTGGGCAACCTGGACGGGAAACTGCTGGAGATGGCCCGGGCTTACCGTTTTTCCCGGATCAAGACGCTGCGGCTCATCTACCTGCCCGCGCTGCGCCCCCATTTTTCCGCCGGGCTGCTCACCGCTTTCGGCCTGGCCTGGAAGTCGGGGGTGGCGGCGGAGGTCATCTGTCCGCCCGTGCGGGCGGTGGGCTCCCGCATCCAGCAGGCCCGTCTGGGACTGGAGACCCCGGACCTGTTCGCGTGGACCCTCACCATCGTGGTCTTGTCCCTCACACTGGAGGGATTGCTCCGGCGAGGGTTGGAATGGAGGCGGAAAGTGTGATAAAACTGCGTGATATCACGTTCCGTTATGGGGAGAAGCTGGTGATGGACCGATTCTCCCTGGAGATCCCGGCCCGTGGACTCACCGCGCTCAGCGGTCCTTCCGGGTGCGGCAAGACGACCCTGCTGCGGATGCTGGCGGGGCTGGCGGAGCCGGAGAGCGGAACGCTCACCGGCGTGGACCCGGCCCGGACGGCGCTCCTGTTCCAAGAGGACCGTCTGCTGCCCTGGCGCACAGCACGGGAGCAGATCGCCGACGTGCTCCCCCGGTCCCGCCGGGGGGAGGTGGAGCGGTGGCTGGCCTTCGCCGAGCTGACCGGGGAAGGGGAGGCGTATCCCGCTGGCCTGTCCGGCGGGATGGCCCGCCGGCTGGCCTTGGCCCGGTGTGCGGCGCTGGGAGGGGAACTGCTCCTGCTGGACGAACCCTTTGCGGGGGTGGACCGCACTCGGGCGCAGCGGCTGCTGGACCGGTTGCGGGGGCTGGAGGTCCCCATCATACTGGCCACCCATCAGCCCCAGGTGCTGGCGGCCTGTGACCGCGCGATCGGATTGGACGGCCCGCCGTTGGAGCGGGTATGAGAAGAACTCCCTACCAAAAGGTGGGTACTGATAAGGAAGCACCTGACCCACTCACAGCCGAACCCTAAAAATCGAGAAAACAGGAGGCCGTAACCCGGCCCCCTGTTTTTCATGCCCTTCAATGGTCTGCTCTGGCCCCCAAATCCCATGCCCCGCAGGGCATGAAAGCGTCAGCAATTCGGAGAATTGCGATAGCGTACCAAACCGCACCGCTGGCCCCACCTCATGCCAGGGGAACGAAAACCGTCCATGCTCCACCCGTGGCGGGCCACCCTGTCCCGTCGACCGCACACAGCCACTTTGATTACAAAAAGTGCCCCCGCCATTCTCATTTGAACGGCGGGGGCAAAAGGCGTTTTTAATTGTAGGCCCGGTAGAGGAATGTCACGATTTCGCCCCGGTTGCACACCTTATCGGGGGAGAAAGCGGTATCGCTGGTGCCATTGGTCACGCCCTTTTCAACGGCCCAATCCACCGCATAGCCATAGGGGGCATCGGTGGGCACATCGGTAAAGCTGCTGGCCTGTGCGTTAGGCTTGTCAAAGGCTTGCCAAATGTAGCTGACGGCAGTTGCGCGGGTGCAGGGCGTACTACCGTCAAAGTTGTCATCGATCATGCCTTTCTCCCGCGCCCACTGAACCGCCAGTTCCATATCTTCAGACGAGGATCCAACCTGTTCCTCACGGGCCGCGCGATAGAGGAAAGTCAAAATTTGAGCCTGGGTGCAGTTCTGCTCGGGAGAGAATTTGTCCTCCGCAGTGCCGTTGGTGATGTCACTCATCAGAGCCCAGGCCACGGGGTCACTGACCCACTTTCCGGTATCGACATCGGTAAACACATCGGAAACCAGGAGGGGTTCGCCAGAAAGCCGATACAGCCAGAAACTTTTTCCCACTATGACTTGAAGCAGATCACCCTCGTCCAGCAACTCGTACAAACGCTCAGAGTTGAGAACGACATCCCCGTCCCCGTTGACCTGGAAACCAGCGTCTGCGATGGTAATGTTCCCTGCCACAAGAGTTTTTCCGTCCTTCGGGTCATCATATTCAAATTCCATCGGGTCATCCGTATTCAGAGGCACAAGGGAAATATCCTTCCCGGATTCCTGGACAAACAGTCGAGCGAAAAGATACATACCCTCGGATAAGTCCTCAAAAGGACCCTCTTCCAAATCTGCGGCAGTGAAAGCACAAAGCCTGATCTCGTCTGTGGATCTAACGCCGGTCACAACGATGTCTACCCCTTTCGGAGCAAGTCTCACATAACCGCTATCCCCATAGTCCTGAAAGGTTCCATAGGTGATATGGGTGTTGTTGTTGCCAGACCGCGCAAAGCCAACGAACTTTATAGCCATTGTCTGCGCTTGAAAAATGGTGCCGGAATTTTCCGGCGCTTTGGACGTGAGGTATGCGCCCCCATCCGCCGCGAACGCCGGGACAGCCAGCCCCAGGCACAGGGCCAGCACGAGGAAAAATGCCGAGATTTTTTTCATGTCCGTTTCTCTCCTTATAAAATGTTGTCCAACAGGCGGCGGGGGACGGCTCCCCCGCCTTTTGCCCCTGCTGGAAACATAAAAGCGGCGTCGAGTTTCAAAAAACCCAACACCGCCTTGATAAATCAATGCGAACACAGCGCACTACACCCATTCCCCCCTTGAAAAACGGATGGAAAATGGATATAATGAACCCGTGGTACAATCCTAAGAGATTGCTGTGTTGAGTGGTGAGGTCACTCGCGCAGGGCTGGGGTGGTGTTACCAGCACCTCCCAGCCTGCCGCATTTATGCTTCCACCATGATTTTAGCCTATGCGCGGGGAAAATGCAAGCCCCATTTAGAGGTTTTAGGCAAAAATGGCCGCTTGGGGCTGAGCTGATAGATGAAATACATGAAGAGAAAGAGCGTCGGCTTGCGGGCTGGCGCTCCGCTGCTTTTACTTTGCCACTTTAATACCTTTGGGCGGTAATATATAAAGCGATTCTCTAAGCCACTTGCAGTCTTCTCCTGAAAGCCCTTCTTCTTTAGGGATTGCCCCAGACATAAACGCGGTGATCGTTGCCCGGGCAAGTAAAGGTCTATTTTCTTCGATCCACGATAGTCCTTGTCTGGCAGCTTCGATACGTTTGTATAGACATTCTATACTCTCAAAAAAAATGGGATAAAGTTCATCATGGATTCTTTCTATCATTTCTTTTTCCATCGATTCTTTTTTACCATGGGGCGGTTTTAGGTTATTGATATGTGATCTATACGCTTGTTCCATGGCGGTTGTGATCTGTTCATAGCTCAACTTTGCCGGGACCCCTCGGCGCAAAGCTCTTTTGACGGTAGCTGGCTTGACTCCCCAACAAGGGGCGATCTCTTTACAAAATCTATACAGTGGCATTCCTACAGAGTACGAAGCTATGCATACTATCTCACCAATAAATTTGTATGTCCATTTCTCGATTTCCTGAACAAACTGTTTGCATTCATCTGCACTCATCAGGTTACTACCCATATCGATCAGCCCACCTCCTTTAGATGGTTTTCAATATACCATCGTAAGGACAAGAATGCAATAGGGGGCAAAATTTTTGGGAATGATAGGCGGCAAGATGCCCCCCATCATCCCTAAAAGTTTTGTCCCTGATTTTCATTTTCCTTCGGGCATGCCACGATATGGCTGACGAAGTAGGCCAGCAAGAACAGACACTCCATACCCATATCTATTTTGTTAGCAACCTATCCGCCGTCCGCTTCTCCACGGTAAAGAGCCTATTCCCAACGGCGCACATCGAACCCGTCCAGGGGACGAGTGAGGACAACCGGGCCTATATCCAGAAGTCTGGGAAATGGGCGGAAGGTGAGAAAGGGGAGACCTCTGTTCCTGGGACATTCGAGGAGTGGGGGGGAATGTCCTAACGAACGGCCAGACTTAGCCATACTGTATGAGTACATCAAGGACGGGCTGTCCAACTATGAGATCATGGAGGCCAACCCGGATCATATGCTGAGCCTGGAGAAGATCGAGCGTGCGCGGCAAGCAGTGCGGGAACAGCAGTACCGGGAAACGTTCCGAAAGTTGGAAATCACCTGCATATGGGGGCCGACAGGGACGGGGAAAACCCGTTTTTACAGCGGTAGCAGAAGCGGAAGAAGAATGAAGCCCACCCAGGGGGACAGCGGCGAACAGGCCATAGAGACAAGAGCGGGAGGGTAGAACAGCTCCGATGCAATAACGCCCCGCAGGGCGCACCTTGTACACGCCCCGGACAAGTCCAGCGGCCACCGCTCCCAGCAGATCGACATTGCTTATAACTTCATCGGTATTCTTCCCGTTCCCCAGGCAAAGGAAGAAGCGGCGTAGCCTCTCGACTACGCCACTTCTTCCAAATGAAAATACTTCCCTATGGGGCCCCGGCTAATGCGCCGGGGAGTCCTTCACTCATAGTTTTTTCTTTGTGCATTTTTCCTTTGCGTATCCATATCCTTTGAGCATCTGAGGCTTCGCCGTTCCAAAAGTCTGGCCGGCTGGGTCCGCTATGTAGGACCAGCCATCCGGGCATAGGCGGAACGGGGGAGGATCTGGTCCGGGGCGGAGAAGGTGGAAGGGCACGTCCACCACGCTTTCCCTGCTTGGCTGCTCAGGTGGGTAAAGGCAAGACGCTTCACATCCGGATCGAAGCGGTGTGTCCCCACCCGGTCCGGACGGGAAGCCCCGCCGTGCTCTCCGCTCCCAGCTTTTGACGCTCCCCGCGTCCGGCTCAGTATTGATCGATCCAGTTGGCGATGAGGAACTGAGGGACCAGCCATGCGGCCATGAACACCAGGAGGTTCACCACGGTCAGCGAGGCGAACGCCGCGATCGAGGTGAGGTAAAAGGTGAGGCACAGCCCCACCGCCGACCCCGCCAGGGCACAGGCCAGCCCCCAGCGGGTGGCTTGGCGGAGCCTGCGGCCACCTACGATCGCGTCGCAGTAGACGCTCAGCCCCTCGCGGCTGAGCAGCGCCACCAGCGCGCCGTCCCCGTCCGGGTCGGGCTGGGACAGCTCCAGCCGCCGGTCCACAGGGGGGAAGTCCATCTTGTCCACCGGCAGCTTGAACTTCTGCTCCAGCAGGGCGGGGATGAGGTTGGGGTCCCGGGTGGCCAGGATCGGGGAGATCCTGGACCGCATCAGGGCGGACAGGCTGGGGTTGACCGCGCCGCTCATGGCGTACTCCAGCAGGAACAGACCGGAGAGCTGGCCGTTGATGGCGCAGAACACGGCGTTCTTGATGTTGTGCCCAGGGGGCAGGGGCACTTCCATCAAGTGCATGTAAGCGGCGGTGCCCACCAGCACCTCGTGGTTCCGGATGATGGCGGAGGCGCCTCCCTCGTGCCACTCCAGGCCGGACAGCTCCCGGTAGAGGGCCCCTTGGGTGCGCAGCAGGTCGTGGAAGGGCCGGGTGAGGCCGCAGTCCATGGCCCGGAGCATGGTGGCGGTGTAGCCCACCACCTTCTCTGTGGCCGCGCCGCCGAACACCTTCACCTGCGCTACGCTCACAGAGCCGGTGGGGAACAGGTCCAGGTCGCTGACGACGACGCCGCCATGGGTGCACCGGGCCGCGCCGGGCCACCCCGCCAGGGCCGCGCCTATCTTGGCCAGCCGCTCGGCCAGCTTGCGGTAAGGCAGGGCGTAGGCCAGCAGGGCGGACCAGGAGGAAGCGGCGGTGGAGCAGGCGGAGAACGCCCAGAGGAAATGCCCGGGCCGGCCCTGGCCGACCGAGGCGATGACGCTGGACAGCAGGGCGCCCAGCAGGAGCAGGGGGGCGGCGATGCGGTAGGCGGCGTGCCCGCCGTCCTCCTGCTGGAGCTGGCTGCCGAAGCCCAGGGCGGAGCCTGAGCGCTTGGTGTAGGTGGGGCGGTTGGACCAGAGCTTTTCGTCCAGGGCCACCACGTAGGGCGAGCGGGCCTGGGACGCGGCCTTGGCGGACAGCCTGTCCCCGCGGCGGCGGGTGTGCTCCCCCCATAACGCAAAGACCAGCCCCAGCGCGCTCACTGCCGAATAGGGCAGGCAGTCGTCCCGCCCGTCCATCCCGGCGGCGGTGAGCCCGTCCAGCAGGGTGGCCGCCCAGGCCAGCAGCAGGACGCTCTCCGCCTGGGGCCGCAGTGTGAAGAACTGCTTCCCGCCCTGGAGGGGGATCTCCAGGCACAGCAGCCCCACGAGGAACAGTAGGGCGGTGAGCACCAGGCATCGGAGCTGGAACACCTCCAGCCCGAACGCCTCCAGCTCGCCTGCCAAGGACGCCCATGGCAGGAAGGGCAGCTCCAGCGAGCACGCCACGGCGGCCGCCGCCGCTATGGCGGCCAGCCACATCCGCGCGCCCTGGCCCCGCAGTCCCTTCTGGTACTGTGCGGCCAGCTTGGCGGGAGGGGTGTCGGGCGGAAGCTCCCGGGGCCGTACCATCCGGAGCTTGGGGCGGTGGGGAGCAGGGGCCTCGTCGGGCAGCTCCTCCCGGTCCACGCCGGGGGTGTATTTCTCCGCCTTCAGGGTCTCCGCGTCGGGCTCGGCCTGATCGTACATGTGGTCGGCGTAGTGGTCGGCCCGGCGGAGCAGGGTATGCAGGTGGGCGCCCAGGGCGCGCCCCACGCTGTCCGGGACGATCTCCGGCATGGGCTCGTCCAGCTTCGCCTCGGGCTTCTTCCCCGTCCGGACGAGGGGCTCGGGGAGCGGGCCGGTGTCGTCCTCGCCGTCCCCGTCGGGCTCGGCCCGCTGCGCGGTGGGGAAATCCACTACCTTCGGCCTCTCATATCTGCCGGAGCCGTATTCGGCCAGGATCTCGTCCACGGAGTACTCCCGGCCGGGCTGCTTTTCTTTTTCATCGGACATTGGTCGGCCTCCTTACCGGCGCTGCCGCTCCCCCGGGACCGGGGGCGGCGCAGCGGACTGGGAGCGGTGCGCGAGGGCTCACGACGGCCTCGCTCCCCCTCGCTGGCGTACCGCCTCATACAGTATCACCGCCGCGGCGGCGGAGGCGTTGAGGGAATCGAGCTTGCCCCGCATGGGGATGGACACCAGCAGGTCGCATTGCTCCCGGACCAAGCGGCCCATGCCGTCCCCTTCGCTGCCGATGACGATGGCGGCGGGCCCTTTCAGGTCGGCGTCGTATAGGGAGGTCGTCCCGCCGGCGGCGGCGCCGAACACCCAGAGGCCCTTTTCCTTCAGATCCTTGAGCAGGGCGGTGAGGTTTGGCACCCTGGCCACGGGGAGGTAGCTCACCGCGCCGGCGCTGGTCTTGGCCACGATGGCGGTGAGCCCGGCGGAACGCCGCTTGGGGATGATCACCCCATGGGCCCCGGCGCACTCCGCGGTGCGGATCACCGCCCCCAGGTTGTGCGGGTCGGACAGCTCGTCGCACACCACTACGAGGGGAGGCTCCCCTTTTTCCCGGGCGGCGGACAGGATGTCGTCCACGCTGGCGTAGCCCCGGACGGCGGCGATGGCGACCACGCCCTGGTGGCTCTTGGTGCGACTCATGCCGTCCAGCTTGCGCCGGTCGGCCTGCACGACCACCACGCCCTGGCCCCGGGCGGTGGAGGCGATGTGGCCCAGGGTGGCGTCCGTCTCGCCCCGGGCGATGTAGATCTTGTCGATGGCGGTGCCGGCCCGGAGGGCCTCGATGACGGCGTTGCGCCCTTCGATGAGGCCGTCGGCCTCCGCTTCCGGCGCGAGGCGCCGGTCTTTCTTCTCTCGCATGGGAAAAACTCCTTTTGCTTCCAGCCGTTCCAGGCTATAATAAGATAGTATACCATGATCCCGATCGGGGCGGAAGAGGGGATCCATCTTTTTCCTCCCCATTTTTCGTCATAGAAAGTTTACAGCCCATCGGAGAACATTCCTTGTTTTTATCGCCGGGGTATGGTATACTGCCATGACAGTACCCTGATGGGAACGAAAAACGGCCAGGAGGAAAAACCTCCGGCCGGATGAAGGAGGTTGTGCCTATGGCCGGCCCATTGAAGCCCAACGATCCAGAGCGCAGGGAGGATCCCAGCGGCGGCGACGACAAAAAGCGGAGCCCTCTGGGCTTTTTCAGCATCGTATTGTGGGCGGTGCTCCTGGTGTTCCTGCTCCAGATGTGCCGCAGCTCGGTGGAGAACGCCGCAGTGAAGGTGGTGTCTTACAGCCAGTTCTACGAGTGGGTCGTGAGCGGCTATGTGGACCAGGTGAAGATGGAGTCCAGCGCCTACACCTTCACCTTGAAGGAGGACGCGCCGCCGCTGAAGGAGCTGGTGGACCAGATGGAGGACGCCTATGGCGGCGGGGCCCTCCAGGGGCTGTTCGGCCGCTTCGACCGCCAGGACCTGGAGAGCGCGGCCAGCAGCTCCATCAAGTTCCAGGTGGGGCCGGTGCCCCACGCCAAGCTGGTGGAAGATCTGCTCGAGCACGGGGTGGACGTGTCCGCCGACCCGGTGACCCAGGAGCAGTATATGATCTCCGCTGTCGTCAGCTACGTGCTGCCCATGGTGCTCATGGTGGTGGCGCTGATGCTGGTCTACCGGTATATGTTCAAGAAGATGGGGGCCGGCGGCTTCGGCGGGATCGGCGGCGTGGGCAAGTCCAACGCCAAGGTATACGTGGAGAAAAAGACCGGGGTCACGTTCAAGGACGTGGCCGGCCAGGACGAGGCCAAGGAGAGCCTGGAGGAGATCATCGATTTCCTCCACGATCCGGGCAAATACACCGAGATCGGCGCGAAGCTGCCCAAGGGCGCGCTGCTGGTGGGCCCGCCGGGCACCGGCAAGACCCTGCTGGCCAAGGCCGTGGCGGGCGAGGCCAACGTGCCCTTCTTCTCCATCTCCGGCTCCGACTTCGTGGAGATGTTCGTGGGCGTGGGCGCCAGCCGGGTCCGGGACCTCTTCAAAGAGGCCAGCAAGATGGCCCCCTGCATCATCTTCATCGACGAGATCGACACCATCGGCAAGTCCCGGGACAACCGCATGGGCGGCAACGACGAGCGGGAGCAGACCCTGAACCAGCTGCTGGCCGAGCTGGACGGCTTCGACCCCGGCAAGGGCGTCATCGTGCTGGGGGCCACCAACCGGCCCGAGGTGCTGGACAAGGCCCTGCTGCGGCCCGGCCGCTTCGACCGGCGCATCACCATCGACCGGCCCAACCTGGCCGGACGCGTGGCCACCCTCCAGGTCCACACCCGGAAGATCAAGCTGGCGGAGGACGTGGACCTGAACAAGATCGCCCTGGCCACCGCCGGGTGCGTGGGGGCGGATCTGGCCAACCTGGTGAACGAGGCCGCCCTGCGGGCGGTGCGCAAGGGCCGCAGGCTGGTGACCCAGGAGGACCTGCTGGCCTCCTTCGAGTTCGTCATCGCCGGGAGCGAGAAGAAGAACTCTGTGCTCACTGAGTTCGAGCGCAAGCTGGTGGCTTATCATGAGGTGGGCCACGCCATGGTGGCCTATCAGCAGAAGAACGCCGAGCCGGTGCAGAAGATCACCATCGTCCCGCACACCGAGGGCTCCCTGGGCTACACCCTGCTGATGCCCGAGGAGGACAAGACCAGCCTGCGCACCAAGGAAGAGCTGATGGCCAAGATCACCGTGGGCATGGGCGGGCGCGCCGCTGAGGAAGTGGTCATGAACACCATGACCAACGGCGCCTCCCAGGACATCCAGGAGACCACCAACATCGCCCGGAACATGGTGGCCATGTACGGCATGAGCGAGGAGTTCGGCATGATGGCCCTGGGCTCCGTGCGCAACCAATATCTGGACGGAGGCTACGGCCTGGACTGCGCGCAGGACACCGCCGCTATCATGGACAAGGCGGTCAAAGCGGTGCTGGACGTGTGCTACAAGGAGGCGGTGGAGGTCATCCGCGCCAACCGTGAGGACATGGACAAGGTGGTGGCCTACCTGCTGGAGAAGGAGACCATCACCGGCGGCGAGATGGTGGCCATCCTGGAGGGCCGCGACCCCACGCTGGTGGAGGGCGCCTATACCTCTACCCGGGCCGGGAAGCTCTCCGGGGACGTGGAGCCCCCCGCACGGCACGTCCACATCGTGGATGAGCCCATCCCAATGCCCCCGCACCCGGAAGAGGACCGGGGGCCGGACGGGGACGGCCAGGACACGGAGACGTCCGAAGGACCCGAAGATCGTTGAAAAGACCGCCCGGAGCTTGTGCTCCGGGCGGTCTTTTCTCAGCTCTCGGGCGTGGCCTCGGGGACGTCCGCCTGGAGCGAGGACAGCGCCAGCTCCCGATTGCGGAAGTATCGCTCCCGGTCCATGACATGGGCGCGCAGGTAGTCGGCCCAGCGGGAATAAGCGGAATAGGCGAAGTGGCAGCCGTCGTTGGCCAGCTCTGCGGGGAGCTGGCCGTCCTCCCCGGTGTATGCCGCGGCGGTGTCCAGCAGCACCAGCTTCTTCGCCTGGGCCAGACGCACGATGGCCTCGTTGAACGCGGCCAGGTTCGCGTTGTTGATGTAGCCCTGCAGTCCGTTGGCCCGGCACATGGCATCGTTCAGCGGGGGCATGATCTGGAGATAGATCACCGCCTCCGGCTGGAGCGCCACGATGTCGTCCAGCAGTTCGCCCAGCCCGCTCTCGAAGGACTCGGCGGGGTAGCCCAGCTCGTTCACGCCCAGCATGATGTATACGCTTTCATATCGTTCCAGCGCCAACGCTTCCAGCATGTTGTACTTCTGGCCCTCTACCTCGAACACCCGGTAGTCCTCGCTCCTGGCGCGGAACACCGTCATCCCCCGGCCCCAGTAGAAGTCCCCGTGCTTCAGGCCGCTGAAGAGCTGGAACCCCTCGGTGCGGGAGTCCCCCAGGAACACGGCGGTGTCGAAGAAGCTGTCGTCCTCCACCGGCTCGCTCTCCTCCAGCGGCGTGCCGAACTCATAGGGCTCCACCGGCTCCGGCGTAGGGGTGGGCTCCGGGGTGGGGGCAGGCGTGGGCGTGGGCGTCGGGGACGGCGTGGGCGTGGGCGTCGGCGTCGGGGACGGCGTGGGCGTGGGCTCCGGCGTGGCGGAGGCCGGCGGCGTGCCGCCCAAAACGGCGGAGGACCCGGCAGGGTCCTGGACAGCGGCGGACGTACAGCCCGCCAGCAGGGACAGCAGCAGGGCGCAGGCTGCGAACGATCTTTTCACGTGCATTACGGCAGATGCTCCTTTGATATCGATTCCTTCGACATGGTAGCACGATCGGCCGGACGCGTCAAGGCAAGAAAAGGGCACGGGACGCGCTCGAAACTGTAACGGCGGCAGGGGGCCTCAGCGGGGCCTGCGTTGCAGCAGCCCCAATCCCGCCGACACCAGCAGCAGCCCCAGCGCCAGGCACCCGGCGATGCCCATGGTGCGGAAGAAGGTCTCCAGGAACATGTCCGTGTCCCCCCGCAGGCCGTGTTCCATGGCCTGATAGATGGTCAGCCCCGGCACCAGCGGGAACATGGCGATCACCAGATAGGACGTGGCCGGGCACCGCCGCACCCGGGCCATCCACTCCGACCAGGACGCCACCGCCACCGCCGCGATGAGGCTGGCCACGAAGATATCGGCCCCCAGCCCCATGGCCGCCAGATACGCCGCCCAGCCCAGCGCGCCCCCGAGCGCGCACAGCAGCGCCCCCGCGCCTTGGACGTTGAAGGGCGCGCAGAACCCCAGGCACGCCACGAAGGCGAACACGCAGTACCACACCGGGCCGTAGTCCGTCCCGGCCCCGGCGGGGACCGTCTCCAGCCCCCGGAACAGCGACATGGCCGCCCCCGCCCCCAGCGCGATGGCCCCCGCCGACAGCACCGCCCGGGCGAACGTGGCCAGCCCCGCCACCATGTCCCCGGTGAGCAGATCGCTCATGAAGTTGGTGAACACCAGGCCCGGCACCAGCACCATGATGCCCCCGGCCACCGTGATCTCCAGGCTGATCGGCGCGCCCAGCGCCCCCGGGCCGTAGGCCGCCCCGCCCAGCACGAAGGCCGACGCCAGCGTGGCGATGAATGGATTGGCCCCCATCCGGTCCAGCGCCGTGAGGCACGCCCCGCAGGCCAGCCCCGCCAGCCCCGCCGCGACGGCCTCCGCCCAGCCCCCGGAGAAGAACAGCGCGAAGAAGGACGCCCCCACCAGATACCCCAGCAGCCGCGCCCACAGCGGATACCGCCGCACCCCCTCCGCCTCCGCCCGGCACTGCGCCAGCAGCTCCCCCGGGTCCGCCGGAGGACAGGCGCATAGGCGGCGGGACAGCGCGTTGAGCCGCTCGATCCCCTCGATGTCCACCGAGGAGGGGGGCACCCGGCGCATCACCGTGTATACCCGCCCGTCCGGCGCCGCGGCGCTGGCCCACAGGCAGTTGGGGATGGCGAACACCTCCCCCTCCAGCCCGTAGGCCGAGAGCAGACGGCGCACGGTGTCCTCCGCGCGCTGGATCTCCGCGCCGAAGCGCAGGAGCTGGCGGCCCGCTTCGCAGCAGCCCTGTAACAGCAGATCGTAATCCATGGATATGCCTCCCGGAAGGAGAATGACAGCCCCGGATATGGGGCGGGAACGGCCGGAGAGCCGCTCAAAACATTGACGATCCTACCATATCGCGGGAGAAAAGGCAAGAGCACGGGACCGGAGTTGTAAAGAACTTGTAAAGGTTCCAGGTTTTTTTCCGAAAAGTTTCGGATAGCACTTGCAAATTTTTGACGGACGAGTATAATTGTAGCTGTATAACTGTGACGACGGAGGCGTCAGCCAATCAGTCCGATGGAAGGAGGGCCGTATGCCCGGTCACGCCCCTCATCAAGAGGGAACCTCAGCCAGTATCCTCTGGCAGACCCACAGTGATACCCCATCGATCAAAACTAGAACAGGAGGAAGAGAAACATGAAGAAACGACTTTTGTCGGCGGCCTTGGCCCTCGCCATGGTGCTGACAATGCTGCCTTTGACCGCGTTCGCAGCGGATGCAGGCGTGGTCAGCGGTAAGACGCAGGTCACGTACTACGACAAGAACGACGCCTCAAAGGGCATCCCTGGCTACGATGCGCCCGGATGGTATTATTCGTACCGGGACGGCAGCGTGACCAGGTACGAGAGGCTCAACTCGGTGAACGGCGTCATCAACAACGCCAGCGGCAACAAGAGCGGTACTTATTATGACATGAACGAGCTTTACAATGCCAACGGTACGCTCAAGTTCACCAACATCACCCTGCTGAGCGACATCAATCTGGGCACTGTGACCCAGAACATCCGGGTGGACGTGAACGGTCATAACCTGACCATGAGTGTTGACTATAACTCGGTCACCACCCTGAACGTCACCGACACCCAGTACAGCTCCGCTGTGGCGAACGGGCTCTCGAACCGCACTCAGGGTAGCGTCAGCGGCATCGATAATGGCAACAGCGCTAAGACCTTCACCCTGACCGTATCCGGCGCTCAGGTGAGCGGCGGCATCAACCTGACCGGCGCGGGCACCCACACCGTGACCCTGGACAAGTACGCCAGCGTGTCCGGCAACATCATCATGAGCGGCTACACCACGGACGCCAGCAGCTCCAAGCAGGCGCGCCAGACCCTCACCGCCACGGATGCCACCATAAGCGGCAACATCGAGGTGCTCGGCAACGGCAGCCAGATCAAGCTGACCAACGTCAATGCCAACGTTGGCGGTTCCACCAGCGCCGTGACGCTGAAGGGCTCCGCTACCGCTATGGAGGTCAGCGGCACCACCCAGTTGGGTGATGTGACCCTCTTCGGTTCCGATAACGTGGACGGCAGAGCGCCCACCGGCGCGGCCCCCAAGCTGACCATGAAGGGCGGCATGGTAGGCGCCGTGAACGGCAACAATGGCGACGCTGAAAAGCTCACCGGCAATTATTCCATCGACATCGGTTCCAACTCCACCACCGGCGCGATCACGATGGATCGAGCCAACGTGATCGTCCGTTCCAACGCCGCTACCGGCGCTGTGACGGTGGATGCGGGCTCCCTGGAGATCGCCGGCCCCCGGGCCACCCTGGGCGCTGTGTCCCTGGCTGCTGACGGCCAGACCGTCCTCAAGGTGTCCGGCACCGAGCTCGTCGTGGGCGGCATCACTGCCGTCAACGGTTCCAAGCTGAGCATCAGCTCCTGGCCCAACGCCAAGGACGGCCGCACCAGCAACTTCGGCAATCTGAACCTGGGCAATTACACCGGCAAGGGCGTCAAGGGCGGCGTCTTTACGAATGCGATCGGCACTGCCGACGGGGCCAAGTGGATGGACAGCAGCCTGCAGTTCGCGGTCAAGAACGGCGCGAAGTGGGTGCTCTATGACAAGACCGAGTTGTCCCAGGCCATCTCCGACATCGGCGTGGCCAATGCCGCCGTGCTTGGCAACATCCGCATGGTGGGCCAGGGCACCGACAAAACGATCGTCCTGAAGCGGGGCAACACCGATCTGGCCAAGATCCAGTTCAGCGAGGCCACCGGCCTGCTCCTGCCCGAGATGATCGCCGGCGTGGGCTACCTGACCTGGACCGGCACCAACGGCGCGGTCCTGCCCGCCGGACGGACCGTCACGATCCCGGCCGATAGCGAGGTCGTGCTGAATTCCCAGGTCACTTCCACCAGCATCACCAAGCTCACCAACGCGCGAGTCGACAACAATGACGTCAACAGCAATATCCGCGCCACTGTCAGCGGCACCGTGATCAGCCTGTCCGGCGCTGTCACCGTCAACCAGGGCAGCATCGCCAGCTTCAAGCTGATCCTGACCACGGACGTGCTGGATGCTAACGATCATTATAAGGAGATCGACGCGTGGGTGTTCTACAATTCCGCCACTAAGAAGGTGGAGTTCAGCGAGCTGTCCGCCCTGGACACCGGCGTGACCATCCAGAACGGCGGTCTGCGCCTGCCCAACGGCGTGATCTACACCCTGAACGGCTCCGGCCTGGCCATGCCTGCCGCGAACCTCAAGACCTACACCAGCAGCACTGAGATCCGTGCCACTGTCACCGACAATACCCTGAACGCCGGGCAGAAGGCGCTGGTCGTGGATGCCCTGCAGGCGGGTCAGTTCACCTGGAACCAGAGCCCTGCTATCCTCCAGGCGGTCAACGCGGCCCAGAAGACCATCACCAACGACAGCACTCTGGCCAATTGGATCAAGAACGCCAAGACCAATGAGTGGAAGAAGTATAACACCGGCAATCCCACCCAGGCCCAGTTGGACACCGTCGCGGGCTATGACACCGTATGGCTGGTGCCCTATCTGAACGTGACCGTCAGCCGTTGGGGCCAGAACGGCACCTTCACCGCCAATCTGGTGCCCTCCTACCGTGTGGTCGTGAGCGACTCCGGTAATTGTAATCTGACGACGGCTTACGAGGTCCAGGCCGGACGTGCACTGGACTCTCTCACCGGCGATCTGTACTACAGCGGCAACGTGAGCTCTGCGCCTATGGTCCAGCTCCAGGTGCCTGATATGTATGAGACGAACTTCAACGACTTCTACTATCTGTATCAGGACGACACCTTCGTGTATTCGCCCAATAGCGGTGCGATCGAGGACCGTAAGTACGTCCTCACCCACGCCGGCCGCACCGGTCTGGGCACCGTGACCTTCAGTAAGGATCCTCCCCCCGTGGTGCTGTATGCCAACGACAAGAACACGGTCAAGGGCATGTACAAGACCCTCCAGTCTGCGGTGGACGATGCCGAGAACCTCGATCATATCGTGGTGCAGGGCTTCTACACCGGCAGCGGCGTCATCAACGTGACCGGTCTGGCCCGTACCTTCACCATCCAGAGCCTGGGCAACACCACCGTGACGGCCAACGCCAGCGGCGTGACCGTGACGCCCGATCCCAGGACCGAGCATTATTACACCGTCCAGCTCCTCCGGAGCACCGTGTCCACTGAGGGCACCGTGACCATCAACGTGGGCACCGCCGTCGGCGGCACCGCCAGCGTCAGCGCCAGCCGCGCCAACCCGGGCCAGGTGATCACCGTCACCGTCGCCCCGTCCGCCGGCTACATCTGCTATGGCCTGAACGTCCGCACCAACTACGGCGAGAACGTGAGCTATAGCAACGGCGTCACGGCCAACACCTATACCTTCACCGTGCCCACCGGCGCGACCAACGTGACCGTCACCCCGTCCTTCAACCGCACCAATGGCGGCAACAGCGGCACCACCGGCACCGCCACCGTGAACGTGGCCAACACCGCCTACGGCACCGCGATCACTAACGCGGGCACCAACACCGTCACCGGCGGCAGCGTCGTCACCGTCACCACCGCGCCCTACGCCAACTACCGCACCATGGGCGTCTCCGTGCGGGCCGACAACTACGGTACCGTCCGCGCCACCAGGACCGGCGTGAACAACTTCACCTTCACCGTGCCCACCGGCGCGACCAACGTGACCGTCACGCCCACCTTCGACG
>CANRXB010000055.1 GCA_947643715.1 uncultured bacterium
CGCGCCGAAGATACTTGGCTGGCGACGGCCTGGAAAAATAGGTAGTGCCGACACAATAAGCGGACAGTCGAAAGACTGTCCGCTTATTTCATTTTGCATATGTATGCGTTTTGTATCAAAGCACGAAATCTTCATCCTTCAGATGATCGAACGTGATGGCCAAGGGTTTGGGAGGGATCCGCTTCAGGGGATCGTAGCGGAAGCGCCGGCAGGAGCCACCGGCAGCTACGATGCCTTTTTTCCGACAAACTATCCTGTTCTCATCCAAAGGCGTGCCCCACTGGCAGTATACGCAATGTGGCTCGATATTTTTTTCAAACAACATGATCATCCCTCGATTCCTGACGGAGAACGCCTTCGCCGCATGCTGAGATCTCCTCTATGACCGATTATACACGATTGCGGGAGTGATTTCCACACTTATTTCTCCAAAGTGAGCGGCACAGCGCGGCCAAAAATAGCCAGCCTCCTAGTGCTGCCAAGGAGGAGGCAGCTAAGGCAGTGGAAAAGTCCATAGCGGCGATGGATTCCGCCTGCTCCACTAAATAATCGGCGACGGGGACAGACAAGGGCAGGAGCCGTGCGAGGCAATAGGTGAGCGCGGCGGCGATGAGCCCATGGCACAGTTTCCCGGCCAGGTATGTTTTGGCGGATAGGCCGCTGTCCACCAGGAAGGAAAGCACCTGACAATGGACAGATAGTCCGGCCCACCCCAACATGAACGCTGCCATGGATACCCGGCCTGCCAGATGTGTGCTGCCGCGAAGGGAGGAGACCCCGGAGGAGAGCTCCAACAGCCCAGCGACGAGCCGTCTGGCCCATTCCGGCTGGAAACCGGCCAGAGACAACAGCCGGGCCAGTGCGGTGAACGCGCCGTAAGTGGACAGGAGCTGGAGCACGACGGCAAAAAACACCACGAACGCGCAGATGTTCAGCGTGTTCTGCATGGATCGGCTCACGGCGCCTGTGAACGCGGTGGGGACGGTGACGGCTTGGATCGGTTTCGCTCGAGGGGCAGAGCTCTGGCTGGATGTGGAACGACCATAGAAGCGGAACAGCAGCCCGACCAATAGAGAAGCCAGAGCGTGGGTGAGATAGAGCAGGAGACCGACCCGGCTGTCGCCAAAGACGCCGGCCCCCACCACCCCCAGGATGAAGGCAGGACCGGAGTTGTTGCAGAAAGCCAGCAGGCGCTCCGCTTCGGTCTTGGAGCATAACCCTTGTTGATAAAGCTGTAGAGCGGTGCGGGCCCCTACGGGGTAACCGCCGATGAAGCCCAAGGCGATCGCCGCAGCACAGCTCCCGCTCACCCGGAACAGAGGACGCATCAACCGTTCCATCGCCCGGCCAAGGTAGGCGGCCAGTCCCAGGTCCACTACCAGGGAGGAGAGCACGAAGAAGGGGAACAGCGAGGGGACGATGACGTTGAAACACAGCGTCAGCCCATCTTTGGCTCCGGCGATCGCCTGGTCCGGGGCCAGTACGAGCCCGGCTGTGGCTACCAGCAGCGCGAATCCGACCAATGCGTCCCGTATCTTTTTTTCTGTGAGAAGTCTCAGCACCTCATCACCCCCATACGGGAAGGATATGCAGATGGACATGGCCGATCTGCCTGTCCATCAAAAATTTTTCCAAGATCGGGCCGGACGGCGCCGGGCGGGTCAAATAAAGATTGATTCGCCTGAGGCTGGATGATATACTGGACTCACCACAAAAGGTTGGGCGAGGAGGGAAAGATGAGATGATGAGGTTCCACAACCCTTTATTGGTCGTGACAGATATGAACAGGACGCTGGAGTTCTATCAGAAGGTCCTTGGACTTGACGTGGTCGTGGACTTTGGGGCGAACAAGACCTTGACCGGTGGCCTGTGTTTGCAGACGCTGGAGACGTGGAGAGACTTCATCAGTACGGATGCGATCGTTTTCGGTGGGAACGATGGCGAGGTCTACTTTGAAGAGGACGATTTCGATGGGTTCATACGGAGGCTGGAGACGTTGGACGTGGAATATGTCCACCCTGTCAAGGAGCACGCGTGGGGGCAGCGTGTCGTGCGCTTCTATGACCCGGATCGGCATATGATCGAAGTCGGGGAAGACATGAAGGTCGTCTGTAAGCGTTTCCTGGACAGCGGGATGACAGTGGAACAGACCGCCGAGCGTATGGACGTGCCTGTGGATGCCGTCTATGAGTATACGCGCTGACCACTGGGGACGACTGTCACGGCGGGCTTCTGTTCCGATCTTTTGACAGTGGTACGATATCGATGTGCAGGCAAGCGGCGCGAACTGATAGGAGGTGTCCAGATGCAGTACGAGATCACACAGCCGATCCCCTTGCTGGACGAGCAGGGGGGACTCACCCGGGCGGGCTATGCGAAACGCCTGCTGCCTGTCTATGACCGGAAAAAGGTCCGAGGCGGTCTCACCAGGCTGAAAGAGTGGGACTATTACTATGTGGGCAACGAACGCTTCGGCGTGGCCCTCACCATCGCCGACAACAGCTATATGGGGCTGGATTCCATTACCTTCCTGTCCTTCCAGGGGGAGCCTTGGGAGGTCACGAAGAGCCCCATGTCCCCGTTCCCCATGGGACGGACCGGCTTGCCTACCACGTCGGCGGTGGGGATCACCGCCAGCTCCGGGAAGAAGCACGCCATCCTGTTCCAAGTGGCCGAGGGGCGCAGGCAGCTCACCGCCCACATGGACGATTTCAAGGAAGGCCGGCCCATCGACATCCAGATCGTCCTCACAGGGGAGCCGGAGGAATCGATGGTCATCTGCACTCCGTTCGAGAAAAAGGCACACTTTTATTACAATCAGAAGATCAATTGTATGCGGGCCGAAGGTACGGTACATATCGGTGAAGAACGGTATGAGTTCCGGCCGGAGGATTCCTTCGCCGTGCTGGATTGGGGCCGGGGCGTGTGGACCTATCACAACACCTGGTATTGGGGCTCTGCCTCCGGCGTATCGGAGGATGGCGCGGATCTCGGCTTCAACATCGGCTACGGCTTCGGGGACACCTCCGCCGCAACAGAGAACATGCTGTTTTACCGGGGCAAGGCCCACAAGCTGTCCGTGGTAGATTTTGGGATTCCGATGAAGGACGGCAAGGAGGACTACATGTCGCCGTGGAGGCTCACCAGCGACGACGGCCGGTTCGAGATGAGGTTCGCGCCGATCATCGACCGGGCCTCCTGCACGGACATAAAGCTGATCAAGAGCGACCAGCACCAGGTGTTCGGGCGCTTCAGCGGCACGATGGTGCTGGATGACGGCACGAAGCTCCAGGTCCGGGACCTGATGGGCTTTGCGGAGAAGGTAGAGAACAAGTGGTGAACGCACGAGAGCGGGGAGATGCCTCCCCGCTTTTTTGCTTGACAACTAGTACGGTCAGTGATATATTATATTACAGTAAACGTAATAAGGAGGCAAGGCTGTGCGGGACAACGCGAAAGGCGGCGCCTTGACGGAGGTGACGTTCTACATCCTGTTGGCCCTCCATACGCCCCGGCACGGATACGGGGTGATGCGGTTTATCGAAGAAAAGACAGTCGGGCGGCTGTCCCTGGGGGCGGGCACGCTGTACGGGGCGCTGAACGCCCTGCTGGACAAGGGCTGGATCGAGCCGTGGGGCGAGGAAGGAGGCAGGAAGCGGGAGTATACCGTCACTCCATTGGGCCGAGAGGTGGCGAAAAGGGAGCTGGACAGGCTGGAGAGACTGATCGAAGTCGCGCAGGACATCATAGGAGGTGCGGGATGAACAAAAAGTGCGGTCGGTATTTTGGCGGTCTGCTGTCGAGCCAGGCCAGATGGCTGGACAAGATGTCGGACCGGGGCTGGCGGCTGGTGCGGGCGGAGAGGCTCATATACGAGTTCGAGCCGTGCCGGCCGGGGCAGGTGCGGTACTGCGTGGAGTATATCGGGAACAGGTCCCACGCGGACGCGGAGGAGTACAGATGCTTCCTGGAGGACCTGGGCTACCGGACGTTCTATAAGAACGTCAACCTGAACTGGAACATAGGCAAGGTGGTGGCCCGCCCCTGGGCGGACCGGGGCGGACGGCTCGCCACTGATGCCACCACGCTGAACCGGGAATTGCTCATCGTGGAAAAGGAGAACGACGGCAAGCAGTTCCAGCTCCACACCACGTTCGAGGACAAGATACGCTACTATAAGGCCATGCGCCGCCCGGGCCTGTTCCTGCTGGCGATGTCCGTGGCGCTGGGGGCAGTCTTGAGGACGTGGGTGGCAGGTATCTTTGCCGTCTTGGCCCTGATCCAGATCGTGGCGTGTCAGATAGAGCTGGCGCGGCTGGAGAAGCAGGGGGAGCTCCAGGAGTGGTGAAGAGGAGGGGAGCGGCGCGGGGACGGTCCCTGCGCCGCTTTCACGCTTCGAAGCGGTAAAAATTTCTCGACGAAAGGGGTTGACGATCGGGCCTGTCTCGCATATAATGAGGATAACAATAGAAGAGCATAAACCAGTGACGAAGAGGAGTAGCCGGTGTGGCAGACCTTTCAGAGAGCCCCGGATGGTGGGAACGGGGCAGCGAGCAGCCGGTGAATGGACTTCGGAGGGCGGACCGAACGGCATCGTGGCCAAGTAGGGACCGACGGGCATCCCACCCGTTATCCATCGGGGCGCGTATGATGGTACGCGTGAGCGAGCGGACGTTTCCAACGTCAATTTGGGTGGTATCGCAGAAGCAGCAGCTTTTGTCCCATGTGTGGGGCAAAGGCTTTTTTGTTTGCCTTTCCTCCCCGGCCCCGGCACGGCCAAGGGTCTCATCTGCCGCCCAAAATCAAATATTTGGAGGAAAAAACAATGAAAAAGCAAAACATTTTCAAGAAATTCTTCGCGCTGACTGCGGCCGCTGCGATGGCCCTGTCCTTGGGCGCATGTTCCGATCAGGCGGGTGGGACCAGCACGCCGCCCCAGGGCGGCAGCCAGGCGGTAGAGCCCGATGGGCAAAGCGTCTATCGGGTGGCGATCATCAAGCAGATGGACCATGCCTCCCTGAATGAGATCGCCGAGGCCGTGGGCGCGGAGCTGGAGCAGTTGGCCCAAGACAACGGCGTGAAGATCGAGTATGAGATCACCTCCGGGCAGAACGGTGACCAGACCATCCTGAAGCAGTTGGGCGACCAGGCCGTAGCGGACAAGGTGGACGCGATCGTCCCGGTGGCCACCACAGCGGCCCAGATAGCGACCTTGTGCGCGGAGAACGCCCAGATCCCTGTGATATATGCCGCCGTTTCCGATCCGGAGGAGGCCAAGCTCACCGGGATCGACTATGTGACCGGGACCAGCGACGCGCTGAACACCGCCTTCATCGTCGACATGATGCTGGCCCAGGACCCCGGTGTGACCAAGGTGGGCCTGCTGTACTGCCTGTCCGAGCCCAACTCCGCCAAGCCTATCGCCGATGCCAAGGCATATCTGGACAGCAAGGGCATCGCCTACACCGAGCAGACCGCCAATACCAACGACGAAGTGATCGCCGCTGCCGCCAACCTCATCGCGGGGGGCGTGGACGCCATCTTCACTCCGACGGACAACGTGATCATGTCCGCTGAGCTGGCGATCCATGAGGACCTCATCGCCGCCGGGATCCCCCATTACACCGGCGCGGACTCCTTCGTGCGCAACGGCGCGTTCACCACCTGCGGCGTGAACTATACGGAGCTGGGCAAGCGCACTGCCGGTCTCGCCTATCAGGCCATCACCCAGGGCATGGACGGCATGGAGGACTTCTATATGATGGAGGGCGGCACCATCACCGTCAACACCGAGACCGCGGCCGCGATGGGGATCGACTACTCGGTGTTCGAACGGATGGGCACCGTGGTGGAGGTCAGCACCACAGAGGATTGACCTGGATGCGGTGGAGCTGGTGGAGCATGATATCCGGGTGTCCAAGAGCCGACCTGGTGGGTGCGTCCAACCATATCCTGGACATCTTCCAAAAACGACGGACATAGACGCCGCCTCGCCCCCGGTCCGCGCCGGGGGCGAGGGCGCGAAAGGAGTTGCAAGACCATGCCTTTGATCACTCAGACAGCCCTGGTGCTGGGGTTCCAATACGCCCTGGTGGCGATGGCGCTGTTCCTCAGCTACCGCATCCTGGATATCGCCGATCTGACCACCGACGGCTGTTTCGTGCTGGGGGCGGCGGTGTCCGTGACCATGGCGGCGGCGGGGCACCCGATCCTGGCCATCCCGGCGGCCATGGCCGCCGGCGCGTGTGCCGGAGCCGTCACCGCCTTCCTCCAGACCCGCATGGGAGTGCCCTCCATCCTGGCGGGCATCATCACCAATACGGGACTGTATACCGTGAACTTCATGGCCATGGGGCGGAAGGCCAACGTCAGCCTGCTCCGGGCCGAGACGATGTTCACCCTCCTCCGGGGGAACGGGCCGGCCAACGGCTGGATCGAACTGCTGCTGTCCGCCGGGATCGCCATCCTGGCGGGGGCGCTGCTGTATCTGTTCCTGGGCACCCGCCTGGGCCTGTCCATCCGGGCCACCGGAGACAACCGGGACATGGTGCGCGCCTCGTCGGTGGACCCGTCGTTCACGGTGACGGTGGGGCTTTGTGCGGCCAATGCGCTCACCGCTCTGTCGGGAGCGGTGGTGGGCCAGTATCAGAAAACGGTGGACATCAACCTGGGCACCGGCATCGTGGTCATCGGACTGGCCTGCCTCATCATCGGCGAGACGGTGCTGGGCCGGCGCACCATCGCCAAGGGCATCGTGGCCGTCATGGTGGGCTCCATCATCTATCGCTTGATCTATGCCTATGTGTCTTACACCAAGGTGGTGCCGGTGGAGTGCCTGAAGCTGGTCACTGCCATCGTGGTGGCCCTGGCCATCGCCGCCCCCACCATCAAGAGCGGCGCGTCGTTCGAGAAACGGAAGCTGACGGCCGGACGGAAAGGGGGACGCTGATATGCTGCGGATCGACGACATCTCCAAGACCTTCAATCCCGGCACCGTCAACGAAAAGACGGCGCTGTCCCATCTGTCCCTCCACTTGCGGCAGGGGGAGCTGGCGTCCATCATCGGCTCCAACGGAGCGGGCAAGTCCACGATGCTCAACGCCATAGCGGGGAGCTTCTATGTGGACAGCGGCTCCATCACGCTGGATGGCCGGGACATCACGTTCGCGCCCGACCACAAGCGGAGCAAGGTCATCGGGCGGCTGTTCCAGGACCCCATGCGGGGCACTGCGCCCTCTATGACCATAGAAGAGAACCTGGCGCTGGCGTACCTGCGTTCTGCCCAGGGAAAAGCGCCGTTCAGCCGGATCACGAAAAAGGACAAAGAGCTTTTCGCCGAAAAGCTGAAGTTGCTGGGCATGGGGCTGGAGGACCGGATGTCCCAGCCGGTGGGGCTGCTGTCCGGAGGACAGCGGCAGGCGCTCACCCTGCTCATGGCCACGCTGGTCACTCCCAAGCTGCTGCTGCTGGACGAGCACACCGCGGCTTTGGATCCCGGGACGGCGGAAAAGGTGTTGGAGCTCACCAGTCGCATCGTCGCGGAGGACCACATCACCTGCCTCATGGTCACCCATAATATGAAGCAAGCCTTGGAGATGGGGGACCGGGTCCTGATGATGGCGGAGGGACGCATCGTTCTGGACGTGTCCGGCCAGGAGCGCGCCGGCATGACGGTGGACGACCTCCTGCGCCGCTTCCGGGCCGGGACGGGGAAGGAACTGGACAACGACCGGATCCTGCTCTCAGACTGAGGAGCGGCCGGCGAAGGAACGGCCCGTATGACATGCGGATATATGGAAAGGCCACGATCTCACGATCGTGGCCTTTCTAATATCGAGGGGGGCGCGTCAGGCGGGCCGCTCGCCCAGGCTCTGGAAATAGGCCCGGTTGTGGAGCACAGCCGGATCGTCCGGCTTGTAGGTCGCGGCCAGTTCGTTGAACCCCTCCGCCCGCTTTTGATCGCCCAGGCGGTCGTAGCAGACGCACGCTTGGATGCAGGGGAGGTAGCCGTAGCAGTCGGGGGAGACGAACCCGCCCCGGCGGTCGTCCCGGGGACAGGTCAGGGCCAGGGCGTACCAGTAGACGGCCTGACCGTATCGCTCCCGCTGGAAGAACCACCGGCCCAGCTCACAGCAGACCTCGGCTCGGGGCCGGTCATAGGCAAAGGTGCGCAGCAGCGACGCCAACGCCTGCTCGGACCGCCCCAACTGTTCCTGGCAGTAAGCGCAGTGACAGCAGGCGTCGATGTCGTTCTCTACCCAACCACGGCCGTCTGCCAAAAACTGCTGGAATACCGTCAGGGCCTCTTCCCAACGGCTGTGATAGTACAGCTCCCGTCCATAGTAGAACTGCTGCCGGGGCTCCAGCGCCTTGCCCGCGTCCACCTGTGCCTGATAGATCCGCAGGTTGCGGTCCGGGTCGCTGGGACGGGTCTTGCGGTGGGTGACGGCGAACTGGGCGTAGTGGATCTGCCCCACAGGGGCGATGGCCTCATGGACGGCCCCCTCCCAGCGCATCCCGGCGTGGTCCTTGATCAGCCGCTCCCGATAGTAGGAGAAGGTGACCCGGCCACTCTCGTCGAAGCCGGTGTGATAGGGGGCCATGACCACCGAGACGGCGGGGTCCAGGGTCTCCTTCAGCTCCAGGAACGCGGCCCGGTCCGCCTCCAGGAGCACGTCGTCCGCGTCCAACCACATGCAGTAGTCCATGGACGCATGGGCGAAAGACTCGTTCCTGGCGGCAGCGAAGTCGTCCCGCCAAGGGAAGTCGAATATCTTGTCTGTGTACCGGGCGGCGATCTCCCGGGTACGGTCGGTGGAGCCGGTGTCCACGATGACGATCTCGTCCACCAGGTCGGCCACACTGTCCAGACACCGCTCCAGTACGTCCTCCTCGTTTTTTACGATCATGCACAGGCTGATACTCACCATATCGGAGCCTCCTTTCGATTCATGACCGGCCGCCCGCCGGCAACACCGGCGGGCGGCCGCAGCGTGTCAAAGAAGCGTCTGTGCCACTTCTTCGATCGGGATATCGTTTTGAACGGGCCGTTGAGGGCTCCCTTCAGCGGCCCTCGACGGTCGGGCCTATTCGTCGTCGAACCCTACATCAATGTCGTGTTCATTACCCGAATTAGTGACGACGCTTGCGGCGTCCAGCCGGATGATGGTCAGGGTGGCCCCCGCGCCGTTGCCCACCAGGATCGCAGTCCCGGCCAATGTGGCCGGATACATCTGGAGCGTGACGGTGGAGTTGGCGGGCAGAGTGACCTTGATTTGATTCTCGAAATGGGAGGTAGACACGATGGGGGCGATGGTGGAAGCGGTGTTGTTGACACCGTTGATCACCAGCCGGGTCCCCATGAACAGGGACAGGGTGGTGTTCACGCGGTAGGAGATCTGATAGGTGCCCGCCGTGGCCACGGTGAACACCGTGTTCCCGGCGTTGGCGGTGATGTCCGCGGAAAAGACCTGGGCGTTGGGGAGAGGGACCGCAGTGCCGCCCAACGGGACCAGGATCGTGCTGCCTTGCGTGTTGGCGGCGAAAGCGGCGGTGGCCGTGGGGTTGGGCCCGGTGGCTCCCGTGGCTCCGGAGGGCCCGGTGGCCCCGGTCGTCCCGATCGCGCCCGTTGCGCCGGTGGCTCCGGTGGCCCCGGCCGCGCCGTCCAGGCCGGTGGCTCCGGTGGCCCCCGTGGGGCCGACCGCCCCGGCAGAGCCGGCTGCTCCGGCAGGGCCTTCGGTCCCGGCTGCGCCGTCCGGTCCGGTAGGCCCGGTGGGACCTGTAGCTCCGGTGGCCCCCGTAGGTCCGGTGGGGCCGATCGCGCCGGTGGCGCCGGTGGCTCCGGTGGCTCCGGTAGCCCCGGTGGCTCCGGTGGCCCCGGTGGCCCCAGTGGCGCCAGTCGCTCCCGTGGGGCCGGTCACGCCCTGGGCAGGCCCGGTGGGACCCGTGGGGCCGGTAGGCCCGGTGGGACCGGGGAGGACCGGGGCGCTCAGGGCTGCGCCCAGCTTGGCGGAGAGCAGCATCTGCTGCTCCACGATGCCGGACAGGGTGTCCTGCACGCTCTGGTTGACTCGGATGACCTCGTCCAGCGTCGCCGCCTCATCCAGTCCGGGCAGGGTGCCCAGGACATATTGCAGTTTTTCGCCCTCGGCGTTGAGGATGTGGCTCAGGCTGAGCTCTTCCATAGCGATGGAAGAGATGATCTCGTTGAGGCTCCCATCGCGGGTCAGTGGGGGATCGATCTGGGGAAATGTGGGCTGCGACATGAAACACCCCTCCTCAGCTCAGACGGATGACCGTCAGGGAAGCCCCGGCGGAGCCGGGCAGCAGCGTGGCCACCGAGGCGACACCGAACATCTGCAGGGAGATCGTGTCCCCGGCGTTCAGGTCCAGCAGGATCTCGTTGGCGAAGTGGCTCAGGGACACCAGCGGAGCTACCGTGGAGGCGATATTGTCCGCGCCGTTGATCAGCAGCCGGGTGCCGCTGGCCAGGGCCGCGGTGGTATTGATGTTGTAAGAGAGCTGATATCGCCCAGTGGTGTTCACGGTGAACACAGTGTTGGCCCCGTTGACCGTGATGTCCGGGGACAGGAGCTGGCTGTCGGGCAGGGGCACCAGAGTGCCCGCCAGGATGACGGTGATCAAGGTGCCGCTGGTGTTGGCGGCGAAAGCGGAGGTGGCGGTGACATTGGGGCCGGTGGGACCGGTGGGGCCGGTCGCGCCCGTGGGGCCGGCGACGCCCGTGGCGCCGGTGGCACCCGTGGCCCCGATGGCCCCGTCAGCCCCGGTGGGGCCGGTGGCGCCCGTGGCTCCCGTGGAGCCGGTCGCGCCGGTCGCGCCAGTAGCACCCGTCGCCCCGGCGACGCCGTCAGCGCCGGTCGCGCCGGTGGCTCCCGTCGCGCCGGTGGCTCCTGTGGCTCCAGTGGGGCCGATGGCGCCCGCCGCGCCCACAGCTCCGTCAGCGCCGGTAGGACCGGTGGGGCCGGTGGCCCCGGTCGCGCCCGTGGCACCTGTCGCGCCGGTGGCGCCCGTGGCTCCGGTGGGGCCGCCCGCAGGGCCGGTCGCGCCGGTAGGACCTGTGGCTCCGGTGGGCCCTTGCAGGGGAGAGGACCCCAGGGCGCTCTGCATCTTGGCCTTCAAAAAGAGCTGGTTCTGAACGGAGGTCTCCAGCAGGCCCCGGACGCTCTCGTTGGCGGCCAGCACGTCGCTGACCGTGGCGGGAGGGCCGCTGAGGCCGGGGATGGTGCCGAGGATATATTGCAGCTTCTCGCCTTCGGCATTGAGGATATGGCTCAAACCGAGCTCCTCCATGGCGATGGAGGAAAGGATCTGGTTCACCGCGTCTTCCCGCTGGATGGGCGGATCGACGGAGGGAAAACTAGGCATAGACATAAGAAGTGATCTCCTTTCGAGCTTGGGCGCCGGCCAGCGGCACGCCGGTATGGCGCGCAGTGGGAGAGGGTCTCCCCGGCGAGGCGCCCATCGCATCCTATGTGCCCTCCTGCCGGCGGGTTCCGGTCGGAACGGGACGGCCCCGCCGGCATAGGATGGAACGGCGGCGCGGAATACCATGCCGTACGACTCCGCCCTGGCCTGGGGCTGGGGCGGCGCTATGGAGAATGCCGATATGTCTATGCCTTCTTTTCCACCCAATGGGGCGGATCTGACACGAGAGGAAGCGCTGACGATGATCATCGCTTCCATCGCCATGGAAGAGCTCGCCCTGAGCCATATCATCAACGCTGAGGGCGAAAAACTCCAGTACATCCTAGGTACTCTGCCGGGGGCGAGGCCCTGCGCCGGTCCGCAGGATGTGCTGGAGGTGAACAAGAGCGTCGCTTCCCTGTTGGACGTGGTAGCGCAAAACCAGATGCTGCTCAAGAACAAGCTGGAAAAGGTGCTGGAAGCCTGCCCGCCCCCGGCACCGCCATGCCCTCCGCCCTGCGGGCCGGAGACATGTCCCCCACCGTGCCCTCCGCCCTGCGGGCCGGAGACATGTCCCCCACCGTGCCCTCCGCCCTGCGGACCGGGAGCGTGTCCCCCGCCGTGTCCTCCGCCCTGCGGCCCGGGGACGTGTCCCCCGCCATGCCCTCCGCCCTGCGGCCCGGGGACGTGTCCCCCGCCGTGCCCTCCGTCTTGCGGGCCTGGGGCCGGGCAAAAAAGCGCCCTCCAATTGGTGCAGCGGCAGCCGGGACTGCTGTGGAGCCCGGGCTGCCGCCTGCCTTGGGAGCTGCGGGGACGGCAGGGGGTGGACATCTGTTGGAACGAGCACAACCCCACCCAGGTCCGGCTGGACCGGCGAAAGCGCTATGCAGTCCGGTATAGGCTGAGCGTCAGCGCCATGCCTCCGGCAAAAGGGGAGGGGACTATCGTCCTCAGGCAGACCCCCTGCGGGGCGTTCACGGAGACCTCGCCGCTGTTCTTCCCCATGGAGGAGTTTGCAGGCGGGGCTCGGACGCTGCAACATGCCGTGGTGCTCTATCCCAGGATGGGGGGCGCAGGCGAGGCGGAGCTGTCCCTGGTGCTGGATACCAAAAACGCGTTGTGCGTGGAACACGCGGCGATGGATGTGGTAGAACTTTGATCGAGAGGACAGCGGGGGAGCATGTAAAGGCGGAGCCCTGACATCTACATGTCAGGGCTCCTGTTCTGTCAAGACACGCTTGGAGGAAGATGGATCGAGGCCGGTCTAGCTGCCGCTCACGTCCATGTCCAGGCTGCGGAACGCCCCTCGGGAACAGACCGCCATCACCGCCGAGACCACCGCTGCGCCCAGCAGGACGGCCCAAGGGTGACAGCCCTCGAACAGCGCCCCGTAGATGGCCTGGCCCAAGGGGGCCGCACAGTTGGTCACCGCCATGATGAAAGCCATCACCTTGCCCAGCAGGTCCGGTGGTGTCTGCCCTTGGACAGCGGCGCTGAGCAGGACCACCAGCATGGTGGACATGACCATGATGGCAAAGCTCATGGCCGTCACCACCCACCAGCCGACGGACACCGCCACCCCCGGCAGCAGGGCCGCGCCCATGCCGGCCGAGGTCAGACTCGCGGCCAGCAGCAGGACGTGCCCCTGCTTGAGCCGCAGCCGCCCGCCCAGACATGCCACCAGGATGCCGCCCGAGAGCCCGCCCAGTCCCATGGCCGCTTGGGTGATCCCCAGACGGATGTCGCTCATGCCCAGCACCTGGACCACCGCCACAGGGATGCCCACCACCAGAGCGGCGGACAGTACCAGGTTGAACGACGCCAACACCAGCATGACGGACAGGAACACCGGACGCTCCCGCCGGATGTACCGCCAACTCTCGCCCAGGTCCTGCCGCACCGTGGACAGCACGCCGCCCGGGGCTGCCCGGGGCTGGTGAGGGATATGGATGAACAGCTCCATGACGGCGGAAAGGGTGAAGCAGCCGATGCTGACCCACAAGATCGGAACGATCCCGAAGGCGCCGAACAGCACGCCGCCGATCACCGGCCCCAGCAATCCGGACAGCGTGCTCACCATATTGATGATGGCGTTGGCGCTGGTGAGCTGCTCCGGCCCGACCAGGAGCGGTATGCTGGCCTGCACCGACGGCTGGTAGGCCCCCACGATGCCGTATAGGATCATAAGGCAGGAGATCATCAGTGGCACCAGCGGCACCCGCCCCAAAAGGAGGGTGAAGGCCAGGATGAGTCCCGCCGTGGAGAAGTCCAGCGCTACCATGATGTTCCGTTTGTTCACCCGGTCCGCCACCACTCCGCCGATGGGCGAGCACAGCACGGCGGGGATGAAAGCCACCGCACCCACCGCGCCGAACAGCGCGGCGGACTCGGTCTGCCGCAAAAGGTACAGCGGCAGGGCGAAGCGCACGATGGCGTTGCCGAACAGGGAGACGATCTGACCGATCACCACCAGGGTGAAGTCCCGGCGGAAAAGCGGGGGCGTTTGGTCTGGTTTCATAGGGATCCTCCTTTGGAGACCGACGGTCGGTCTTTGTATTTCCAAAAAGAAACTGCCCCGGGCGGCAGTCCCCTTTCAGATGCGTCATTTCTCGCTCGTGGACGGATGATGGGCCATTTCCGAATACTGCACCAAGGTATCGACGATCTCCTGATCGAGCAGCCCGACGATGCCGAAGCTGCTGAACAGCCGGTCATACACAGCGCACCGGGCGCGGATCTCCTCCGGCGTGGTGGGCTGGACGATGGGATTGATCCACACGTCCGACAGCATCATCATGGCCTCGGCCAGCTCCTTGGGGTGCTCGGTCTGGATGGAGCCGTCTGCCATGCCTTGGCGGATGATGGGCTCCACGAAGCACGGTACTACTTCCGTGAAAATGCTGCGCATCTCCGTGGCCAGGAATTTGGCGTTGTCCATCAGATAGGGCATCATGAGGAACATCTTGCTCTGGCGCTCCGGCTGGAGGGATGCCTTGAACATGGTGCGCAGCTTGTCCAGGCCGTTGCGTGTGTCATCGTCCCGGATCTTGGAGAGGACCTCGGCGTTGCGCTGCCCGATGCGGTCGCAGACGAAGTAGAAGATGTCCTCCTTGGAGGTGAAATGGTGGTAGATGGCCCCTTTGGAAAGGCCAGTCTCCTGGATGATGTCTTGGAGGGAGGCGTGTTCATAGCCCTTTTCGATGAACAGACGTTCCGCCGTATCCAAGATCTTCCGGACAGTTTCCTCCGGGCATCTGGTCCTCGCCACAGGTCTCGCCCCCAAACAGACTGTTGGTCTGTTTTGAAGATACCACAGCGTATGTCCGGTGTCAAGCAAAATCTTTTGCGTCTGACCGTCCGATGCGGCGCGGTGTTGCACACCCACAGGGAACCGCCTCCACGTTACAAGGAAAAAACGCCGGTGGATCTGGTAGATCGCACCTGGCAGAGTTGAAAATGAAGATTTGGAGGAGAGATTAGAAATGGAAGGATGTTCACACGGCTGTGCTCTGCAGCACCTGGGGACAGCGGGGCATGAAAGCAGTATCACTGGACGGTCAGCCGGCCGTGCAGCTCCAGCGCTGGAAAGAGTCGGCGTTGGCAAAGCGAGGTGATGGTCATGGAGTACTTGGACCGTACAGGTTTGGCCCATCTGTGGTCGAACGTCAAGAGGGTGCTGGCAGTCAAGCAGGACAAGCTCACCGGCACGGCCGGGCATGTCGTTTGGATCGACGGGGCAGGTTCCGCTGCGGCCGGCCCCGAATGGAGCAACCCCAATCTGTTGGACAACTGGTATTTCTTAGACCCTATCGACCAACAAAAAAGAACGGTCTGCGGCGTTCGTTATGGGATCGACCGGTACATCACCGATGGGATACAGCCTGCCGCCGGGGGGATGAGGGCGACGAAAACAGGCGCGTACCTGTTACAGCGCCTGGACCATGGGCTGAAACGTTTTTTATCCGGAAAGACCGTCACGGCCTCTTGTATCCTGAATGGGAAGCTATGCTCCGGTACGCTGTGCTATGAGCCCGTGCTTGCCGAACAGAGGTATTTTTTCGTCGGTTGCGATGTGCATATCGTGAATACTGTGGACGGAGGGATACTTTTTTGGTCCGCTGGGAAAGACAATGTCATGAGCGCCGCAAAACTGGAACTTGGCCTCAACCAGACGCTGGCCCATCAAGACGAGGATGGTACGTGGGTGCTGAACGATCCGCCGCCGGACAGGGCGCTGGAGC
>CANRXB010000056.1 GCA_947643715.1 uncultured bacterium
AAAGCCCGCATTTCTGCGGGCTTTTCTGTATAGGCAAACTCGGCTAACCATCAAGCAGATCTTCTGTTCGTATCCGTCGCGCCGGACCGGATGCCCCGGCGGCGGATGTATGCGAGGACACGTCCGGTCCGCGAGCCGTGACACGGCGCAAAAAGGCCGCCGCAAGGCCCTGCGGCGGCAGGGTCGCGGCGGCCTATCGCTGGCTGACGCACAGGTCGTTCTGCTCCAGGAAGATCAGGTCGTCAATGTCTTTCTGCGGGGGCTCGGCGCTCCACACAGTCCCGCGTGTGTCTGTCATAGTCATCGCTCCTCATATCTGGTCTGTCTGCCGTGTCTGTGTTTCGGCTCATACAAACCAGTATATGCACGGGAGCGTGCAACGACTCCAAAAAGTTTTGTCGGATACCGCCGGCCCGGCCCGGACGCCCCGGCGTCAGAACAGCAGCCGCACCGCCCAGGAGGCGGCCAGGAACCCCGCCACGTCCGCGCACAGCGCGGCCGGGACGGCATAGCGGGTCTTGCCCACCTTGGCCGCGCCGAAATACACCGCCACCGTATAGAACGTGGTCTCCGTGGATCCCAGCATCACCGCCGCGGTCCGGCCCACCAGGGAGTCGGGGCCATAGGTCTCGATGAGCTCCGCCCCCACGCCCAGGGCGGCCGAGCCGCTCACCGGGCGCACCAGCAGCAACCCGATGGTCTCCGCCGGGATGCCCACCGCCGCCAAGGCGGGCCCCAGCGCATCCCCCAACAGCTCCAGCGCCCCGGAGGCCCGGAGCATATGTACCGCCGTCAGCAGGCCGATGAGGGGCGGCATGATGCGCAGGGATACCTTCAGCCCCTTTTCCGCCCCGTCCGTGAGGGCGCTCCACAGGTCCACCCGGCGCGCGAGCCCCCACAGGGCCACCGCGAGCATGAGGAAGGGGACCAGCATGGTGAAAACGAGATCCATCCGCTCACCTCCAGCAACGGGAGGACAGCTTCGCCGCCGTCACCCCCACCGTGATGGATATGAGGGACGCCAGCCACACCGCAGGCAGGATGTCGAAGGGGTCCGCGCTCCCCGCCGCCGCGCGCAGGCTGGCCACCGTGGTGGGGATGAGCTGGAAGGAGGCCGTGTTACACACCACCAGCATACACAGTGCGTCGGACGCCACACCGGGGGTGCGCTCCGCCATGAGCCGGGCGGCCTCCAGCCCCAAGGGCGTGGCGGCGTTGCCCAGTCCCAACAGATTGGCGGACAGGTTGGCGCTCACCGCGTCCATCACTGCCCTGTCCCCGGCGAAGTCCGGGTACAGCAGCCGGATGGCGGGGCGCAGCAACCGGGACAGCCCCTGAGCGATCCCGGAGCGTTCCATCACCTCCATCACCCCCATCCACAGGCACAGCGGCCCCATCATGGATATGCACAGTTCCACGCCGGCGGCAGCGCCGTCCAGCGCGCCCTTGGCCACCGCCGGGCCATTCCCTGTGGCAAGTCCGCACAGGATGGCCACGCCCACCATCACCGTCCAGATCAGCGACATCGCCATATATCGTCCCTCCCTTTGTCCGTCCCCCTATATATACGGCGCCGGCCCGCAGATCATGTCCCAGTCCCAGGGCGGTATGGCATGTTCCGACAGCTTTCCCAATAATTACGCTTTTTCCCCAATTTTTTGATTGACAAAATTATACGTTGTGTTATAATATAAGCGTAGTATGGATGTAAAAAAATTCATTGCATGGCGCAAGGAGGATTTCGAAAATGAAAGCGACCGGAATTGTCCGAAAAGTCGATGAGTTGGGGCGCATCGTACTACCTATCGAGTTGCGCCGCACCTTGGACATCGCAGAACGTGACCCGCTGGAGATCTACGTGGACGGCCCCTCTATCATTTTGAACAAGTACCAGCCCGCCTGCATCTTTTGCGGGGATTCCAGGGAGATCACGTCCTTTAAGGGGAAAAACATCTGCACGAGCTGCCTGAGGGATCTGGGCAGCAAATAAATTTCCCCGGCTCGACTGCTGTGGGAAAAGCCGCCGGTGACGGCGGCTTTTTTGTCGAAAAATTTATTTGGAATGATTTACCTTTTTCGACAAATTATGTATGCCATAGTTGCTCCAGAAATTGGAAAAAATGTTATACTCATTGTTATCATTTCCAGCCGCTGGCAACACAGGAAAGCCCTGCCAGCGAAAATGGGACAGACTTCCATCTTCCACCCCCTGCTCCCGACTTTTCGACAAAATACGCCATGCCTTGAACGTGGAAAGACGCTCACGCGGAGCTCCCCAGGAGGGGCGTCCGTGCCGCTCAAAAAATCGCGTCGCGATTTGTCGAAAAAAATTTCGACAAACCAAAGGCAGGCGCCGCTCTCACGGCGCCTGCCTCCCTGTGGTCCATCATCCTTCTTTTCCCACGATCCGATTGTAGATCGAACGCCTTTTCACCCCGAACTCCTCCGCCGCCTGGGCCGCGGCCTGCTTCAGCGGCAAGCCCTCCTGGCGCAGTGCCTCGGCCCGTGCCACAGCGGCCTCCTCGTCTCCTGCTTCCTGACGGGGCGGACGTCCGCCCACCACCAGCACGAACTCTCCCCGGGGCTCCTGGACGGCGAAATGTGCCCGGGCCTCCCCGATGGTGAGGCGCAGCACCTCCTCATGGAGCTTGGTCAGCTCCCGGCAGACCGCCATGGGACGCTCCGGGCCAAAGACCGCCTCAAGATCCTCCAACGTGGCGCACAGCTTGTGGGGCGCTTCATAAAAGACCATCGTGCGCTCCTCTGCCGCCAGGCCGTCCAATACGGCCCGGCGGTTCTTCTTGTTCTGCGGCAAGAACCCTTCGAAGGTGAACCGCGCGGTGGGCAGGCCGGAGACGGACAGCGCCACCGTCAAGGCGCACGGGCCTGGAAGGGCCTCCACCGGCACGCCTCGAGCGGCGCACAGGGCCACCAGGCCCTCCCCCGGATCCGAGATGGCGGGGGTGCCCGCATCCGTGACCAGGGCGCAGCTCTCCCCTTCCTCCAGCCTGCGCAGGATCTCCGGTCCGGCGGTTTCGCAGTTGTGGCGGTGATAGCTCACCATGGGCTTCTTCACGTCCAAATGATTGAGCAGCTTCACCGTCACCCGGGTGTCCTCAGCGGCGATGAGATCCACCGCCTCCAGCGTGTCCCTGGCCCGGCGGGACACGTCGCCAAGGTTCCCGATGGGGGTGGGGACCAGATAGAGCTTTCCTGCCATGCTCCGCACTCCTTTCGATCAAGCCGCGCCTCCAACGGACGGACCGTTCCAGCGTCCCGCGCCGAAGCCGCGGGACTTACAGCTTGTCCTTGCGCATCGTGAGGGAGATGCGCTTCTTCTTCTCGTCCACTTCCTTGACCCAGACCGTCACCACGTCCCCCACGTTGAGCACGTCCGACGGATGCTTCACATATCGGTCGCAGATCTGGCTGATGTGGACCAGTCCGTCCTGATGGACCCCGATGTCCACGAAGGCCCCGAAGTCGATGACGTTGCGCACGGTCCCTTTCAGCTCCATGCCGGGTTTCAGGTCCTTCATATCCATCACATCGGTGCGCAGCACAGGGGCGGGCAGCTCGTCCCGGGGATCCCGGCCGGGCTTGAGCAGCTCAGCGGCCACGTCCAGCAGCGTGGGCACGCCCACGCCGCACTCCGCCGCGGCCTTCTCCTGACCGTAGACCGACAGCCGGTCCCGCAGGTCCCCCAGCCGCCCCGCCTTCACGTCCGCCATGTCATGGCCGCAGATCGCCAGCAGCTTCTCCGCCGCTTTGTAGCTCTCCGGATGGACGGCGGTATCGTCCAAGGGCGAGCTGCTGTCCGGCACCCGCAGGAAGCCAGCGCACTGTTCGAACGCCTTGGGCCCCAGCTTGGGCACCTTCAAGATCTGCTTCCGTGTGGTGAACGGCCCGTTCTCTTCCCGGTATCTCACGATGTTCTTGGCAGTGGTCCCGTTCAGCCCCGCCACCCGGGTGAGCAGGGGCGCGGAGGCGGTGTTCACGTCCACCCCCACGCAGTTCACGCAGTCCTCCACCACCCCGTCCAGGGCCTCGCCCAGACGGGCCTGGGGCATGTCGTGCTGATACTGCCCCACGCCGATGGACCTGGGGTCGATCTTCACCAGCTCCGCCAGCGGATCCTGGAGCCTGCGCGCGATCGACACGGCGCTCCTCAGGTTCACATCGAACTCCGGGAACTCCTCCGCCGCCAGCTTGGACGCGGAATACACCGACGCCCCCGCCTCGTTGACGATCATATAGCTGACCCCGCCGCCCACCTTGCGGATGAGCTCCACCGTCATCTGCTCCGTCTCCCGGCTGGCCGTGCCGTTCCCGATGGCGATGTGGGCCACCCTATGCTTCCCGATCAGGGCCGCCAGCTTTTCGATGGCCTCGTTCTTCCCCCGCTCGCCGTGGGTGGGATAGACCACCGCGGTGTCCAACACCTTGCCGGTGGGATCGACCACCGCCACCTTACAGCCCATGCGGTAGCCCGGGTCCAGCCCCATGGTGACGAACCCCTTCACCGGGGGCTGCATCAGCAGGGGCCGCAGGTTCAGCGCGAACTGTCCGATGGCCCCTTCGCTGGCCCGCTCCGTCAGCTCGGAGCGCACCTCCCGCTCCATGGAGGGGGCGATGAGCCGGTCGTAAGCGTCCTCTGCGGCGGCCTTGACGAACTCCATCGCGGCGGAGCCCGGACGGACCACCGCCCGGCGGATCGCCACCAGGGCCGGTTCCCGGTCGAGCTCCACACCGACCTTCAGGATATCCTCCCGCTCTCCCCGGTTGATGGCCAATATCTGATGCCCTTGCGTTTTGGATATCAGGCTCGAAAACTCATAGTAGAGCCGATATACGCTGTCCTCCGGCTCTTTCGCCGCCGCGCAGGAGGTGAGCACGGCCCGCTTGTTGTACAGCTCCCGCAAGGACTTGCGGATGTCCGCGTCGTCGGAGACGAGTTCCGCCACGATGTCGGATGCGCCCCGGAGGGCGTCCTCGGCGGTCTCCACCCCTTTCTCCGGATCGATATACTTCGCCGCCTCGCTCAGTGGATCGGGGCAGTCCGGCTGCTGCGCGAACAGCAGCAGGGCCAGGGGCTCCAGCCCCTTCTCCTTCGCCATCGTGGCGCGTGTGCGCCGTTTCTGCTTGTACGGGCGGTACAGGTCCTCCACCTCCGCCAAGGTCGATGCGGCGTCGATGGCGGCGGAGAGCTCTTCGGTGAGCTTCCCCTGGCTCTCGATGGACTGCTTCACCTCGTCCCGGCGGTCCTGGAGGTTTCGCAGGTATTGCAGGCGGTCGGCCAACTGGCGGATGAGCTGATCGTCCATGGCCCCGTGGAGCTCCTTGCGGTAGCGCGCGATGAAAGGGACGGTGTTCCCCTCGTCCAACAAGGTGATGATGTTCTCGATGTGTTGCTGTGGCCGGTCGAGTTCTCGGGCCAATATCTGTATGATCGTCTCCATATATGACTCCTTGCTATCAGTTTTTCACTCCAAGCCCGTCTCCCGGCAGAGGAACTCCACGCACTGGCGCACCATCCGGTCACAATGCTGCTTCCTCTCCTCGCCCCGCTGGCGGGCCGCTGCCAACAGGCTGGCGCAGTCGATGGCCCCGTTCTCCGCCCGGAACTGGGCGATCAGCTCCAGCCGCTTCTCCTGCGGGACGCCCGATCCGCCCAAAGCGATGAGCGCGCCCACCAGCGCCCCGCATGTGGAGCCGCAGCCCATGCCCGCGCCAAGATCCAGCGTCAGGGCGTATGCCTGTTCCCTGGTGATGCCCATGTCCTGGGCGAACGGGACCACCACCGCCTGAGCGCAGTTGTAATGGACCTGCGTATCCGCCCGCAGGACGGCCATGTCCTCTTTCCTCGTCATCGCTGAGCCTCCTCCCTTCGATCCATCGCTATGCCCGCCGCCAATGGGATCATGAGGTTGATCTCGAACCATTCGTCCCGGCTGTGGACGGTCATCGCGCCGCCATACTTCCCGGCGGCGTGGCGGATGGACTTGATGCCGTAGCCGTGGTAAACGGCGTCCCGTTTGGTGGACACGGGCAGGCCGTCCTGGAACTCTATCTCTTCCGGGCAATAGTTCTCGCACCGGATCACCAAAAAGTCTTTCCTGGCGTACACCGCCAAATGGATCAGCCGCTTCCCCTTGTCCTCGATCCGCAGCTCGCACTCGATGGCATTGTCCAGGATGTTCCCGAAGATGGTGCAGATGTCCATCACGTCCATGAACTCCAGCCGGGCCCCGTCGGCCACGCAGGTGAGCTCCACGCCATGGCGGGCGCAATACAAGCTCTTGCCGGTGAGCACCGTGTCCAGTACGGAGTTTCCGGTCTTGTTCTGCGCCTCGTAGTCCCGGATCTCCTCTTCCATCCCGTCCAGATAGGCGATGCGCTTGGCGTCGTCCTGTTCGGCCCGAAGCACGGCGATCTGGTGCTTCAGGTCGTGGTACTTGTGATTGATGACCTCGATGCTCTCCCGCGACTGGCGGTATTGGATGTACTGGTTCTGGAGGATGTGCTGGATCGCGTCCAGCTCCCTCTGCATGTACAGCTCGCACCGCTGCACATGGTACGCATACAGCATGGTCACCCCCGCCAGATCCACCAGTGTGCGGATGTTGTAGATGTCCGTCAGCTCCGAGCTGGTGAAGGGCGTGTCACTGTATACGAAGCTGAGATTGCTCAGGAAGAAGCAGGCCAGCGCCATGAGGACAGGGCTCCACAGTTCCTTGAACTGGAAAGCCATGGCGGTGCGGGGATCGGCCCTGCGCTTCTCCAGCCAGTACATGCCGAAAAAGACCACCGCGAACACCGCCGCCAGGATAGCGGCGGCCAGCACGTTCTTTTTCGTCTCCGCGTCCTGCCACCCCAGGGCATATCGGGTATAGGAATAGAGCTGCCACCCCAAGGAAGCGGCGAACTCCGCCAGCAGGAAGGCCCGCACCGTGCAGTACGCGGCGCTGGTCAGGGGCATGTCGCAGCAAGCGGCGATCAGCGCCAGCATCAGCCCCACCGCCGCCATCATGCAGGGCAGCCACAGGATGATGTGCAGCGCGTCCGTCATCGTGAGGAACAGGCACTGGACCGCCAGCCCAGCCCCCAGCAGCCCCCACAGCCGGGGGCCGCCGTACCGCCGGGGATATTTGGCGATGATGGTCAGGCAGGCGCACCACTCCGCCATCGCGGTGACCATCCTGGGAAGATCGGACTGGTAGATCGTGTTCACGAGCTCACACCCCCCACCCAATCCGTGAGGGCCTCCAGGAACGAACTGCGGCGGCCGCGGCTGATGATCAGCCGGTCCCCCCGGACCATGGCGCAGCCGTCCTGCACGCCGTCCACATGCTCCAGGTTCACCAGATAGCCCTTGTTGCAGCGGGCGAAGCCCTTGCCCGCCAGGGCCTCCTCCACTTGCTGGAGGGTGGCGGTGGAGGCGTGTATCCCGGAGCGGGTGTGGAACATGAGCTGCCGGCCCAGACGCTCGATATAGAAGATGCCGTCGATCTCCAGCTTCACCGCCCCTCCCTTCACCGCGACAGTGAGGCAGGCGCCCTCCTTCTTGCGCACGAATTGCAGCGCCCGGCCCAGACGCTGGGAGAAGGAGAAATAGTTCACCGGCTTGAGGATATAGTCCAAGGCGTTCACCGAGTAGCCTTGGATGGCGTATTGGGCCAGGTTGGTGACGAAGATGATGACCACCTCCGGGTCCTTTTCCCGGATGTACCCCGCCGCCGTCATCCCGTCCATGTAGGGCATCTCCACGTCCAGGAGGATCAGGTCGAACTCCGGCCTGTAGCGTTCCACCAGGTCCTCGCCGTTGTCGTAGTGGACGATCTGGAACGCGCGCCCCGTCTCCCGGCCATAGTCCTCGATATACTGCTCCAACTGAGCGAAGCACTGAGGATCGTCCTCGGCGATGGCGATCCGGATCATGGCGCCGCCCTCCTTCCCTTGGCCTGGCCGAACGCCCAGGCCTCCTGGAGCCAGCCCAGCAGCTCGCCGTCCAGCTCGTCCTCCCCCGTCACGGGGACATGGTGGGTCCAGCGGCCTGGGTAGGGCTCCACCGCCGTCTCGACGCGAGGGGAGAGCTCCCTGCGGCCCAGGCCGAACGTGACCACGATCCCGGGATCGCGTTTGCGTTTGGGCAGGGAGACCATGGCGAACAGGTGCTTCCCATAGAAGCCGATCTGGCTCTTCTGCACCTTCACCGACGCCTCCGGGAACGCCGCTCCCATCTCCCGGTGGAGCGCCTCATAGGTCGCCAGCTCAGACGGTCTGTCACGGAAGAAGGACAGGACGTCGGCCTCATGATGTTCCGACAGCTTCACAGCGCTCACCCCTTTACCGGGATATCATACCACATCACAAGGCATTTGAAAAGGAGGCAAGGCGGAATTTGCACAGGAAGGTCACGGGAAAATGGAGATGTCCTCGATGGGGGCCTCCACCGCTCTGGAGATGTCCACCGCGAGCTTGAGGGACGGGTCGTATCGGGCTTTTTCCAGACGCATGATCGTCTCCCGGCGCACCCCCACCTGGACGGCGAGCTGCTCCTGGGTCAGCTCCTTCATCAGCCGGTATCGTTTCGATCTGCACTCGAAATCCGGCACGCTCCGCCTTTCCCCATCGGACCCGCTCCGCTGGGCTCCGATGGGGACCCCAAAACGCCGACAAGCCCGAGAAAAAGGGCCCCCGGACCATGTCCGGGGGCCTTCGCGGAAGTTTTCTCAGTACATCCCCATGTCGGGCGCGGGCGCCGCCGCCGGAGCGGGAGGCTCGGGCTTGTCGGCTACCAGGGACTCGGTGGTCAGCAGCACGGAGGCCACGGAGCTGGCGTTCTCCAGCGCGGAGCGCGTCACTTTGGTGGGATCGACGATGCCGGAGGCGATCATGTCGCAGTACTCCTCCTTGTAGGCATCGAACCCATAGCCGGTCTTGTTGGCGGACTTCACCCGCTCCAGCACCACGGAGCCGTCGATGCCCGCGTTGGCGGCGATCTGCTTCATGGGCTCGGCCAGAGCCTTGGCCACGATGTTGGCGCCCGTCTTCTCGTCGCCCTCCAGCGTGTCCAGCAGGGACTCCACAGCGGAGATCGCGTCCACGTAGGCGGCGCCGCCGCCGGCCACGATGCCCTCTTCCACAGCGGCGCGGGTGGCGTTCAGGGCGTCCTCGATGCGCAGCTTCTTCTCCTTCATCTCCGCCTCGGTGGCCGCGCCCACGCGGATGATGGCCACGCCGCCGGCCAGCTTGGCCAGACGCTCCTGGAGCTTCTCCTTGTCATAGTCGGAGGTGGTGGTCTCGATCGCCTTGCGGATCTGGGCCACCCGGGCAGAGATGGCGTCGGCAGAGCCCGCGCCGTCCACGATGATGGTGTTCTCCTTCTGGACCTTCACCTGGCGGGCGGTGCCCAGCATGTCCATGGTGGTCTCCTTCACGTCCATGCCCAGGTCGGAGGACACCACAGTGCCGCCGGTGAGGATGGCGATGTCCTCCAGCATCTCCTTGCGGCGGTCGCCGAAGCCGGGGGCCTTGATGCAGCACACGTTCAGGGTGCCCCGCAGCTTGTTCACCAGCAGGGTGGACAGCGCGTCGCCCTCCACGTCCTCGGCCACGATCAGCAGCTTCCGGCCGGACTGCACCACCTGCTCCAGGATGGGCAGCAGGTCCTGGATGGAGGAGATCTTCTTATCGGTGAGCAGGATGAGCGCGTCGTCCAGCACGGCCTCCATCTTCTCGGTGTCGGTGACCATATAGGGGGTGATGTAGCCCCGGTCGAGCTGCATGCCCTCCACCACCTCGGAATAGGTCTCGGCGGTCTTGGACTCCTCCACGGTGATCACGCCGTCATGGCTCACCTTCTCCATGGCCTCGGCGATGAGCGTGCCGATGGCCTCGTCGCTGGAGGAGATCGCGCCTACCCGGGCGATGTCGGAGGTGCCGGAGACGGGCTTGGAATGGCCCTTGATGGCCTCGATGGCGGCATCGGTGGCCTTGGAGATGCCCTTCTTCATCACCATGGGGTTGGCCCCGGCGGCCAGGTTCTTCAGGCCCTCGCGGATGATGGCCTGGGCCAGCAGGGTGGCGGTGGTGGTGCCGTCGCCGGCTACGTCGTTGGTCTTGGTGGAGACCTCCTTCACGATCTGCGCGCCCATGTTCTCGAAGGGATCGGCCAGCTCGATCTCCTTGGCGATGGTCACGCCGTCGTTGGTGATCAGGGGCGTGCCGAACTTCTTGTCCAGCACCACGTTGCGGCCCTTGGGGCCCATGGTGATCTTGACGGTATCGGCCAGTTGGTTGACGCCCCGCTCCAGAGCGTGACGGGCCTCCTCGCCGTAGCAGATGATCTTAGACATAACGCATTACCTCCAAAATATATGAGATTGAGATGTTCTACAGCTCCCGATCACTCCACGATGGCCAGGATATCGTTCTGGCGCACGATGGTATACTCCTCACCGTCCACCTTGACCTCAGTGCCAGAATACTTGCTGGTGAGCACCTTGTCGCCCGCTTTCACGGTCATGACGACCTCCTTGCCGTCCACCATGCCGCCGGGGCCCACGGCCACGACTTCGGCCATCTCGGGCTTCTCCTTCGCGCTGGAGGTGAGGATGATGCCGCCTTTGGTGGTCTCCTCGGCCTCCACAGCCTTGAGGATCACGCGGTCAGACAGGGGTTTGAGATTCATAATTGGTTCCTCCTTATATCATGATCTACGTATGAACTGATCCGGTCGGTTTAGCACTCCAAATACCTGAGTGCTAACCACGAGAATGATGATACCCCGTTTGCAGTAAAAAATCAACCCCTCATTTCAAAAATTTTGAGTCCCAAGGAAAAAATTCACTTTCCGTTCATAATCGCCGGACGCGGGCCGCTCCCCGCACCGTATCGAGCCGGTTTTCCCCGGATATCGGGGGAACGGCGGCAAAAGCCCGCCGGGGGACGCCCGGCGGGCCGCAAGCCTCATTTTTCCTCCAGCAGCTTGGTCAGCTCTGTCATGAAGGTGTTGATGTCCTTGAATTGGCGGTATACGGAGGCGAAGCGCACGTAGGACACCTCGTCCACGTCCTTCAGCTTCTCCATCACCAGCTCGCCGATCCGCGTGCTGGGCACCTCACGCTCCATCTCGTTCTGCAAGGACTGCTCGATCTCACTGGTCAGCCGTTCCAGGGTGGAGATGGGCACCGAACGCTTCTCGCAGGATTTGAGCATACTGTTCATCAGCTTGTTCTTGTCGAAAGCCTGACGGCTGCCGTCCCGCTTGATGACCATCAGAGGCAGGCTCTCCATGGTCTCATAAGTAGTGAACCGTTTCCGGCACGACAGGCACTCCCGACGGCGGCGGATGCTGCTCCCCTCATCGGCGGGGCGTGAGTCCACCACCTTGCTCTCCAAATGGGCACAGTACGGACATTTCACGGCGGCATCGATCCTTTCCAAGTCGAAATCAACGATCCATCACATTATAACACAGCGTATCACGGAAAGGTACTCCTTTTTGAAAATTTTTTCATCTGACGGCGGCATTGGAACGAAATACCAACATGGGACCGTCCCGAGCCTCTCCACATGACTAGACGTAATACAGGAAACGCGTATCGTACTTTTTGTACATCCAGCACCCTAACGCCACCACTGCCAGCACGTCCGCCGCCATCAGCAGATGGAACCAAACAGTGGGGATCGTGGCTTCGATCACGATCTTCCGGAAATACCGGATGAACAGATAGACCGGGTTGAGCAGGAACAGGTCCTGCACCAATGGGCTGTAGCTGTCGATCGTATAGAAGATGGCGGACATATACATCAATAGCTGGGTGAACACCGTCCACAGGTACTGGATGTCCCGGAAGAACACGAACAGGGCGGACAGGATCAGCCCTGCCCCGACGTTGAACAGGGTCAGGCAGCAGACCGGATAGATCAAGAGCACGAACTTCCAGGTGAACGTGATACCGTCCAACCCGCAGAAGAGGAAGAACACGCATAGGGTCAGGCTGAAATTGATCAGCGTCTGCACGCTCTTCGAGAGCAGGAACAGATACTTCGGCACGTTCACCTTGGTGAAGATGCCCGCGTTCCCCATGAGCGACGTCATCCCCTGGGAGGTGGATTCGTTGAAAAAGGAGAACACCAGGTTGCCGCAGAACAGATACGTCGTGTAGTGATCCATCCCCCGGCCGAAGAACTGGGTGAACACCAGCCGCATGACCAGCAGCGTCAACAGGGGGGACAAGACGCTCCATGCCATGCCCAATACCGTCCGCTTGTACTTCTTCTTGAAGTCCCGCTTCACCAGCTCTTCGAAGAGGAAGCGGTGACATCTCAAACGCTGTATGATAGACATCCCACCGCCTCCTTTACCCCCCCCCCGAGGGGAGAGGTCGTGAGTTCGATCAGTTTCGTGGTGCATACCGACACGGCGACGGTGACGATCAGGTACACCGCCAGCGCGGGATAAAAGGGGTAGCCCGGGAAGTGGTCCCGGACGATGCAGTTGATCAGCCAGTGGCCGCAATAGATCGCGTAGGCATACCGCCCATCGATCTTGACCCTGCACAGCAGCCTGCTGAGATATCCGCCGCTGTCAGGACCGGAGCACATGGCGCTGAGCACCAGCAGGGCCATCATCGCGGTGAGGGTGAAGTCCGCCGCGGTGTTGCCCGGGCGGTAGAACATGACGGACAGCAGGCACAGCGTCCCCACCTCATAGACGGTCCGCAGGATCGGGAACCGCCGCTGCGCCGCCGCGTCCAGCTTGGTATATGCCTCGTATACGATGCAGCCGAGGCATATGCCCGCCAGGCCCCGCCAGAAGCCCTCCCGGACGATCAGCAGGTTCTTCCAGCCCACGCCGCCCAGCGCCCCCACGGTCTGATAGAGGTAGGAATAGATCAGCACGGTACACACAGGCGCGATCGCATAGACGAACCTCTTCCTGTTCTTGTTCGCCAGGTAGTATACGACCACCGACACGAACAGCAGGGCGCTGACGTACCACATCGCCGGATTGAGCCGTTTCCCTGCGCCCAGTATCTGGAGCATGAAGATCTCGGCCGGATGATCCACCAGGATGTCCCGGATCGTCAAAGAATGCCGGGACAGCACGCTGTACGCGGCCAGCAGCGCCCAGGACAAGATGTACTGCGGATATAGGTGCTTGAACTTTTTCACGAAGAAGGCCGCCGTCCCGCGTTCCAGGCCCAGTCCCTCTGTGCCGCCCTTCTGCCGGTCGATCGACTGCATCAGGAAAAAGCCTGAGACGATGAAGAAGAATTCTACCGCGAGATAGGCCCCGCCGAAGGGATATGGATCGCCGAAGTACTCCTTGAAGTGGAGCGTGCATATGAAGAACGCAAAAAAATACCGGTACCATTCGATCGCATAGTTTTTTCTATCCCCCACGACTATCTCCTTTCTTCGACCGCACTCATCCGCGGATGAAGCAGCGGCGCAGCACGCCCGCCCCCTTTCCCAGCGCCTCGATCAGCGCCGGCAGCGCGATGGCCGTGACGAGGCTCAGGACGATCATATACGGCACGTATCTGGGGGCGAGCTCCTTCCCCACCAAGGTCTGCACCATCTCGCCGATCGGGACGTGCATCACATAGAGCGGGAGGCTGATCTTCCCCAAGAACAGGAACAGCTTGTCACACCCATGCAGCTCACAAAGGCTGTACCCGGCCCGGCTATAGCTCAGGACGATCGCCGGGAGCAGCAGCAGCACGATGATCAGCGGCTCCACGGCAAGGCTGTCGTTCCCGTACAGGAAGGCGGCCAGGTAGCATCCCGCCTTGACGCACGTCAGCGCCACCTTCCCCAGCGTCGTGAACTCCACCTGAGAGAGCCGGCGCGCCAGCTCGTAGGCCGCCGCGCCCAGCGAGATCTGTGCCAGCGCATTGATCAGGCCCAGGCCCGCGAAGCCGTTCCACACGTAACTGTCCATGATCCCGCCATAGTTCTGCTGGAGGTAGCCCAGCCCAAAGACCCCGATTAGCGGGAACAGGATCTTTTTCGCATAGTCGCCCAGCCGGAGCAGGATCGGGAAGAGGATCGCCGTCGCCAGCACCATCGCCGACAGATACCACCGCCCTGAGATCCCCACGGGGGATCCCACATACGCGCCGCTCATCTCCAGCATGAGATATTGCGGGATCCCCTTCAAGATCGATACGAACGTGTGGGCGCCTACATTCTTGGCCAGGATCGTGCGCACGAAGAGGAACGAGAACGCGATGGCGAAGAGGTAATACGGATAGAACACCGAGATCTTTTTCCTCAGATGCTCCCAGGACGCGTTCCCGATCGATCCCACCCTGCCCGAAGCGGTGAGCCGATGGGCCGAATGCCCCATCAGCAGGCCGGACAACAGCAAAAAGAACTCGACGCCGATCGCCCCCCGGGAAAAGAACCGGTAGCCGTACACCAGCGCGTAATGGCATAGCATGATCTCTACCGCGAACAAGAAGCGTGATACTTCGATCTCGCTATTGCGTCCGCGCCGGATATAGAGTGTAGGGTCCACTGACTGACTGACTGACTGACTGACTGACTGACTGACTGACTGACTGACTGACT